>CBDIWQ010000355.1:0-5977 GCA_965285965.1 uncultured bacterium | reverse complement strand
GTGCCCGACTCCACCGCGGTGATGTCGATCCGGTTCGCCAACTCGTTCAGCACCTGCTCGCGCTGATCGCGCAAGTCGTTGGCGTTCTGGCCGCTGACTTCGGCCGTGACGATCTTGCTGTTCAATGCAGCCACCTGGTTGGAGAGGCTGTTGATTTCGGTTACGGTCTGCGCGACCTGGAAGTTGAGCGATTCGCTGGCGGTCGTCAAATCGGTGGCCACCTGGTTGATGCTGCCGGCCAGCTGTCGGGCATTGGCCAACAGCACCGACCGGGCCGTCAATTCTCCGGGATTGGTCGAGACATCCTGTAAGCCTTGGAAAAAGTCGTTCAATCTGGCCGAAATGCCCTGGTTATTGCTGTCGCCGAAGAGATTTTGAAGCCTGAACAGTTCCTCGCGCGACACCGCTAGACGCCCCAGGTTCTGCTGGGTCGCCGTGAGTTGCCGGTTGATGAACTGGTCGGTGTACCGGCGAATCGACGTCACCTGCACGCCGGTGCCGGCCATCCCGGGCTGTCCATACACCGGAGGCCGCTCGGACAACACCGCTTCCTGTCTCGAATATCCCGGGGTGTTGACATTGGCCACATTGTGGCCCGTGACCGCCAAGGCTTGCTGCGAGGTCGTGAGCGCGCTCCGGGCAATGTCGAACAAGGACGTCAAGCCGATCATCTTTATCCCCGCTGGTGAATCAGGACGTTGAGTGGCGAAACCCTCGACGACTGTCCGTCCTGGCTGTAGAGGTCCTGGCCCGGCACGATGGTGGATCCCGCAGACAGCGCCTTGTCGACCACGCCCCGGATAGATTCAATCAGCACGACGTTCTGCCTGATTTCATCCCGCACCGTCTTCGCGGTAGACATCAGGGTGTGGTAATGCGCGTGCAGGTCGCCGGCGGCGGGCGCTGTCAGGCGGCCGAGCAGCTCGGGAAGGGAAGAAACGGTCCGAAGGCCCTGCTGGGCCGCCAGGTCCCTGACCTGACGCTCGCGTTCCTCACCCAGCCTTTCCAGGGACTCCAGGAGGGCGAGCCGCCGACAATTGATGCCATGAAACTCGGTGATGGCCAGTGTACGAATGGCCGCTCGCTCCTCCGCCACGGTGTCCAGCAGCGATCGGCACGCGGCTTCTTCCTCGATCAATACCTGGCGCAGTGGAGCGGTCGCGGGCGAAAGCGTGGCAGAGGGCATACAGACTCCTTGTGATCGTGCGTCAAACCCGATCCCGCTATCCCAGCACGCATCACCAAAGGAGCCAGGAACGGGCTTATACGACGGCGTCGGTCAGAACCTCTTTGAGAATGGCATCTCCTACCTGGCGTCCGCTCACCGTGTAGGTATCATTCTCCATGGCGTGCCGGATGCGGTCGATGCGCTCGGTGCGCGCCTGATGCGGCTCCTGGGCGAGAGTCTGGATGCGCTGCAGTTCTTTCGCCTGTTCGGAAATATGGACCCGATCTTTGGCTGCCTCTTTTTTGGCGGACGGCTTGCCACCGGGACCATCGGCTTCCTGCACTCCGAGAAGCAGCTTTGCCAGATGATCTGCTTTCCCTTGACCTGATATCTGCATCGTCCTGACTCCTTCTGCTGGCCGTTCAGTCGTCACGCGCCGCCCCAGGGCTCCAGGCGGCGTTCACCCTGTCGAGTACCGTATCGGTACTCAACGGGAGGAACTTGAGGGCTTGGCAGGCGGGAGAGAATAATTTTTTTGGACGTACGTTTCGACCATGTCGGCAATCCCGATGCCTCCGGATTGCGCCGCCCGCAACCCGATCTCCTGATCGTAGAACGATTCAAAATAAGCCCCCTGCTTGTTCGCGATGACGCCTTTCGGAACCGTCTCCCGCATGACTTTCATCAAATGGGAAATGAAGTAGGCCTCAAATTGCTGTCCGGCCTCCACGAGACGTCGCTTCGCATCAGAAGGATCTTTTGACACAGTGATGTCCGGGGGCGTCCCACGGGGGGCACCATGTAATAGTGATAACGGCTGCTGAGTGAGTGAATGAGCGTCATATGTATTTGTTAGTTCCATATCTTCTCTATATAATTTCAAGGTTAGCTTGAAGGGCACCCGCGGACCGGAGCGCTGAAAGGATGGCGACCAGATCCCTGGGCGTGACGCCCACGGCATTCAGCGCCCGCACGACCTCTCCTAACGTCACCGTTTCATCGACCACGACCAGACGTGACTCCTGTTCCTTCACTTCCGTCTGGACGTCAGGCGTGACCACCGTCTGGCCGGCTGACGAGCCGATTAGGGGCGCGGCGGGTTGCGACACGTTCAGCGTGTTCTTCACGGAAATCGTGAGATTTCCATGAGAGATCGCACAGGTTGATATCCGCACATGTTCACCCAGGACGACGGTGCCGGTGCGCTCGTTCACCACCACTTTGGCGGCGGCATCCACCGTGACATCCAATCCTTCGATCGAGGCGATGTATTGGACGACGCGGCCCTGGAACTCCGACGGGATGGTGGCTTTCACGAATCCCGCATTCACCGCCACGGAACTGCCTTTGCCGAACACCCCGTCGATCGCTTCGGCGGTGCGGATGGCCGTGGTGAAATCGGGCTGTCGCAGCAGTACTGAGACGGTTTCCCAGGCGTCAATGTTGACGACGAGCTCTTTCTCGATGATCGCGCCGCCGGGGACGACGCCGGCGGCCTGATGGTTTTTTGAAACTGTGGCGCCTCCGGCCCCGCCGGTTCCGCCAAGAAATCCCCCGATGGACACCGGCCCTTGGGCCACGGCGAACACTTGTTGATTGGCCGCTTTCAGCGGGGTCAGCAGCAAGGTCCCGCCTTGCAGACTTTTCGCATTCGCCATGGAGGACACGACGGCGTCGAGCGTCATGCCCGGCTTGGCGAAGGGCGGCAGCTTGGCCGTCACCATGACCGAGGCAATGTTTCTGGTCAGCAACTGAATCGGGTCGATGACGAGATTCACGCCCATTTTATTCAACATGGACATCATGGCTTGAATGGTGAACTGTCCGCCGATCACCATGTCGCCGGTCCGATCCAGTCCCACGACCAGCCCATAGCCGATCAGCTGGTTTTCCCGGACACCCTCAATCACGCCGATATCCTTGATGCGCACGGCGTCGGCAGACAGGGGGGCGACCAGGAGACTGGCGAGGACTACCCAAAGCACATATCGCGAAGCGCGTGTCGTCATACGGCCTTTCAGCTATCGGTTACGGTCTGTCGGCCATGGGACCATGCGGCTTTCGGCCGAGGATCATGCGTGACAGCCACCCTTGCTCCGACGCCGATTCCTGCGGCGAGGCGCCATGACGATTCTCCGGCGCCTGAGTCCCCATCCCATAAGGGACCAGGGGAGGATTCAGATCGGCCCGGCGCACGACGCCGCTCATGACCATCATCTCGAGGGTGCGGGCGCTCAACGGAGATGGGGTCCGCCAGAGATACACTTTCATTGCCGGTTGCCGTTTCGTGAGAGTCAGCATGGCCTTCCTCCGATCAGAATGGATACACCCAGTCAAGAATGCGGACGAGCCACCCGGGCCGTTGCACATCGTCGAGAACCCCCAACCCCGAGTACTCGATCTTGGCGTCCGCGATCGCGGAGGACAGGACGGTGTTTTTCGTATCCACGTCCACGCGCCGGACGATGCCCGCAATGGTCATCAGCTGTTTTTCGCTGTTCACCGTGACATCCCGCCGTCCTTCGATCCGGAGATCTCCGTTGGGCAGCACTTCGGTCACAATGACGGATATCGTGCCGGTCAAGGTGCCTTCGCGGCTGGTAGCGCCTTTGCCGCCGAACTTATTTTTCGAGCTCGCATCAATCCCGAATCCGCGCCGCGCTTCATCGCTGATCCGCAAACCCGGTATCCCGAGGTAGCCCATCCCGGATCCCGCCAGGCTGTTTTCAATCGTCGACTCGCGTTGCGCCGCCGTATCGGCCGACTTCGATCCCTTGTGTTTTTCCACGATCTTGATCGTGAGCACATCGCCCATGCGCATGGCGCGCAGGTCTTCGTACAAATAGGCCCGTCCGTTCTCTTCCTGCCAGAGCGACCCGATCGTCTTGGGCGGCGGCAAGGGGGGCACGACGATCTTGCTCGACACGGCCGGAGCGCTCGTACATCCCTGCAACAGGAGCGGGAGAACGGCCAGACAGAGCAGATAGTGGCGATGTTGACGCATGACGTCCGCGCTAAAATTCCACCTGGACCAGGCCCGGCACCACGACTTTGGCCCTCAGTTCCCTGCCCGAGTCCAGGTTAGCCACCATGATGAACTGCCCTACCTGCCCGCTCGACTTGGTGACGCCCGAGGCCTGAATCGACAGACCGCCGCGCCGCGCCTCGATCATCACCCGATCGCCTTTCTTAACCAGGAACGGCTTCTTGAGAAACGCGGGACGCAGCGGCAGGTCGGCTTGCAGCGGCCGGGCGGCGCTCATGCCGATCGCTTCTTCCGGATCGATGATGAAGGGATGCTTGAGATCCGGGATCCTGATCCTCGAGGTCGTCAGGTCCTCGGCGCCCACAATCTCCTCGGCTTTCAGGTATCGAGAGGGAACGACCGCATCGATCATTGCGGCCACATCGGCCAGCGCGTCAATCATGTTCCAGGGTTTGCCGTTGGTGCGCACGGCGAGGTGAAACATCCGGCGTCCCAGTCCTTCATCGGATGCCGAGGGCACCACTTGCAGTTCAATGACCCCTGCGGGAAGCTTCACGGGGTCTGACGGTTCCAGGAGGATCACCTGTACGGCCTTGACTCGTGCGCCCCATTCGCCTTCCAGGTACCGTTGGATCGTTTTTTTGATCAGCTCCGGAGACAGGTCTCTCGCAGCCGGCGGACCAGGGGCGAACTTCTCAACCGGCCGGAGATCGCGGGTCTGGGTGTGAACCGCCGCCGGCCTCGCCTCCGCACGAGATCCAGCCGCCGCGGCATGGGCCCAGGACAGACTTCCGACAAGCAGCAGACCCAACGCGAGACAACAGCGACGCATCATGACTCCTTATCGGCGAAGATTGTTGGCAATGGCCATCATCTCGTCGGAGGCTTGAATTGTTTTTGAGTTCACCTCGTAGCTGCGCTGCGCCACGATCATGTTGACCATTTCTTCCGCCAGGTTGACATTGGAACTCTCCAGAAACCCCTGCTGGATCATGCCGAACCCTGTCGTAAAGCCGCCGGTGCCCTGGATGGGAGGGCCGGAAGCAAAACTATCGATGAACAGGTTGTTGCCCATCGCCACGAGGCCCGACGGATTATCGAATCGCGTGAGTTGAATCTGTCCGAGCTGCGAGGCCTGCGTGACTCCCGGCAGGAGCACGGACACCGTGCCGTCCTGACCGATGTCGACCTTCAGGGCACCCGACGGGA
Organism: uncultured bacterium; assembly: GCA_965285965.1. Taxonomy (GTDB): domain Bacteria; phylum Nitrospirota; class Nitrospiria; order Nitrospirales; family Nitrospiraceae; genus Nitrospira_D. The sequence goes on along the minus strand of CBDIWQ010000355.1, from coordinate 614 downwards.
CGGTAATCACGGGATTCAGCAAATCGCCGTCTCCGGTCACGAGGTTCCCGACGTTGTCGCGTTTGAAGGAGCCGTTCCTCGTATACATGATGGTCCCATCCGGGCGGTTCACCTGGAAAAACCCTGGGCCGTCAATGGCCAGATCGAGTTCGTTGTTCGTCTGGCGCATATTGCCCTGGAGCCATTCTTTGGAGACAGTCGTGGGGCGAACGCCCGCGCCGACCTGAATGCCGACGGGGAACACCCCCACATTGGATGCGCTCGTTCCGGGAAGCCGCTGAATCTGGTACAACAAGTCCGCGAATTCCGCCCGGCTCCGCTTGTACGAGTTCGTGTTGACGTTCGCGAGGTTGTTCGCGATCGTATCCACATTGATCTGCTGCGCCGTCATCCCGGTCGCCGCGGTCCACATCGCACGAATCATCTGAGCCCCTCCTCCATCTTTTGCCGATCTTGTTGTCCATTTACAGGATGCTCAAAAAGGTCGTCCGGCAAGGCCGCAAGGAGCCGTGCGACCGAGAACGCTGCAGGCGGCCTTTTTCAGCATCCTGGTCACAGCACCCGTCCGACATCCTGAATCGCCACTTCCGCCATCCGATCCAAGGTCTGAATCA
>CBDIWQ010000354.1:0-6609 GCA_965285965.1 uncultured bacterium | reverse complement strand
CGGCATCGGTCGCCGGTCATCGGCGCGACGCTCTCACAGGGCCCTTTTCGGGGTCAACGACGGGCCGGCGAGAACCCGTCGTTGATGGGGCATCGCCGTCGAAGGGAAGCCGGAGCTCGAGCAGAGCACGACGTACTTCCGCGTGGTCACGGCGGACTACTTCGGGATGCGCCGCCGTGCCGGCGACACTCCAAACGCGGTGATCGACAACCTCAACGCGCGCATCGACGCCTGGTGGGCGAAAGGGGTCGATGGACCAAGCCGGTCGGCCTCGAGGTTGTTGCCGAAAGACCGCACCATCCTTGAGCGAGACCTGATGGAGTTTCGTCCGTTCGGTTTGGATGAACGGGGACACACCATCAGAGATTTGAGCGGCATGAGCATCCGGGCGATTGTCCTATATCTCGAACGAAGCCTCGCCGAGGAGCGGGGAGAGACGGAAGGGCGGGACGCGGTGCACAGGCTCTGCCGGCTCTTGAATCAGCGCCTGCGAGATCCCGTCTACCATGTGACGCCGGAGTTTCTGAAGAATCCCTGGAACAGCTACTCTTATGAGTTCGCCGCCTATCTCTATGAGTTTTGCGAAAGCCTCTCGGGCGATCCGCAGTTCATCTTCCGGGCTGGAATGGAAAAGGCCTCGCCCATCATGCAGGTGCTCGCCCGTCCGTTCTCGATCCAGCAGATCTACGCCATGTTTCCATACTTCGGGAACAAGTTCGCGTCCGGGTCCATCGAATGCCGGGTCGTCGACATCACGCCGACGTCGGCCACACTGGCCATGCGCTTTTCCGATCGGACGTTGCTCCAATTCGGTCCGTTCCGGAGACGGTGCGCGCACCTGGTCTGCCAGTCGGCGCAAGGCATCCTGGCCGCGGTACCCGCCCGGGTCCATGGTCTTCCTCCAGCCGGTTTGACCACGCTCACCTGCATGGCCAATGACGATGACTGGTGCCGTTGGACCATTCGCTGGCAGGGCGAGGGAGCGAAACGGTGGCGCCTCCGCCGGCCGGAAAGACCCCGGCCGGAACCGGCCGGTGCGACGGGGCCCGGCTCCGCCGGCCCGGGGGCCGCTCCGGATCATCTCAAGTGGCCGTCTCCGCCAAAGCGGCAGGTGTCCTGGTTTCTCTGGAGCAGTCTGGCAGGAATGGTCCTTGCGGCGGGGTTCTGGACTCTGTCTACCGTCGTCGTCCTCCGCGACCTTGTGCTGGCGGGGGTACTGCCGATTCTGATCGCGGGCTTGTCGATCAACCGGTATTTAGGCAGGGAAAGCTCGCGTCGTGAGGCCTTGATCCGTGAACAGATCACCTTTGTCGAGTCCCGGCATGAGGAATTGCGTGAAGCGTATCTGGAGCAGGAACAGACCAGGGTGGAATTGCGCCGGAAAGTGACGCAGCTGACGGCCCTCCATCGTGCCGGATTGCTGTTCGGTTCCACCCTGGACCGGCACGCACTGGTGCAACAGGTGTTGGAGACCCTCACCCGCGACCTTCACTATGATCGCGCCATGGTGTCGTTTTTTGATCCGGCGCGACGCGTCATCGAACATGCTCGTGTCATCGGTGTAGCTTCGGACGTGGAGACCTTTGCCCTTTCCTGCCGGATTCCGGTGACGGATCCGGACAGTCCGGAAGGAACAGTGGTGCTCCAAGGGCGTCCGCTCCTGATCCAGGACATCGAGGCGGTCCGGTCCCAGCTCCACCCCTTGAACCAAAGATTGGCGGAGATCAGCAAGACCAAGGCGCTCATCGTGGTCCCCCTGAAAATCCAGGATCGCATTCTCGGCGCCCTGATGGTGGATCGGACGCAGGAGTACAGCCTGACACATGACGATTTGGAGCTGATGACCACTGTGGCCAATCAGGTGGCGATCTCGTTGGATAATGCCTCCGCCTATCAACAGATCGAGGAATGGAACATCGGATTGGAGTTGAAGGTCCGCGAACGCACCGCCGCACTCGAGCAAGCCGACCGTTTGCGCTCGCAGTTTCTATCGCATGTGTCCCATGAATTGAAGACGCCCCTGACCTCGATCAAAGGGTTCCTTCAAAACCTGTTGGACGGCCTGACCGGCCCATTGAACGAGAAACAGCAGCGGTATCTGTCCCGTATGCTGGACAACTCCGACCGGCTCATTCGCATGATTGAAGACTTGCTCGATCGCACAAGCATCGAGGCCGGACGCGTGGAGATGCTGCCGTCGGAAGTGGACGTGGAATGCTGTCTCCATGATGCGATCGATCAGCTGCGGCCTTTGGCCGGCGCCAAAGGGCAACGGCTCGACGTCTCATATCAGGCCGGCCCGCTCACGGCGTGGGCGGATCGTGACCGCCTGATCCAGGTCATCGTCAATCTCGTCCAGAATGCCATCAAGTATACCCCTCACGACGGCATCATCACTGTCACGGCGGCATCCCGGGACCTTCGCACGGCCCGCATCTGTGTGCGCGATACGGGTCCCGGAATACCGCCCGAGCATCTGGAAACGATCTTTGATCCGTTTTTCCGCGTCCGGCAAGGACAACCGACTGGCCCGAAAGGGTTGGGACTCGGCCTGTCGATTGTCAAGGCACTGGTGGAACTGCAAGGCGGACAGGTGACTGCGGCGAATCGCCCGGAAGGCGGGGCCGAATTGTCCTTTACGGTTCCCGTCCGGTCCCGCAGCGCTCTGAGCCATGCCGAAGGCGGGCCTGGCGTCGCCGGCAAAATCCTGGTCGTCGATGACGATCCCGATATCCGCCTGCTGTTGCTCGATCGGCTGAACGGGTTGGGCTACCAGCCGCATGCGGCGGCCGACGGTCGGCAGGCGCTTGACATCATGGGTGGCGAGCCGTTTGGAGGAATCCTCCTCGACATCGGGATCGGACAGATCGACGGGTTGGAAGTCTTGAGACACATCCGTCAACGGCACCCTCGGATCCCCGTGATCATGATTACGGCCTCAGGCTCCCGGGAGCTGGCCGTGCGGGCCATGGGGATGGGGGCGCAAGCGTATCTGCTCAAGCCGTTTGAGGCTCAAGAGTTTGAACGGGCCGTACAGACGTGGTTCGCCCAGGGATGATTCAAGGGCTGTCCCAGGCGCGGCTTCTCATGGCGATGTGATGATGGAGGCACCGACCTAACCATGCGCGCGATTGTCCTCACCGGTCTGCTGGCATTGCTGTCATGGTTGGGCTCACCACCGTCGCCAGCGTGCGCTCAGGTGCCTCGTATACAAGGGCAGGGCACCGCGGCCTCCGGAATGGGGAATGCCTTCGCCGCGCAGGCCGATGATCCATCGGCGCTGCATTATAATCCCGCCGGCATGACGCAGCTCCATGGGGTGCAATTCATGGCCGGTGGATTGCTCTCAGGCGGCACGACGACCTTCACCAGCCCCACGGGCGTCACGGCCACCGGCGATCGTCGCGGGAGTTTTGCCTGGCCGCCGCCTGCTCATCTGTATCTCGTGGCCAATTTGAGGGACGTCGGCTTCACGGCATTGGGAGACCTGACCGCGGGAATCGGGGTGACCGTGCCTTTCGGCTCCTTGACCCGCTGGCCTGAAACCGGACCGTTTCGCTTTGTGACGACGTTCAATGCGTTGCCGCTGCTGGATATTAAACCCACGTTGGCCTATCCGTTGACGCGCAACCTGTCCGTCGGATTAGGCGCCGACATCTATACCTTCAGCGGGTTGATCGGCGAAGGTCATGCCGAACAGCAGTCCATCTCTCCGGGGGGAGTGGCCCCGGCCGGATCCAAACTGGAACTGTCCGGGAAGGATACGGCCGCCGGATTCAACGGGAGCGTGCTATACACGGCGCTCCGCAATGCCGACGGACAGGCTGTCGCGAATGTCGCCTTCGTCTATCGCAGCCAAGCCACCTTGCATCTCGCCGGCGCCCTGACCGCCAATGGCGCCCGGGTCCAGGGCGCAACATCGACGCTCGTGCTGCCGCAAGTGTTGTCCGGAGCTGTTGCCCTTTGGCCGCTCCGAACTAGGGATCGGGAATGGAAACTGGAACTGGATATCGACTACGTCGGCTGGAAGTCGGTCAGAAATCTGGACGTCCGATTGGCAGATGGGACGGTCATTGCCCAGCCGCAAAATTGGAAAGGCACCTATGCGGCGATGGTCGGCACCGAGTTCCGGTGGCTTACGATGGAGTCGCTTCCGGACTGGGAACTGGCGCTTCGCGCCGGGTATACGAACCAGCAAACGCAGATGCCGGATGTCTCCTTCAATCCCGGCACGCCGTCAGCCGATGTGCACATTGTCTCGATCGGTCTGGGATTGCTTTGTAGGGCCGAGGGTTCCTTATTGGGCCTGATCGCGTGCGGTGAGGCGGGTCCGGGAAAAGCCGGGGCGGTCGCGTTGGACGTGTCCTATCAGATCTCCCTGTATGAACCCAGGACCGTCTCAGGGAATACCGGGATCCGTGCCGGCGTGAACGGACTCTACCAGTCCACGCTTCATACCGGCGGTATCTCTGTTCGCGTCAATTTCTAAGAATCCGCAGAGAGCATGAGGACGAGGTTCTATCGGCGGAGGACCGATGAGGAGAAGCGCCGAGACACGTGGATGCGCGCCTCTGCCGGAGGCGGTTTGGTTAGGACGATGAATAGAGGCGCGGCACGCGCGGGCCGATGGAGCAAAGGACCTCGTATGGAATCGTCCCCATCCATGTCGCCATTTCGGTGGCGGTGATCTGTTCGTGGCCCTGGCGTCCGATCAGCACCACTTCATCTCCCACGATGACGCCCGGGATGTCGGTGATGTCGATCATGACCATGTCCATGCAGACAAGCCCGATGATCCGCGCGCGCCCGCCATGGATCAGCACCTGTCCGCGGTTTGACAAGCGCCGGCTGAAACCATCGGCGTACCCGATCGGCAGGATCGCGACCTGGGTGGGCCGCCGGGCAGTGAAGGTTCCGTTGTAGCTGATGGTATCGCCTGGCTGAATAGTCCGAATCTGCGCGACGCATGTGCGCAGCTGCAGCACCGGTTTCAGTTCGGGCACGGCCACGGATGCCGGCAGCGTGTGGTAGCCGTACAGCATGATGCCGGGCCGGACCAGCGAAAACTGAGCTTGCGGGAACCGGACGGCTCCCCCGCTGTTCGCGGCATGCACGAACGGAATGCGCAAGCCGCAGGCCTTGACGGTGTCAATGGCTTGGTTGAATCGCACCAGCTGCTGTTCCGTCACATCCGGGGTCTCGCCATCGGCGTCCGCCAGATGGGTCATGAGCCCTTCCAGGCGCAGGGACGCGGGAAAAGTCCGGGTCATCAATGTGACGAGTTCGGCCTGCGTCAGGCCTAAGCGGCCCATGCCGGTTTCCACCTTGAGGTGCACCGGATACGGTTGGTTCAGCGCCGCGGCGGTTTCCGCGAGCTGGGGGAGGAGCGCCGGCTCGCTCACGACCGGCGTGAGCCGGTGGGCCAGGAGATCCCGGATTTGCTCAGGAAACAGCGGACCCAGCACAACGATGGATGCCGTGATCCCGGCCTTCCGGAGGGCGATCCCTTCATCGACCGAGACGACCGCGACCCGGGTGATTCCATGCCGTGACAACGCCGTGGCCGTTTCCACGGCGCCATGCCCGTAGGCATTCGCCTTGATCACCGCCATCACGTCGCACCCTGGGGCAAGGACGCGGCGGAATTGATTCAGGTTATAGCCAAGGGCGTCGAGGTCGACTGAGGCGTAGGTCGGTGTGAAAAGTGAGCTGGAGGGCACGCGATGAGCAGGGGATTGAAAGCCGATCTCAGACTTCCATGATCTCCTGTTCCTTTTTCTTGATCACATCATCCACTTTTTGGCCGTATTGGTCGGTCAGTTTCTGCGTTTCCTGTTCGGCCTTCCGTAGCTCGTCTTCGGTGAGCTTCGCATCTTTTTGAAGCTTCTTCAATTCTTCGTTGGCATCCCGCCGGAACCCGCGAATCTGGACCTTGGTGTCTTCCCCGTGCTTCTTACAGATCTTCGTGAGTTCCTTCCGGCGCTCTTCCGTGAGGGGAGGAAGGGGCACCCGGATCATCTTGCCGTCATTCGACGGTGTCACGCCCAGGCCCGAGTTGGCCAAGGCCTTTTCAATTTCCTTGATCAGTTGCGGTTCCCAGGGCTGGATGGTGATGAGCCGGGCTTCGGGTGTGGAGACATTGGCGACTTGTTTGAGCGGCGTCATCGTGCCGTAGTAGTCCACCCGCACGCCGTCGAGCAGCGCCACGGATGCCCGTCCGGTCCGTAAACCGGCCAGATCGCGTTTCAGGTGCTCAATGGACTGTTCCATATGTGTCGTGAGCTTTTGTTTGATAGGGGCTGCGTTCGACATGACGACACTCCCTGTTGGATTAGCGGTTGCCGATGGTTACCAGGGTGCCGATGGGCTCGCCTAAGGCCACTCGTTTAAAGTTGCCCTTGACCTTCAAGTTGAAGACGATCAGCGGCAGTTTGTTATCCATGCACAGACTGATCGCCGTGGAATCCATCACCTTGAGGTTCTGATTCAAAATGGACATAAACGGAATCTCAGTATACTTCTTCGCGGTCGGATGTGTCATCGGGTCGGCATCGTAAATCCCGTCGACCTTGGTGCCCTTCATAATGACTTGCGCGCCGATTTCCATGG
>CBDIWQ010000353.1:0-6232 GCA_965285965.1 uncultured bacterium | reverse complement strand
GTCGTTCATGATGCCGGAAAAGCTGTATATGACCCCGATGCCGTTCTTGAACGGCGGGACCCATACCACCGGGAGCGGCTTGAACTTCCGGGCCGCGCCGGTTGCCCAGCGGCTGGCTACCAATCCTGACGTCTCACAGGCATTCAACAGCCAGATCCACGGCGATCCCTATACGCCGACGTTGAGGGCCTATGTGGGCGACACGATGGTGTTCCGTCTCCTCCATACCCTGATGAATGAATCGATGGTCTGGACGATCTCGGGCCATACGTTCTGGTCGGAGCGGTACGCCTCGGATGCCAACCGCAAGAACTCGATCCACATCGGGATCGCGGAACGTTATGACCTCGTCGTGCCTGAAGCGGGAGGATCGCGGCATCAAGCCGGTGACTACATCCACTTCAACGGACGCTCCTCCAAGTTCTCCGAGGGCGGCTGGGGCATCATCCGGGTCTATGACAAAGAGCAGGCCGATCTGAAGAAGCTGCCGGCCGGGTTCTCCATGAAGGGCGAAATCCCGAAGGCGTTGCCGGTTTGTCCGGCCGACGCGCCGGTGAAGAGCTTTAATGTGGTGGCCTTGGATTATCCGTCGATGAAGTTCAACCCGAAGGCGCCGGAGTCTATCGAAGTGGACTTCGAACGGAAGATTCAAATCACGAATCCGGATGCGAAGATTTACGCCTTGGAAGAAGATGTGGCCAAGGTGTCCGGTGGGGCGCAGCCGATGCCGCTCACGCTCCGCGTGAACGTCGGCGATTGCGTGAAAGTTAACCTGAAGAACAAGATGAAGGAGGGCAAGGCCTCTTTCTCGGCCATCGGATTGGCATTTGACCCGAAAGACTCTATGGGAGCCAACATCGGGAACAATCCCGGCGATCAGACCATCGCGCCCGGCGCTGAGCGGACCTATACCTACTATGCGGATCCGTTCAACGGCGAGACCACCTCGCTGGTCTGGGATTGGGGCAATGTGATGACGAATCCCCGCAACGGCTTGTTCGGCGCGGTGGTAGTCGGTCCCAAGGGCTCGAAGTATCGTGACCCGAAGACGGGCGCGGATCTCACGAACAAGAACGCCTGGATGGCGGATGTGATCATCGATCGTTCGGTCCCGGGCCACGAAAACAGGGCCAACTATCGCGATGTGGCCTTGTTCTTCCAGGACGAGGACAACATCATCGGCACCAGTTTCATGCCGTATGTACAAAACGTGGCGGGGTTGACCGGGGTGAACTATCGGTCGGAACCCTACAAGTATCGTGAGGAACAGGGCTGCACGCTTGGCAAGGTGTTCCAGCCTTGTAAGGCGGACAAGCCGGAAGACCCTGCAACCCCGATCATTGAATCTCACGCAGGCGATGCTGTGCGGATCCATGTGATCGGTGCCAGCAACGAGCAAAACGGAATGTTCAGCGTCGAAAAGCATGAGTGGCCCATCGAACCGTTCATGCGGGGCGCCGACCAGATTAGCGTCGTCGAGTATTCAGGATCGGAAGTTCTCGATGCCTTCATTCCGTCCGCCGGCGGACCGACGCGGTTGCCGGGCGACTATGTGTACAGCAATCAGCGGTTGCCGTACTCGCAGTCCGGACAATGGGGTTATCTGCGCGTGTTGCCGTCCGGAGACCAGCGGTTGTTGCCGCTCTCCGGTGCCGGCGCCGGCATGAAGAGTGCTTCGGCGGAACAGCCGGTGCAGGTCATTCCGGTCGCTACGACCAAGTAGCGTACTCGGCGCTCGCCGAGAACCGAGCGGTGCGTGGAAAGGGGGAAGCCATCCCGGCTTCCCCCTTTTTCTTTATGGCAACCATTTGATACGATGCGGAGAAGATTTTCAGCCGGTCTACATTTTTTAAGGAAGTGGTGGAGGTCTGAATGAGAGCGGTCGTCTATATCGCGTCGTTTCTGTCTCTGGTGTTGGGTTCATCGTCGGCCCTGGCCTATGAGGAGATACAAGTGGCGGACGGGGGCACCATCAGTGGAACCGTCCGCATGGCCGGCGGAAAGCCGGTGCCCAAGGGCTTCAATCTGGTCACCTTCCCGGATCCTGTGTACTGCGGCCGTATTTCCACCGGCACGGGCTGGCGGATTCTCAAAGAGTTCGAAGTCAATGCGGAGGGGGACCTCAAGGACGTGGTGGTGTTGCTCAGCGATATATCGAAAGGCAAGCCCTTCGCGTTTGAGCCGCCAACCATCGAGGCGAGGGATTGCCAGTTTCTGCCGTTCGTAACCGTCGTCAGGAATCATGCGGAAGTCGTCGTCATGAATATGGATCCCGTCATGCACGACATCCAAGCCTATGAAACGTCTCAACTCGGTCCCCGCGTTTTGTTTAATACCCCGCTTCCCATGAATCCCCATCATAAGCGCAACGTGAGCGCGGACAGCCATGAGCATTTGGCCGGGGAGCCGATGAAAGAAGTGATCCATATGACGAAGGACCGCCGGTTTTTTGTGATGCAATGCGGGTTTCATGCCTACATGGAAAGCTGGGGCATGGCGGTCATGAATCCGTACTATCAAGTGACGGGACAGGATGGAAAGTTCTCTCTCACGGATGTGCCTCCAGGCGAATACCTGCTCCAGGCCTGGCATCCTGGCGTCAGAACGACCCTGGAGCAAAAAGTGACAGTCCCTGCAAAAGGAACGGCGGAAGTCACCTTCACGTTCGATGCGCCGCAGGGCCGTCGCAGCGTGCACGAGATCGCAGAAAATCCGCATTACGGGCTCGGGTCGCTCGGTAAGCCGTTGGATATCAAGCCGACGCTTGAGGTCCAGATACCTTAAGGTCCCCCGCTGATCACTAAAGGATGGAGGACATCTTCACGTGAATACTCCTGCTGTTCGAGTACTGTCCCGTGTGGTTCTTATGTCAGCCCTTTTTTTCGCTGCGGCCCTTCCTCCGGGAACGGTATCCGCGTACGAGGTCGTCGAGGTGCAGCAAGGGGGCGCACTCGAGGGCACGGTGGTCCTCGATGGGCCGGTTCCCGACCCGAAAGGGTTCAACCTGATCACCTTCCCGGACCCGGCCTATTGCGGCCGTATTTCCAACGGGTCAGGATGGCGTTTGCTCAGGGATTTCGTCGTCAGCCCCGAGGGCGGATTGAAGGACGCCATCGTCTTACTGGAAGGCGTCGAAGCCGGCAAACCGTTTGAAACATCGGTTCCCCTGATCGAGGCGCGAGACTGCATGTTTCAGCCCTTCATGACCATCGTGCGGAACGGGCATGCCGTCGAAGTGATCAACATGGATCCCGTCATGCACGATATCCAAGGCTATGAGACTTCGCCCGAAGCCGGGGCCCGGGTGCTGTTCAATACGCCGCTGGTCATGAATCATCAGCACCATCGGGGCGACCTGCTGGCTACCCATAACCATGCGCCGGGAAAATCTCTGGTCGGACCGATCTATCTCAATAAGGGACGGCGCACCTTCTATATGCAATGCGGCTTTCATGCCTATATGGAAAGCTGGGCGATGGCCGTGAATAATCCGTATTACGCGCTCACCGATGCGAACGGAAACTTTTCCATTGAGCACATTCCCCCGGGCACTTACCAGATGGTGGTCTGGCATCCGCAAACAGGGCCGGGCACGACCAAGATGGTGACGATCCAGCCAAACGGCAAGATGAATGAAAAGCTTGCCTTGCCGGCCCCGAAGGGCAACCGTTCTGCTTACAAGGTCATGGACAACCCCCGTTTTGGCCCCGAATCACTTGGCTATACGATCGACATTCACCCGCTCGTTGAACGTCAGCAGTAAGCGATGTGGTATCGAATAGCGAGGAAGACCTCTCCATGGGTCTTCCTCGTTTGGGTCTTTGCCGCGTTCGTCGGAGTACCCCTCCGGTCTCATGCGGATCCATCGCCGGTCCATACGGATTTCTCGGGCACCCTCGTCAAACAAACGCAGGGCAAGCGTTTTCAAGCCCAGGTCTTTGGCAAAGGGGATCGGCTACGATTGGAGTATAAATATGCGCTTCGGACCGAGCATGGTTACTCCGCGGTGGAAATAATCCGGCTCGACCGGTTTGAAACGTGGTATCTCTTGGCGCAGCGGAAAGAGTTGCTCGTCACGCCGTTGGACCCCGAGGATGTGTTGCCGATTCGTGCCGAGCTGCCTGGTGAACGAAGCCGTGCCCTGGTGGGCGATGCCACCTGTGCCGGCCGAGCCGCTCAGTTGTTCGAAGTTGAGACAAGCCGTCAGGAACGGACGGAGCGGTTCTATGAATGGGTGGATCTGGAATCGGGTATCGTGTTGAAGCTCGTCAGCCGGGATCGGGACTGGTCGATCGCATATGAACGCTTCCGGCTCTCTCCGCAGCCGGACTACTATTTCGAGGAGCCGCCGGGCTACAAGAAGCGGCCGGGTGCAACCGGTTTTGCACCGCAACGATAGTCGATGAGCGAGGTGAGCATGGGGGCGCGTCCGTGGTTACGAACAGTATCCGTCTGGGCCTTCGCAGTCCTGGGGCTCTGTGAAGCCGGCCTGCCAGCCTCAGCGCCGGCCGGAGCATCTTCGGTCCCGAAGGAAATTCAAACCTCCTATGAGAGGAAGGACTATCACAAAACGTTGGATGAAATTGGGAAATTAGGCCCGGACAGATCCGCTGTTCCGGACATCCGGCGGCTCAAGATCCGGTCCTTGCTCAAGCTGGACAATCCCAAAGACGCCCTGGACGAGTACGATAAGCTCGAAGCCGCTCTCGGGCAGGACGATTTCCCGTTGCTCCGTGAAGTGGCGAGGGGCTTCATCGTGGTGATGCTGAAGGACATGCGGGAACAGATGCGCGGAGCCGCCTACACCGCGCTGAAGGAGATTGAGTCCGATGACGTGGTGCCGTTCTTTGAGGACGGTTTGAGCGATGGCTCGGGTCCGGTGCGGGCGCTCGCCGTTGAAGGGCTGGGACGATCAGAGAAGGGCAGACGATCGGCTAAACTGCGCACCGCGCTCGACGATCAAGCCGGGTTAGTCAAGGCTCGCGTGGTCAAGGTCCTTGGCCGCAGCGGTGATCCGGCCGTCCTGCCTCTTGTCGAAGCCGCCGCGAAGGACGAACTGAATACCGTGCGGATTGCCGCGTATGCCGCGCTCATTCGATTAGGGCACAAGGAAGCCTGGGAACAATTGCGGCAAGCGGCCGACGTTCCGAATCCGGAAGACCGGGCGGAGGCGATACGGGTGATGGCGGACTTGGACGATCAGCGAGGTGCCGCCGTCATGACGGATCTTCTCGGCTATAAACAGCCTTCCGTGCGAGGCGCGGCGGTCAGAGGACTTGGACGCCTAGGCAGAACGGAAGCCAGAGGAAAGATTGAGCAACTGCTGCAGGATCCCGTTCCAGGGGTGCGGGAATCGGCCGCCACCAGTCTCGCGGATCTGGGCGGAACCGAGTCGGTCCCAGCACTGACGCAATTGCTCAAAGACGGCACGTATACCGTGAGGGCATCGGCGATCGGTGCGCTGCTCCAGTTGAATCAGCCTTTTGAGACCGTCGCGTCCACAGTGCGCAGTCTGTCGCAGCAGAATGACACCGGTGCCCGCGCGGCGGCGGCCCACGCGCTGGGCAAGGCCACGAAGGCCAATGCGGCCGGCGCGATGTCGTTGCTGAGCACGTTGCTCGCCGATCCGTTGCCGAGTCCCAAGATCGTGGCCCTTCGCTCGCTGGGGCATATCGGCGGTCAGGAGACTCTTCCCGCGCTCAAAGAAGCGCTGCATGATCAGAACGAAGCCATTCGAGCCACTGCCGGCGGAGCGCTGCTGCATATCCTCCAGAAGAAAAAGTAACCGCTCGGAAAAACCCGAGAGCGTCTTGTTTCGCATTGACAGCGCACGGTAGAGTTTTATATACATATTCGTTCCAAGTCTAGGCCTCGCCGTCTCGGTTTGGAGATCGAGTTTCAAGAACCGGGGAAAGGTGTCTCTCTGCCTGACAGTGCGGTCATCAGGAGTCTTGGGAAGATCATCACGTAGTATTTTGTTCATCACAAGGAGGCAGTCACATGAAGAAGGGTGCGTTATCATTCGTGTTTGGTGCAGCCGCGGTGGCGCTCATCGCTGCGCCTTTGGCCGCACATGCGGGCGGGACCATCGCCGGCAAAGTCACCTTGACGGCCGTCGAGACATGGTGATCATCGGCAATATACCCGAGCGTCGGTATGTCCAAATCCAAAAACTGTTTGGCAACCATGCTGATCTTATCGGCGGTGCGCTTGCCTTCTTTTGCGTCCGATA
>CBDIWQ010000352.1:0-5220 GCA_965285965.1 uncultured bacterium | reverse complement strand
TGCCATGGCAGGCCTCCTGCCGCAGGTGACGACCATTGTTGCCAACGCAGTAACCTTGCATCCTATAGTCCCCGCCTGGTCAGCGTTTAAGCTGAATTTTGTTGTACCAGTGGTAAATATGTTGACGCCGGTGGATAACTGCTGTATCGCGGACCCTGCCTATCCGGAAACGACAGACGTCTTACTGGAAAAGGCAAAGGCCTTGAATCCGGACAAGACGATCGATGCCGCCAAAGTCTGGAGCGGCGTCCGAAATTAGCTCTTCGTTTGCCTTAATAACGGCCCTGTTCCTGCGCAGGAACAGGGCCGTTTGCTTTCGCTTCGGCTTCTGTCCATCTGACTGGATTTGTTCGCCAACGAGGAATAGAATTTCAAGTACGCGTATCTTGCGGACAAGCGGCAATGGTCAGCCCTTCCTAGCTTGGAGGTGCCGTTATGCGTCAAAAGGTTCTGCTCAGTACGTTTTTGATCCAATTGCTCCTTGCACCGGCATGGAGTTACGCCAGTACGACCGATCTTGGGGCAGTGATCGAAGGGTTCATCACTCGCCACTTTCCAGAAGCCACCAGCCATATATGGGTCATGAATGGAACGCAATGGGACGGAGACGAGATGATCGTCGATGTGCAAACCTACGTGGTGGAGAAACAGCAACTGGCGACGATTGAGAACCGGTACTTACTCCTGATTGTCGCTGGGAAGCTGACGGCGGCGCAGCAGATTCCTCTCGAAAATGACGCCGAGTGCCAAGCGGAAGAGGCCTGACCGCATCCCGCTAAAAACAGAAAGGCCCCGGAGAATCGCTTCTCCGGGGCCTTTTGTTTTTTCAGAACATGAACTACTTCAGCATGACCAGCTTGCCACCGACATGCGCCGGATGGAGGTGACAGCGGTATTCAAGCACGTTCCCAGCGGCATAAAACAGATCGCTGGTCGGCACACCGATATACTTGGTCTCACCCGGCTTCAGGACCAGCTTGGTGTCCAACACCGTGGGGGCCGATTGGTTCACTTTGGCGCTAAAATGAAACCCGTGCTCAGCGGTCGAGTGATTCGTCACCTTCAGGAGCACCGGTGAACCCGGACGGGTCTTGAAGTCGATGACGGTCGTCGGCGGGTACCAGGTCTTCAAGTTCCCAATCTCGATGGCATAGAAGGAAGCATCGACATCGAGTTCCTTAAACGGCTGCCCCACGACCGATCCTGTTTCGAGGTCGCCGACCTCAACGCCACCGGCTTGGAGTGCAAATGCAGCCGAGGCCCCCGCCACGATCATCCCGAGGCCAAAGAGGACCGATAACATCGTCTTACCCATGACCTACCTCCTTAAAAAGAAGAAGAGATGTGATTAGGTTGGTAAATAACTACCGCCAGGCTTTGGAAGCCTTGACTGCTCCGAGGAATTTCCACTCTTGTCATGCTCATCGTGTTTTCACAAGGGCCCATAAGTCGGTTCTTATAGCATAGGGGTTAAAAGGGAAGCAAGCAGCCTTTTAACGGTCCATATTTGGCTTTTCATTACACCAGACTGCTTAGTCCGTGTGCGCCTGGACGACCTCTCTTCCAATCAGAAGATCATAGGGAGCGAAATCATCGGTCAATTCAAATCCTGGCGCCCAAGGTTCCGCACGGCGAGTGCTCATCAAGGCCATCGCCTCCTTGGGAAGCTGCTGATTCATCGCCATTTCAGCCACTTTGGTCGCCAATCCTTCGCTCGCCCCCTGCTCAATGGGCCGCCCCCCGAAAAAAATCAAGTTTTCCGCTTTCGTCTGGCCACTCCTCCAAGGTCCTTTGACTGCAAAGGTCTCAATGACGGGGAACGCACGCTTCATGGTCTGGACCACCGCTTCGGCGCGAGCTGTGTCCCCGCCTTCTCCGGATGACGCAAGATTGACGGCCACGACGCCGTCAGGCTTCAGGTGGGCCCGGACGGTCGAAAAGAACTCGACGGTCGTAAGATGGAAGGGAATCATATGACGCGCAAAAGCGTCGATCCAAATGAGATCGTACATTTGATTCGTTCCGTTTAAAAAAGCGCGCCCGTCCTTGACGAAGACATGGTGATTGTCCGGCGCTTGATACCCGAAATACTCGTTGGCCATGCGCACCACCACCGGATCGAACTCCACGACATCCAACTCCAGCGACGGCTGATAGTGCGCCAGCCATTTTGCCAACGATCCCCCACCGTGGCCGAGGATCAGCCCGTACTTCGGCTCTGCGGCGAGCGCTAAGGAGGCGACCATCAATTGGCTGTAGGGCAGAAAGAGCGGAATGGGATCGGACTTCCACATCACTGCGTGGAACGTGCGATCCAAGACGAGATAGCGGAACAGTTGATCATCGCGGATCCGTACTTGTTGATAGGGACTGTCCTCCTGATGGATCGGGGCCGTGAGCTTTTGGATGGGATGTAACGCCAGGGTTCCCGACAGTGCGGCGAGCGTGCCGGCCACGAGAACCATCACGGGACGTAGGGGCTTGCCGGTCCATACCCACAGTAGTCCCAAGACCACCTGCACGGTGCCCAGCCAGGCAACCAGCGCCTGACTGCCAATCCACGACAGGAGAAAGAAGGCAGTCCCCCAGGTCCCAATCAAACTCCCGACAGTGGAGAGGGCAATCATCCGGCCGGTGTGGCGCCCGATGTGCTCCATGTCGGCAACCGCGAGCCGCAACATCGCCGGCAACACACCGCTGAGGCCGAAGGCCGGAGGAGCAAGTAACACAGTCGCAGCCAAGCAAGGCCCCCACCGGGGGTCTTCCACCAGTTTTTCAACCTGAAATAAGATCGGCTGGCTGGCCCATGAGATCAGATAAGTCCAGCAACCTGAGAACAACAGCAGTCCCGCTAATACGGTGCTGGCCCTATAGCGGTCGGAAATCCACCCGCCGAAGGCATACCCGCTGCTCATCGCAGCCAGGATCACCCCGATCAGGGCGCCCCAAACGAATAAGGAATTCCCGAATACCGGCGCAAGCAGGCGGCTTCCAAGTATTTCCAGGGCCATGACGACCGCACCGGTGAGGAGTGCGGTGAAGAGCAGAAAATGGTGGGAGACCCGCGGAGCATCGGATGTCACATGCAGGGACTGAAGACCTGTGCTGGAGCGACTGGTCTTCAGGGGGCGGTCAGTATGTGATTCTTCGTGCAAAGCGCGGAATTGTACTCAACGCGTTTTGGCGGAGTCAATCCACGATCAGATATTCGTATCAATCTTAAATTGCCCCTCTCTCTCGCCATTGTTATACTCGCTCGGATTCTGTTTCTTCTTTCATCAGGAGATGCCTGCATGCATATCAGCGTCATCGGAACCGGTTACGTCGGCCTCGTTACAGGGGCATGCTTTGCCGAGTTCGGCGTCAACGTCACCTGCATGGACAACGACGCAACACGCATTGCCCGCCTCGAAAAGGGCGACGTCCCGTTTTTTGAGCCGGGCATTAATGAACTCGTCTTGAAAGGCATAAAGGAAAACCGCCTCTCCTTCACCACCGACGTGGGGAGGGCCGTGGACAAAGCGTTGGTCATATTCATCGCCGTCGGAACGCCGCCGCAAGAGGACGGGTCCGCCGACCTTTCTTTTGTCGAGGAGGTCGGCCGAGGCATTGCCCGTCATATGACCGGATACAAGGTGATCGTCACCAAGTCGACGGTGCCAGTTGGCACGGGAGAAAAAATCCGTGAGGTCGTCAAGAAGACGCAACAACAGCCCATTCGATTCGACATGGTCTCCAATCCTGAATTTCTGCGTGAAGGATCGGCGATCGAAGATTTTATGCGGCCGAATCGTGTGGTCATCGGCGCAGACAGCGATCAGGCGGTGGCCATCATGAAAGATCTCTATCGGCCGCTATATTTAATTGAGACCCCGATCGTGGTCACCGATGTGCCGACCGCCGAGCTGATCAAGTACGCCTCCAACGCCTTTTTGGCCACCAAGATCTCGTTCATCAATGAGATTGCGAACCTCTGCGAACGGGTCGGGGCCAACGTGCAAATGGTGGCCAAAGGCATGGGCCTCGATCATCGCATCGGCTCGAAGTTCTTGCATGCAGGGCCCGGGTTCGGCGGCTCCTGTTTCCCTAAAGATCTCGCGGCGCTGATTCAAACCGGCGAGCGCCATGGGTATCCAATGCACATCGCCTCGGCGGCATCGGAAGTAAACCACCGTCAGTTGAAGCAGATGGTGAGCAAGATCCGGGAAGCAACCGGCGGAGTAAAAGGCAAGATCCTGGCTCTGTTGGGCCTGTCGTTCAAGCCGAATACGAACGACCTACGCGAAGCGCCGGCGTTAGCCATTGCGCAAGCGCTGCTGGCGGAAGGCGCCGCCATCCGTGCCTATGATCCCGCCGCCCTAGAGGAAGCCTGCCGCGTGCTTCCGGCCCTGACGGCCTGCCAGGATAGCTACGACGCGGCCCTTGGAGCCGATGCCTTGATTCTTATGACGGAATGGAATCAATTCAGGGCGCTGGATTTTGACCGGCTTAAAGCCGTGATGCGTCAACCGCTGTTCCTGGACCTCCGCAATGTCTATGATCCGCAGAAGATTTCCGCGACCGGCTTTACGCACATCTCAGTCGGACGGCCGGTTCGAAAACCGACCGTCTAAGAGATCACCTAGGTCAGGCGGGGCAATTCGACCTTGGCCTCGTCCTTGACCTTCGGCTTGTACCCCATGCGGTCCAACACCTTCATGATGCGGCTCTTGAGCCGGTCATCAGCCTCGGCCAAGGCGGTCGCCATCGGTTCCACCGCCGGCTTGCCGATTTTTCTGATGATTTCCGTGGCGGATTGCCGGATTTCGTCTTCCTCAGACACGAGCAACGGAATGAGCGAGGGAACGGACACGCCGCCCAGCTTGATCAGGGAATCATAGGCCCGCTGCCGGACATCCCCGACTTCATCCACCAAAGCTGCTACCAGCGGTTCCACCGCTCGTTGATCCTTCAGTTCGCCCAGCACCTCTGCCGCATACTTGCGGTTCAACCAATGGGGATCTTTCAGATCCAGGAGCATGGCATCGGCCCGCGCGGCATTCGGATCTTTCGAGCGAATACGGAAACTTTTCGCAACACGCTTCCCGCCTTCCTCCACCACTCGAATGGTGGCGCCGTCTCCGATCTTGAGCTTCTTGAGATCTTCCAGCGCCTCCTCGGCCACCTCGAGCACGACCGTTTTCCCGTCATAGGCCAGCAGTTCGACCTCCAATTGCCTGG
>CBDIWQ010000351.1:0-4126 GCA_965285965.1 uncultured bacterium | reverse complement strand
GGCGATGTTTTCCGAGGTGGGGATCAGGCCGGTGAAATACGGCATATCGAGATTGAAGTTCTTATGATCGAATTCTTCGATGACCGCCAGCAACACGCGCTTCAGATCGAACAGGTTGATGACCATCCCGGTGTTCGGGTCGACTTCGCCCAAGACCGTGACTTCCAGCATATAGTTGTGGCCATGCGCCGGCGGATTGTAACAGGCGCCGAAGACCGCCCGGTTTTTCGCCTCATCCCATTCCGGCTTGATGTAGCGATGTGCGGCGGCAAACTCGATACGCTTGGTCAGTAGAACCGGCGGCATGCGTTACTCCAGATCTTTCAGCCACTCTTCCCGCAAGCTGCCCGGCACGGACACATCCGCATGATAGTCCCCGTGATGCACGGCGAGGGACACCGGCTGGCGGAGATCGGCAAACGCGGCTTTCATGAGCGCCGTCGGCCGGAACCGGACGAAATGGACGGCGCTGATCTTGGTCTCATGGCTATGGCCGCCTTCGAACCGCCCATAGGCCCAGCTTCCGCCGGCGACGATCGCCACGGTGTCGCCGTGATCCAACCCCATAAAGGCGTCGAGCCACTGCTTCATCTTCGCTTCCTCCGTGATTTCGATCAAGAGGGTCGCGCTCAGCTCTTCCGGGGACGGCAGCAGCGCGTTATACACGTCCAACTCCTCCTGAACTTTGGCCGGATCGAAGATGCGCTCCACACGAATCATTTCTTGAATCTGAAACTGCAGCGTCTGGCGATTCTCAAACACGAGCGTCATCAGCGGCCCCGCCGCAATCCGTCGCCGCTGCTTCAAGGCAATGATGCGCGCACGAAACTCCTCCCGCTGCCGCTCATAGTCGGCGTACGGAATCACGTCCTCCAGCGTCAGGGCCTTCACCGGTCCCCCATAACCGGCTCCTGGTTTCTCATCGCTTGTCATCCTTCCCGTCACGGCGACGGCAAGCCATAGGCATCACGGACAATTTGAATCGGATGCCGGGTCGGCTTCCCTCCGGCATGAGTTCGCGCGCCGGCCTGATCAAGTTGGAGCCCGGCCAGGGGGCAATCCGACGCAATGAGGTCGGCCGGCGCTTGCTCGACGGCGCGGACCGCTTTCCCGGCAATCTTCATGGAGAGCGAGAAAAATTCCGTCTTAGCCGACCAGGCCCCGTCGTGGCCCGAACATTTCTCGATGACTTCGACCTGCGCCCCGGCGGTTTCCATCAACTCTTTGGATTTGAAGCCGATGTTCTGGTCCCGCAGGTGACAAGGGATCTGATAGGCCACCCGGCCCGGGGCCTGAACGAAATCGGTGGCCAACTGGCCTTCCTTCTTGAGTTTCATGAGGTATTCACAGATATCGAAGGTCTTCGCGGCCACCTGCCTGGTCCGGTCGTCGGGATGCAGCTCCGGGTATTCCCGCTTCAGCATGAGGCTGCAGCTCGCCACGGGCACGACGACATCGTAGCCTTGCTCGACCCAGGGGTGGAGATGGGCCACATTGGCCGCGGCGGCCTCTTGGATGGCCCGCGTGTCGCCGATGTCGAACTGCGGCATGCCGCAGCAGCGTTGCTCCGGCACGACCACCCGCACGTGATTTTTCTCCAAGACCTGCACCGTCGCTTTGCCGATATCCGTCGTTTGATAGTTGACGAGACAGCTGGAAAAGAGCGCCACCTTGCGGGCCCCCGGAGGGCCCTCCTTGCCGGAACCGCGCCGGCCGAACCATCGAGGAAAGGTCTCGGCAGAGAAATGCAGCACCTGCCGCTCATGATGGACGCCCAGGAGCTTTTCCATCAGGAGACGGACCGCCCGATTGGTCAGAAGCCAGTTCGTCAGGGGCGCCGTGAGGCTGCCCACCCTGCCCATCAGATCCGTTTTAATCAGCAGCCAATCGCGCCAGCGCACGCCCCGTTCCGCGGCCAGCCGCTTCTTCCAGGCGATCATCAAACGAGGGAAGTCCAGTTCGTATTGATGCGGCGGCGTATAAGGACAGTGGTTGAAACAGAGCTTGCAATAATAGCACTCATCGACGACCTGGTGATGGTCCGCAGGGGTCAGCTTCACGACGTCGCCCTGATACAGGTCTATGCGATCCAGGAGCGTATTGAACGAGGGGCAGAGATTGAAGCAGCGGCGGCAACCGTCGCAGACTTCATAAATCCGCAACGTTTCCTTGTCGAGCTGCGCCGGATTGATGGGATGGATCAGGCTTGCGCCCTTCATCGTGCGTCCCCTCTAACAGCACTCATATAACAGCACTATAAAAAGCGCTCACAAAGCACTCAGCGGCCAGCCCTCGGCAACGGAAGGCGTCCCGCCGCCGAGCACTGACCGCTGGATGCTGATCGCGTTTAACGTCAGCTCTTCAAGGTATCGAGGCCTTTTTGAAACCGATTGGCATGGGACCGTTCGGCCTTCGCCAACGTCTCGAACCATTCGGCCAACTCTGCGAAGCCCTCATCGCGCGCGGTTTTCGCCATTCCGGGATACATCTGGGTGTACTCGTAGGTTTCGCCTTCGATGGCGGACTTGAGATTGGCTTCCGTATTGCCGATCGGCACACCGGTGGCCGGGTCGCCGACTTCCTTCAGAAAGTCCAAATGGCCAAAGGCATGGCCGGTTTCGGCCTCCGAGGTATCCCGAAACAACCCGCCCACATCGGGGTACCCTTCGATATCCGCACGCCGGGCGAAGTAGAGATATCGCCGGTTCGCTTGCGATTCGCCCGCGAACGCATGTTTGAGATTGTCGTGTCTCTTGGTCCCCTTGAGACTGTTGCCCATTGCCGTCCTCCTCTATGGATCGATGAATCCGTTCCTATGCAGCGCACGCTCAGCGCCTCCAGGGATAACATAGCCGTCCCTATTGGATCAACGCCTCCCTACGGCGTTCTCTATAGGATCCGCTCAGGTGGATTCCTCTGGAGGCCGGGACCGGGGGTCGACGATGTCGGGACCATCGGGGTACAATCGACCCAATCGATCAATCAATGGCTTCGCCGCGGGGGTGCTTTCCCTCGTCGGCGGGCTGACAGGATGGTCCCAGGTAATGGTCGTGATGCCGGCTTCCGTCAACAATGAGCGGATAATGGACACACAGGCTTCCAGAGTCAGCTCCGTGCCGCCGCGGAGGTCGAGCACCCGTTGCGCGGGATCGGTCGGTGCCGGTTCGGTATGGAGGAGGGCCCAACAGCGGTCAAATACCGTCCGGCGGAGCTCCTCCGGAACGTTCATCGTTTGAATGCCGGAGGTGCAGAGTGCTGAGACAAACAGCACGAATTGCAAGTCCGGCATGCCCGGATTCTCGATGTCGAGCGATTGCATATGACCGCATTATCGGCAAGGCACTCCCGTGGAGTCAATGAGGTCCACGACTGTTTGGAACACCTCCGGAACTGAAGGACATACGGATTCATGGTAACGATCGTATTGACCGGACAACTGCAAACCGCCGATGGAGAGCGGGACCTCGCCTGCGAGCTCGCCTCCCCTCAGTCGGTGCGCCAGCTCATTCAACGGCAAGGCTTTCAGCTCCGCCATCTCCTGCAACTGATCCGCGAGAAGAAAGTGCTCGTGACGATCAATAAGAAAATCGCGAGCGAAGATTCCATGGTCCAGGACGGCGATGCCATTCGCCTGGTGGGCCATGACGGAATGGGGGGAAGCGGCTTAGGCCCCTCTCATCTGTAAGCGCTGCGCCTCGCGCCGGTTGCAATAAAAAGGCCGGGCTCCTTGCGGAGTCCGGCCCTGAATCTGGTGCCGGGCAGCGGATGATGGCGGAGCCCTCATGGCGCTGCGATGGACCGGGACAGAATCCTGTCTTACTTCTTGGTTCCCAGGATTGCGTCCTTCGCCACCTTGGCCACGCGGAACTTCACCACGCGCTTGGC
Organism: uncultured bacterium; assembly: GCA_965285965.1. Classification (GTDB taxonomy): domain Bacteria; phylum Nitrospirota; class Nitrospiria; order Nitrospirales; family Nitrospiraceae; genus Nitrospira_D. The sequence goes on along the minus strand of CBDIWQ010000351.1, from coordinate 241 downwards.
GGGAATCTTGATTTCTTCACCGGTCTGCGGATTGCGGCCGATGCGGGCCTTTCTGTTCGCCAGCTTCAACTTGCCGATGCCGGGAACCGTAAACACATTCTTGGCTTCGCGATAGGCCAGCGCCGCCAGCTCATCAAGAATTTGAACCATTCCCTTCTTGGTGATGCCAGCCTTCCCGGCCAGATGATCTGCAATCTGCGACTTGGTCATTGACTTTGCCATTCGAGAACCTCCTTAGAAG
>CBDIWQ010000350.1:0-28806 GCA_965285965.1 uncultured bacterium | reverse complement strand
GGCGCATTGTCTTCCTAAGACCGCTTGGCCTCCGACTTCCGGCAAGCTGTCGGTCGTGTTCCAGAACGATCGCTTGCTGCCGTGGCGTACTGCGCTGGAGAACGTCGCCTACGGACTTGAACTGCGGAAGATGCCGAAGGAGCAGCGCCTGGCCATCGGCATGGACTGGCTGAAGCGGCTCGGCCTCGAGATGCATGCGGACAAATGGCCGCATTCGCTGTCGGGCGGGATGCGCCAGCGCGTCTCGATCGCGCGTGCCTTCGCCACCGATCCGGAAATCCTGTTGTGCGACGAGCCGTTTTCAGCACTCGACGAACTGACCGGTGCGACACTGCGCAAGGAATTCCATCGCCTGGTGAAAGAGACCCACAAGACCGGTGTCTTCGTTACGCATTCGATCCGCGAGGCGATGGATATCGGCGACCGCATTCTGGTCTTCTGCGCACCCGGCCACGTTGTCGCCGACTTCAACGTCAGCGAGGCGCTGCGTGAGTTCGGCGAAGAAGGCCTGAAGCAGAGAATTCTTGAAGAAATGGGCAACGGCGCCCCAAGCCGCGAATATGCAACTGCTGAATAAGGACTACAGATGATTATCGATACCCATGCCCACTTTGTTCCGGCCTCCTTCGTAGAGGAAGCCCAGGCGCAGGCCGCGCGTTTTCCGTCGGCGAAAATCACCATCGAAGAGAACAAGGCGCGCTTCCAGTTCGCCGGCTTCAAGCCGACACGGCCGATGATGCCGCCCATGTCCGATACGGTGAAACGCCTCGCATGGATGAAGGAACAGGGCATCGAGAAACAGGTGGCGGGCGGGTGGCTCGACATGTTCGGCTATGAGCTGCCGGCCTCGGAAGCGGTGGCATGGAGCACGCTGTTCAACCAGCACATGCTGAGCGCGCAGCAGGCTCAACCGCAAATCGTCCCGCTGGCAACAGTGCCGATGCAGGATGGCGCAGCCGCAGCGGAAGTGCTGAAGGAGGCGATGAAGGCCGGCTTCTCCGGCACCATGATCGGCGCACAGCCCAAGGGTGTCGGCGGCAATCTCGACGATCCGGGCCTCGATCCGTTCTGGCAGGCTGCATCGGACACCGGCGCAGTGGTGCTGATCCACCCGATGTATGCCTGCGCCGACGAGCGCGTGAACGACTACGAAATGATCAATGCTGTGGCGCGCGTGACTGACATCACGATCGCCGTGGCGCGCCTGCTGTACTCCGGTCACATGTTGCGCTTCCCGGGTGCGAAGGTGATTGTGTCTACCGGCGGCGGCGCATTGCCGTACATGCTGGGACGCTTGAAGCGCAATGCCGCCATTCATCCAAACAAGTGGGCCGATGTCGAAGAAGGCTTCAAGAAGCTGTACTTCGACAGCATCGTGTTCGAACCGCTGGCCCTGCAGTACCTGATCAAGATGGTAGGCGTGGACAAGATCATGCTCGGCTCCGACTATCCGTTCCCGATCGGCGATCTGGAGCCTTTGAAGAACATCCGCAAGATGGGCGTGGACGACGCAACGCTGAAGGCGATCTGCGAAACCAATCCGGCGAAGATGTTCAACATCGCTTAGTCGACAAGCACAAAAGGCCCGGCCGGGAGCCGGGCAAACAATCCGGCGCTTCGGCGCGAGGAACAGGGAGGTCCGGTGAAACACCCGGGGAGGCTTCCTTTTTCCAAAAATTTTCAGGAGAAGCAAAAATGGCATTGCAATTGAAAGGCGATCACACCGTTTCACTCAGCCGCGAACAGGTCTGGTGCCTGTTGAATGACCCGGAAGTGCTGCAGGAAGTCATTCCCGGTTGCGAGAAGCTGGTTCGCGTTGGTGAAGACAAATATGAACTGGCGCTCGGCCTGCTGATCGGTTCGGTCAGCGGCAACTACACCGGCTCGGTCGAACTGTCGGACAAGAAGCCGCTCGACTATTACGACCTGAAGCTGGTCGGCGAAGGTTCGATCGGCTTCGTCAAGGGCGGCGCGCATTTCGTGCTGACCGAAAAGGGCAGCGACACCATCATCAGCTACGACGGCGAAGCGGAAGTCGGCGGCCTGGTTGCAGGCGTCGGCAATCGTGTTCTCGGCGGCGTGGCCAAGTTCATGGTCAAGCGTTTCTTCAAGGCCTTTGACAACTACATCAAGGACCACGACATGAGCAAGTTCACGCTCGCCAACTGCGCGCAGTCGGCCAATGTCGGAGGCGCATCGTGAGTACCGAATCCCGCGTGAATGTCGGGGGCGCCTCGTTGCGCGTTCTGGTCGAAGGCAAAGAGGGCGCGCCCTGTGTGGTGATGTCGCACTCGATCATGGCCGATTCGCACATTTTCGACCAACAGGCTGCCGCACTGCGTGGCAAGTTCCGCGTGCTGCGCATCGACACTCGCGGCCACGGCGGCAGCGAAGCCAGCCCGGCGCCATACGACATGGCCTTGCTGGTGGAGGATGTGATCAAGGTCATGGACCATTTCGGCATCGCCAGGGCGCATTTCCTCGGGCTGTCGCTGGGTGGCATGATCGGTTACGGCCTGGGCCTGCTGCATCCGGATCGCGTCGCCTCGCTGGTGATTGCAAGTTCCCGTGCAGATATGCCGGGTGCCTTCGGCGCAGTGTGGGATGACCGCATTACGCTGATCCGCGAAGGCGGCATGAAAGCACTGGCGATGTCGACAGTGGAGCGCTGGTTCTCGGCCGACTTCCTGGCGGCGAATCCCGCGGTTCGCGAACAGATTGCGTCGACGATTGCGAAGGTCGAGCCGCAGGGCTTCGAAGGCTGCGCGCGTGCATTGCAAGGCCTGAACTATCTGCCCGAGATCGGCCGCATCAAGACACCGACCCTGCTGATCGCAGGTTCGCGCGACGCCTCGATTCCGGAAGACATGCGCGCCATTCATGGACAGATTGCCGGTTCTGAATTCGCGGTAATCGAAGGATCAGGTCATATTCCGACCGTGGACAACGCTGCGGAATTCAACCGCATCGCCGTGTCTTTCCTTGAGCGGGTTGCAGGCATCAAGTAAGCCTCGTGCGAGCGCTCGCATCGTTCTTGATGAAACGGCAAGAGCGGCGCGAGCGCAAACGCGATGAGAAAAAGAGTGATATAAAGCCGGACGAGAAGCAGGGTGGGCATGCAGTGCCCGCACCGTATTGACGTATATGCATCTGCGTGGGTGCTGCGTGCCCACCCTGCGAAATTCACCTATCTGCAGCACAGCTTTCCACTTCAATACCCAGGCATGAACAGCGTCGATCTCGAAGTTCTCAACAACGTTCTCGCATGGCGCCAGGCCGGCCATGCCGTCGATCTGTTTACCGTCATCGAAACCTGGGGTTCGGCCCCGCGTCTGCCGGGAGCAATGCTGGCGATTCGCGATGACGGCCAGGTCACCGGTTCGGTATCCGGCGGATGTGTTGAAGACGATCTCGTCGAGAAAGTGCGCGGCCGCTCGTTCGCAGAGGCGACGCCGGCCATGCTCGTCTACGGAGTATCGCGGGAAGAAGCGGCGCGCTTCGGCCTGCCTTGCGGGGGGACATTGCGACTCTTGCATGAAACCGTCGAGGGCACCGAATGGGTAGTCGATTTGCTGGCACGTTGTGCCGCCCATGAGATCACCGCTCGTGTGGTGAATCGCCGCAGCGGCGCGGTCACGCTCGAGCGTGCGGCCGGTGAGGACAGCCTGACCGTCAATGAGCATATTGTGAGGACCGTGCATGGTCCGCGCTGGCGCTTGCTGGTCATCGGCGCCGGCCAGCTGTCGCGTTATCTGGCGACAATGGCGCAAGCGCTCGACTATGAGGTGATCGTCTGCGATCCGCGCGAGGAATATGCAGACGTATGGGATGTGCCCGGCACCACGCTCTTGCGCGGCATGCCGGACGACGTGGTGCTGGAGCTCCGGCTCGACGAGCGCAGCGCTGTGGTCGCGCTCACCCACGATCCCAAGCTCGACGACATGGTGTTGCTGGAAGCCTTGAAGTCGCAGGCCTTCTATGTCGGCGCGCTGGGTTCGCGCCGCAACACGGCAAACCGCCGCGAGCGCCTGAAGCTGTTCGATCTCGGCGACACTCAGATCGACAGGCTGCACGGACCGATCGGATTGCGCATCGGCAGCCGTACGCCGCCGGAAATCGCCATCTCCATTCTCGCCGAGCTCACTGCGGTGAAAAACGGCTTTCCCCTGGAAAGCGTGGTGGACAAAAGTCTGCCGAATGTCTGATCTCGCTTGATGAGCCAGGCCCAAGCGTTCTGTCGCTCCGTTCTTTACGCTGTTGAGTTGCGATGTTCAGAACGAGATTGAGTATCCATTGAACCGGTTTCGGGTCTGAACTGTATTCTTGCCGGCTCACCTCAATTTCCCCCAGGAAGGCGAATGCGAGAGACCTTCTATCAGGGAATTCTTTGCAGTTATCACTAACCATGATGACTTCTGCCGCGTCGCACACAAGCGGGAAAGGCCGATTCCTCCGGCGGTGCCATGTACATTCCTTTGCGAAGAAAACGTTGACGTAAAAACATGCATTTTCATAGGGAAAACGAGTGCTTTTGACAAGACATGAGACAAGACAATCGCGTTATACTTTTCCCCCTTACTTTCCAGGCTTAAATGGAGCGCATGCTGCTCCCAAGTAAATGAGAAGACTTCCCCCACTGAACGCAATCAAGGCATTTGAAGCGTCTGCGCGTCTCGTCAGTTTTACGCGGGCGGGCCAGGAGCTGAACGTCACCCATGGTGCAATCAGCCGGCAGGTCGCATTGCTCGAAAGCTGGCTCGGCGTGGTTCTGTTCCAGCGCACGAAGTCTCACCTCGTGCTGACCGATGCCGGAAAAAAATTCTATGACGAAGTCAGTGCCGCACTTGACCGCATCGCGCTCGCTGCGATTCACCTGACTCACGAGACCGACCAGGCCTTGTTGACGGTGAGTGCGCCGCCGACCTTCACCTTGCGCTGGCTGATCCCGCGTCTGTCGACGTTTCAGCGTACGCATCTCGGCATCAATGTCCGCCTGACAGCATCGCTGTCGGCTGTCGATTTCACACGTGACAAATGCGATATCGCGATACGCGGCGCCGTCGAGCCCTTGCCCGATGTACTTTCGCGTCCGTTCCTGACCGAGCGCATTGTGCCGGTGTGTCATCCGGACCTGCTGGAGAAGCATCCGCTCAATGAGCCGGGCGATTTGTCGAAGTACAACCTCCTCAGCTATTCCACCGAACCCTATAGCTGGCAGGACTGGTTCAATACCGTCGGCGCGCCCGATGTGAAGCCTGCCGCGGTACTCAACTTCGAGCAGATGTACTTCACCCTGCAGGCTGCGATGGAGGGGTTGGGGGTCGCGCTGATTCCCTATTTTCTCGTTGCCGATGATATTGCGGCCGAAAAATTGTGCACACCCTTCGGTTCGCTCGGCGTGCGCGAGCGTCACTACTACGCCTATCTCAGCCCGACGGCAATGCCGGGCCCGGCGCAGGATGCGTTCTGCCACTGGCTGGAACAGGAAGGCCGTTCGACCATGCTGCTGTGCGATCAGCTGATGGCCGAAGGCGACGCGGTCCTATAGTTTTTCTCCCGACACGGCCGCAAATATCTTTGCGGCCGACTTCATCTTCCTGATTTTCCTTCCGCTCTGGCAGATGGCTTGCGGGAGCACGTGTATGCGAAGCTGGAATCAGGAGCACGCAGCACGCAGCTGCAAATTCCTTTGACGGCATGCCGCGGTTCTGAACGAGGTTTTGGGGAGTAGTGTTGTCACCTGGGTGACGAGAGATGCATTGGCTTGCTGTTCCGGGTGACGAGGAAGTCGGCCGATGCAGGCGAGGGGGCTCGCCTTGAAAACTGCAGTCATGCGCGAGCATCGCACCCACGCATGACTGACTGATTGCGACTCGTTGCCGATTAGCGGCCGCGTCCGCCCGAGCGATGCGGAGCGGATTGCTTGCTGCCCGCCGGTGCTCTTGCTCCCGATGCAGGACGCGGTTTCGCCGCCGCATTGACGCGTGCTTGTCCTGCGCCCGACCTGCCTTGTGCCGAGCGGTTGCCGCCGCCATTACCGCTACGCAGCTGTATCGGCTGGGCCTTGGCATTCGGATCCGGTTCGAAACCGGGAACGACTTCCTGCGGCAGGCTGCGCTTGATCAATTTCTCGATCCCCTTGAGCATGTCGTGCTCGTCGACACAGACCAGCGATACCGCCTCGCCGCTGGCGCCGGCGCGGCCGGTGCGGCCGATGCGGTGAACGTAATCTTCCGGCACATTAGGCAGGTCGTAGTTCACCACATGCGGCAGCTGGTCGATATCGATACCGCGCGCGGCAATATCGGTCGCCACCAGGACCTGCAGGCTGCCATCCTTGAATTCAGACAGCGCACGCGTACGCGCAGCCTGGCTCTTGTTGCCATGGATTGCCATGCCCGAGATGCCATCCTTGCCGAGTTGCTCGACGAGCTTGTTGGCGCCGTGCTTGGTACGGGTAAAGACCAGCACCTGCGACCATTGATTGGTCTTGATCAGGTGGCTGAGCAGCGGGTGCTTGCGGTTGCGGTCAACCGGGTGAATCTTTTGTGCGATGACTTCGACCGTCGAGTTGCGACGTGCGACTTCGATCATGGCCGGCGAATTCAGCAAGCTGTCTGCCAAGGCCTTGATCTCATCGGAGAAGGTCGCGGAGAACAGGAGGTTCTGCCGCTTCTTCGGCAGCGCTGCGAGAACGCGGCGGATATCGCGAATGAAGCCCATGTCAAGCATGCGATCGGCTTCGTCCAGCACCAGGATTTCTATGCTGTCGAGGTTGATCGTGCCTTGCTGCATATGGTCGAGCAAGCGGCCCGGCGTCGCCACCAGGATGTCGACGCCTTGCTTGAGCAATTTGATCTGCGGGTTGATGCCGACGCCGCCAAAAATCACGGTGGAATCCAGCGGTAGGTATTTGCCGTAGATGCGCACGCTTTCCTCGACCTGCGCGGCCAGTTCCCTGGTCGGGGTCAGGATCAGCGCACGAACGGGTTTGCTGTTGTTGCGGAGCGCGGCGGGACGATTATTCGCCAGGCGCTGCAGGATAGGGAGCGTGAAACCTGCGGTCTTGCCGGTGCCGGTCTGGGCGCCCGCGAGCAGGTCGCCGCCACCGAGTACGGCGGGGATGGCTTGCGTTTGGATGGGGGTGGGCGTGGTGTAGCCCTGTTCGGTTACGGCGCGAACGATTTCAGCGGACAAGCCGAGTGCGTTGAATGACATGAATACTCAATATGAAATATCGGCCTGTCGCCGTGAAAGGCGCCAGTCGCAGGCAAATGGGTGGGGTGATGCAGGTCGGATGGACAGCGGGCTAGAGGACTGGTCACAACGCCGCGTGCCGGCAGAATAACAGCAATACCGGGATTGTGCTCGCTCAGAGGCTATTCCTGTTCGAATAGCCTCTCGAGGAGAGTTGACTACTTGGCAAACGGGGAGAGCAGGTGCACCATCTGCGCAAAAATTTTCGGTGTGCCGGCAAGGACATTGCCTTTGTACAGGTAGTCGGATTCGCCGGAGAAGTTACCGACGATGCCGCCGGCTTCCGTGATCAGCAGCGATCCTGCTGCCATGTCCCAGGTCTGCAGTCCTTTCTCAAAGAAACCATCGAGGCGGCCGGCGGCGACGTAGGCGAGATCCAGGGCTGCCGCACCCGGGCGGCGCAAGCCGGCGCATTTCTCGGTCATGATCTTGAACATCTGCAGGTACTCGTCGAGCGCGCTCTTGTCGCGATACGGGAAGCCGGTGCCGATCAGGGCATCGGCCATCTTGTCGCGACGACTGACACGAATGCGTTTTTCATTGAGGTAGGCGCCGGCGCCCTTGGTGGCCGTAAACAAGTCGTTGCGGGTCGGGTCGAAAACGACGGCCTGCGTGATCTGGCCGCGCTGCTGCAACGCGATCGATACGCAGTACTGGGGAAAGCCGTGGATGAAATTGGTGGTGCCGTCGATCGGATCGATGATCCAGACGTTGGGGTTTTCGTCGTGCAGATTGGCGGAAGCGCCGGTTTCCTCGCCCAGGATCGCATGGTCCGGGTAGGCGGTTTTCAGAACCTCGATGATCGCCATTTCGGCTGCGTGGTCGACTTCGGTCACGAAGTCGTTGTGCCCCTTTTCAGTGACCTTGATGCGGTCGATGTCGAAGGAGGCGCGGTTGATGACCGATCCGGCGCGGCGAGCGGCCTTGATCGCCGTGTTGAGCATGGGATGCATAGAGGTTCCGTTAAAATTGCGGCAGCACGCCTCGTAGCGTGAAACCACAAACAATGAAAATTAATGAGCGATGCGACAATGCGAGCCGAATTGGCAGGATGCCGCGCAGTGGCGCTATTTTAAATGAACCAGACCCAGTCCAGTAATTCCCTTTTCGACCGCCTGCGTTTCGTGCTGGTCGAGACCAGTCATCCTGGCAATATCGGCGCAGTTGCACGCGCGATGAAAACCATGGGTTTTTCCCGGCTGGTTCTCGTCAGGCCGCGCTTCCGGGATGCGCTTACGCATGAGGAAGCGATCGCCTTCGCCAGCGGTGCGCTCGATGTATTGTCAAATGCGAAGGTGGTGGACTCTATTGAAGAGGCGCTGGACGGCTGCAATTTTGCAGCGGCCCTGAGTGCGAGGTTGAGGGAGTTTTCGCCGCCAGTTGCGACGCCGCGCGCATTGGCTGCGCAGCTGGCTGGCGATGCCAATCTGGATGCGGCCCTGGTCTTTGGCAGCGAGCGCTACGGTCTGCCGAACGAGATCATCGAGAAATGCAATGTGTTGATCAATATCCCCGCCAATCCGGAGTATTCATCGTTGAACCTGGCCCAAGCGGTTCAGTTGCTGGCGTATGAGGCGCGCATGGCTGGTCTTGGCGACATGCTGCCGCAAACGGCGATCGGATTTCAGGGAGAGGCTGCAGACGTAGCCCAGATCGACGGCATGTATGCGCATCTGGAACAGGCCCTGATCGCAATCGATTTCCTCGATCCGGCCAATCCCAAAAAGCTGATGCCGCGGCTCAGGCGCTTGTTTTCTCGAACCGGGCTGGAGACGGAAGAGGTCAATATCCTGCGCGGTATCGCTCGACAGATACTGGCGAAATTGCGGCGATAATGCTGCTTCAAAAGGCTTGCGCCGCAAGCCTGAATCTCATCCCCACGCGCGCAGCAGACCTACCGCCAGGCCTTCCAGCGCAAAATTTTCCTGATCGGCATCGACCCGGATCGGCTCGAAATCGGGATTTTCGGGGAGCAGTTCAATCACTGAGCCGGATTTCTTGTAACGTTTGACAGTGACATCGTCACCCAGCCGTGCCACAACAATCTGGCCGTTCCGCGCACTGTCCGCTTTTTTGACTGCAAGCAGGTCGCCGTCGAAAATGCCGGCGTCGCGCATGGACAGGCCGCGGACCTTCAGCAGGTAATCCGGTTTCGCTGAAAAAAGCGCAGGATCGACCTGGTATGTGGCTTCGACATGTTCCTCAGCCAGGATAGGGGAGCCCGCTGCCACGCGACCGACCAAGGGCAGACTCAGTTGCATCAATGCAGCGTGGGGCAAGGCCATTTGTCGCATATCGGCGCGCCCCAGCGCCGCCTCGCGGCTTTCCCTCAAGCGGATGCCGCGCGAGGTGCCGGGCGAAATCTCGATGGCGCCCTTGCGCGCGAGTGCCTGCAAATGCTCTTCAGCCGCATTCGCCGAGCGAAATCCGAGTTCCGCTGCGATTTCGGCGCGGGTGGGGGGAAAGCCGGTGTTTTCGATGGTCTTCGCCGGATTCAAGCGGACGAGTCCTTTCCTCCTTCCATCCGCCAGGCGGCGGAGCGCCTGACCACAACGGTCACGCGCCGGGATTCCCTACCGTTCACCAGCGATCCCATCGGCGACGCGCGCATCATCATCGCGTACCTCACCCCGGCATAACAGGACGGGCTCTCTTTCCAAGATTCCGGCAGGTGCGAGCGCGCGGGCCCTCTTGGCCCGGCCTTAATGCAGCATGAAGGATGTTCGTCTTTTCTGATCGACGAAGGGACATGAATAGTGGGTGCCGACACGACCCACACGGATTGCGCGCATGGCATCGTGCTGTGCCGTGCGGCTATGGAGTCTGCAGGGCGATTTCCGCCGACTCCTTGGGATAGAGGACGATGTCGATGCGCCGGTTGGCGGCTTTTCCCGCCGCGGTGTCGTTCGCTACGACCGGCCTGGTATCCGCGTAGCCGTCTGCTTCCAGCATCCGGCGGTCCACGCCGCCTTCTTCAACGAGGTACCGCACGACGCTCGTCGCCCGGGCGGTGGACAATTCCCAGTTGGTGGCGAACTTGTCCCGGAGTTTGACGCCGATCGGAACGTTATCGGTATGACCTTCGATGCGGATGTGTTTGTCCGTGACATTCCGGAGGACGTCGCTCACCTGTTTCAACACCTTCAATCCGGTGGGTTTGATCTGCGCCTGGCCGGAATTGAATAACACCCGATCCACCATATTAATGGTCAGCCGGTCGCGGCCCTGCCGAACCTTGATGTCGCCCTTCTCACTTTGGGCCTTCAAGGAGTTCGTCCGATCCTCGGGAGTCCGCGTCAAGCGGGCCATCTCCGCTTCCTTCGCGGCGCGCTCCTCTTTCAGCCGGGCTATTTCCGCCGCCTCCGCCTGCAGTTGCTCCCGTGCTTGCGTGAGCCCGGCGGTCAAGTCCTGCCGGTCTTGCTCCAGCCGGGCTATTTCCGTTTCCTCCGCCTGCAGTTGCTCTCGTGCTTGCGTGAGCCCGGCGGTCAAATCCTGCCGCTCTTGTTCGAGTCGGGTCCGTTCCCTTTCCTCAACGAGGAGGCGCTGGCGCATCTGTGTGAGCTCACCGGCCAACCGCTCGCGCTCTGCTGTGACGGCCGCGGATTCCTCAGCCAACGTCGCGCGTTCGGTGGTCAACGCCGCGACCCGTTGCCGGGTCATGTCCACCTCATCGGCGAGGAGGGCGGCTTTGGTCTCCGCCGCCTGGCGGTCGGCCGCTTCCTGGCGCAACACGTCGAGTTGGTGATCCCGCTCCGAAAGCAATATGTGCAAATCCTTGACGCGCGCGGCCTCCGTCTCGAGTACCCCCGCGCGTTGCTGAAGCCGCGCGATCTCTTGCTGAGCCATCGTGCTGCCGCTCAACAATGTCCGGTTGTCGTCCTCGAGCGCTGCGATCTTTCCCTGTTCAGCGGTCAGCTGCGCCTTGAGCGCTCGGGCGGCTTGTTCGGCGTCTCCGAGCGCCGTGGCGAGACGATCGGTTTCCTGTTCCCGGGCCGCCAACGCTTTTCGAGCGGCCATCGCCGCCTGTTCCGCCGCCTCGCGATCTTGCCGGGAGGCCTGCAGCCGGCGCTCCAAGTCGTCTGATCTGGATTGCAAGAGATCCCGCTCCCGGCGGAGCTGGTCCGCCGCGATCCGGGACTCTTCCTCTCCGGCGCCCGCCACACGGATGGTGCCTGGAATGTTGATTTCACCGCCTGGGTCCTCGGGAGAGGCGGCCCGAATCACGTATCTGACCTGCGCACCATTGCTGAAACAGACGCTTGCCGAATCATTGCTGCTCAGATTGGCCGTGTATTGGCGCCTGTCCGTCTTTTTTACGAGCGAACCAAAATTCCGTTCGCATGACAACGTGTCCATAACCGGGTCCAGGAAGATCACGCTCGCCGCTCCCTGGCGTTTATTGGTCCAGCGGATTTCGTCGCCGGGGTTGACGGTCAGCGTCCGGGGAGAGAGATCCTCCTGAATGACGACATCTTTCACTTGACCGGTGCGGGTCAGCGTCGGCATCCCTTCTCCTGCCATGCTCTGACAACCGGTCAGGATCAGCAGCCCTATACCGTCCATGATGTGTCGGGATGTCATATCGATCCTCCTTTGCATGGCGTATCCGGTGCCGTCTCACGCCGAGAGGAAATGCTTGAATCAGCGATGACGAGTTCTCACGAAACGGGGAGTCGTGTCTATTGCGTTGTCTTAATAGGATGCGCAGGGTGTGGAGACTCGGATCAATCCGAGAAGACGTAGAAAAGCACCCTAGCAGATAGGGATGCTGAAACCTCGCCGGCTGTCCGTATCATCGCTGTTGCAATCAAGTCGTGCTCGTCCTACTGTGGCGCTCTGCTATGAACGTCATCACGGTCCACGATCTGCGCAAAACCTATGGGAGCGGGTCCGCCCGGCCGGTGCATGCGGTGGAGGGCGTGTCGTTCGACGTGCCACCGGGGCAGATTTTCGGTCTCCTGGGCCCGAACGGGGCCGGGAAGACCACGCTCGTCAAGATCCTCACGACCATCACCCCGCCGTCGTCGGGCCATGCCTGCATTATGGGGTACGACGTGGTCCGCCAGGCGCTGGACGTGCGGCGGCGCATCGCCGTCGTGCTGCAACAGACGGCGGTGGACAACCTGCTCAGCGTGGAGGACAACCTCCGGATTTATGCGTATCTGCACGGCATGGCGCCGAGCGAGGTGCGGAAACGCATGGATCGCATCCTGGACGAGTTCGACTTGCGGGAGCACGGGCGGAAAACGGTCCAAGACTTGAGCCTGGGCACGAAGCGGCGGGTCCAGGTCGCCAAGGTGTTCATGGTGGATTCGCCCGTGCTCTTTCTCGACGAAAGCACCACAGGTATGGATCCGATGATGCGAAGACGCGTGCTGGATCGGATCCGTCAAGCGGCGCGAAACGGCCGGGCCGTTCTCCTCACGACCCAGGTTTTGAGCGAAGCGGAAGAGCTCTGTGACCGCATCATGATCATCCATCACGGGAAGACGCTCGCGGCGGGCAGTCTTCAGGAGTTGAGGCGTCTTTCGACGGAGATGTTCCGGGTGAGTTTCACCCTGGCACGCGGCCATGATATCGGACTCCGGCTGAAGGCCCTGCAGCCTGTGGAGCTGCGCATCGACGGCGAGCGGGTCGACCTGCTGTTTAAACAGGAGGAATCGCGACTGCTGGCGGCGCTTGCTGATCTGGCGGCCGTCGCGCCTCTCCGGCATGTGGAAGTGCGGGGGGCGGGGCTGGAAGACATTTTTGTCGAGCTGATCGGGAACACGATCGAGGAGCCGGAGGCCGATCGATGAACGGCATCGCGGGCGTGTTCTATCGGGATTACCGGCAGCGGACTACGAACCTGGCGTTCGTCTTCTGGGACCTCTTCGTACCCGTCGCGTATCTGATTCTCTTCGGTCTCGGCTTCGAACGCACGATGGGCCGGTTTTCCGTCCACGGGGTCGATATCGGCTATGCGGAATTCTTCCTGGCCGGGGTGCTCGCCATGACGACCTACGGGATCGCCATGAACGCGTCCTGGGGATTGTTCATGGACAAGGACTCGGGCATTTTCTACGAATTGCTGACCTATCCGATCACGCGCCGGCAGTTTCTGGTGGGAAAGATTTGTTTCAATGTCCTCCTGAGCACGCTCGGGTCTCTGTTCGCCATCACGCTTGCCGCGCTGCTGATGGACGTGACGGTGCGATGGTCATGGGTGCCGCTCACGCTGCTTGTCGTCGTCTGCACCACGGCGGGATGGTTTTTTCTGTTCAGCATTTTGGCGATTCGGCTCGCGCGCATGGATTCGTTCAATACCATGACGAGCGTGGCCTATATCATCCTCATGTTCCTGAGCAGCATGTTTTATCCCATCGAACAACTGCCGGTCTGGTTTCGGGCCGCGGCCTGGATGAACCCGATGACCTGGCAAGTTGATGTGCTGCGGTTCACACTGCTGGGCGTCGGATCGGCGAGCATGGCCCTCTTGGAGTTCGGCGGCTTCCTGCTCTTCACCGTTCTCTGCCTCTCGCTCGCAGTGAGAACCATCAACCGAGCGGGCTAGCGACGAAGGGCGGGACGTACCAATGCATTATCGCTGGAGCTGTTCCATGGTGCATTGCCTCGGTGATTTGTCCGGCCGGAATCTCACTAACTTGGTACCGTGGCGAAAGCGATCGTCTGTCACATGGTCGAAACTGACTTCCACGACCAGTTTGGGCAAGAGCGGCTTCCATTGAGCGGACCGGTCCGTTGACCACCGGCTTGGCGCGCCCGGCGCATTCCCGGTAAATCCAGGTTCATGGATCAGCTGCTCTAGCTTCTTGGTCAGGGACGGTTTCTCCGCCTTGGCAATGCCGGACGTAAAGCCGACATGGTTCAGACGGCCCTCTTTGTCATACAAGCCGAGCAGCAGGGAACCCACTTCGTTTGAATCCGTGCCGTATCGAAAGCCACCCACGACGCAATCTGCCGTGCGGAGGGCCTTATATTTCCGCATCACCCGTTCGCCCGGCACATACAGATCGGTACTCTTTTTGGCCACAATGCCATCGATATACCAGCCGGACGACTGGAGCCATTCCATGGCCTCCGTCAGGGACTCCGTCTGGGGCGACAGTCTGACGGTGTTGTCTTGTGCGCAATAGGTCTTCCAAAAGCGCTCCAGCATCACCCGGCGTTCAGACAAGGGTGCCGACATGATATTCACGCCTTGTTCCGTCTCGAGGATGTCGAAGATCACAAAGGTCGCGGGTTGTTTCTGCGCCAGCATGTTCACCCGGCTCGCCGCCGGGTGCAGGCGCATCTGGAGATCCGAAAACGAATAGCCGTTCTCACCTTCGACCAATAACTCTCCATCGAGGGTACAGGTCGTGGCGGCCAGCTTCTCGAGTCGGCTGACGATGTCCGGAAAGTATCGCCCGAGCGGCTTTCCGGATTTGGACCGCAAAGTCACCGCGCCATCGCGCTTCTCAGCGAGACAACGAAAGCCATCCCATTTCGGCTCATACCGCCACTCTTTCCCCTCAGGCAGCCGACCGACGAGGAGCGCCTCCATCGGGAGTATCGGGTGGCTTCGCGCCATGCACGTGAATCCTTTCTCTCTTCGACCCCGGCAGACGCTGCTCCGGCCATGCCTCCCGGACCGGCAGGCGTTGGACTCTTTCCAGCACCGTCGCCATGTCGAACTGGTCCGCGCGTTCCAATTGTGCGAGCTCGCGCCACTCAAGAGGCACGGCGACCGGCATTCCGGGTCGTGCTCGCAGGGAATAGCCGGCAATAGCGGTGGCCGTGTAATCGTTCCGGAAAAAGTCGATGAGGATCTTTCCTCTGCGCTTCGACTTGGTGATCGTCGCTACGTAGGTGTCCGGCGCCTCGTCGACCATCGTATGCGCAAACGCCGAGGCCCAGTCTTTCACCTCCTCCCAGCTGCTTGCCGGCGCCAAGGGCACCACGATGTGCAGGCCCTTGCCGCCGGTGCATTTCAAGAAACTCTCCAATCCTGAGTTTGTCAGCCGCCGTCGAATGTCGAGCGCGGCCTCTTTCACCTTCGAGAACGGCACGCTCGGATCCGGATCCAGATCAAAGATCATGCGATCCGGCGTATGGATTGAATCGATGGTCGCGCCCCAGGGGTGGATCTCAATGACTCCCATCTGAACCATTTCCATGATCCCCTTGAGGTCCTTCACATAGATATACTTGTAGCTGCGGCCCTTATAATCCCAAGAGAACGGGTAGACATCCGCGCCGAGTCCGAATCCGACATTACGCTGATAGAAGCAGTCGGCCTTGATGCCGCTGGGACATCTCACCACCGTAATGGGACGGTTGAGTATTTCCCGCAATAAGAAAGGCGCGACGGCCGCATAGTAGTGAGCCACATCCCCTTTGGTGATGTGCCGCTCTTCAGAGACCATGCGGCCGGGATGCGTGATGCTCACACCATGCAAAATAAGCTCTTCGTCAGCGTGCTTCTTCACTGGCACACCTTTCGCGCGCAGTTACGCCGTGAGAGGGAGTGGAGGCTTCTCAGCCATCCCCCTCTTACACTTATACCCAACCAGTCTGGGCAATACCCGCTAGGCAGTTGCCTAGAGAGAACCCTCCGATGGCCTTGGCTTCAGAACCTGTCACCTATCGCCTTCTTCTGGCAATTCCGATATAAGTTGGTCTGTTCCGTCTGTCTGGTCTCTTCTGTTTATCTCGTCTGGTTCGTCTCTGGTTCCTGACGAGACAGACGGGATAGACCAGACAGACATTCTTACATTGGTCTATCTGGTCTAGTTTAGTTTCTGGTGCCCCGACGAGACAGACAAGACAGACAATCGTTTCCTCACCGTGCGCCTGCGAAGATTGTAGGACCGCTCTCCATGAAAACAGCTATTCACCTTTTTGGCGTCCTCTGTAGTCTGGTGCTATCGGGCTGCCTGTCTCCCGTCACCTTGAATCGCGCGGTCCTGGCGTATGACGACGCGGTGACGGATTCCATCGCCAAACAACTGTTGATCAACGTCGCGCGGGCGCAGCATCACCAGCCCGTCCACTTTACCGGGGTCTCGAACATCGCCGCGACATTTGATTTCCGCGTCAATGCCGGAGCCACGCCCGCTCTCACGGGAGACGCCAGCCGCGCGCTCATGCCGATCTTCGGCGGAAGCGTGGCGGAAAATCCTACCATCAGCATCGTCCCCATCGAAGGGGAAGAGTTCACCAAGCGGCTCCTGACTCCGTTTCACGAAACCAAGTTCACGCTCCTGCTCCGGCAGCGCTACGATATCGATCTGTTGCTGAGGTTGATGGCGCAGGAACTGCGCGTGATACAGAACGGGGAGGCGGTCTCGTACCGGAATACGCCGGCCGATCGGCCGGGCTATGAGATGTTCCGTCGGGTGGTGACCCATCTGTCGGCCATTCAGGACCGGAACCAGCTCTATGCCGAACCGCTCGTGAGCGATCGGACCTGGACGATTCCCGCCAGCTCGGTCACCGCCGAAGGGTTTCAGGCCTTACAGAAAGAATATGCCGTGACCTATAACCAGAAGGACAACACCTACACCCTCCGAAAACAAACCACCGGACCCATTTTCATCACCAACTATGATCCCGACACCCTCTCAGCCGATGAACGGGCGCAGTTGATCGAGGAAGCGGGGCAGGGGGCCGACAACGACGTGTCTATCGACATCCGGCCGGGGCACGTGGGAGGGGAATATCCCCTCAAGGGGGATTTCCGACTGCGGAGCTTCAATACCATTCTCAACTTTCTGGGCCGATCGATTGGCGAAGACCCTGAATTCGACGTCGAGAAAGATCCGCGAACACCGGGGGTCGGTGAAAATCCCGTCCACACGATGGACCTCGTGTTGTCGGATGGAGCCCCCTCCGGAGCCGATCTGGCGATTCGGTCCCACGGAAAATATTACGCCGTCAATACCACAGGCCCCCTGGCACGTTGGAACCGGGAGGCGTTTCAACTGTTGTACCTCTTGTTCCAGATGACCGTCAGCGAAGTCCCGCGCGTCGGCGTGCCGAGTATCACCATTGCCAAATAGGGGACGCTGTTCCGGCGACCGGCATTCTCCTCCAGCCTGTTTGGTTTGACCGGGTGCGAGCCGGCTGTGCCGTGCAACGAGTGACTTGTGTCGGGATGCTCGCTATCAGGTCGCCGAATCACCACCCGCAAAAACTACATCCCTCCGATCGAGGAGAACCGGATGAGTCAGGACCTCATCGCGCGGCTGGGCCCGCTCGCCGGTTCCCAGACAAAGAGTTCAAGATCGTAAAGCCGCCGGCGCGTCACGGTGTCTCTCACGGAACGGCGTTCGATCTGAGAGGCAGCCGTGAGGACGATACTTCAAGCCAAGATCTGTGCGCGCGCTGTGGACGCTTTCCCGGCGACTATGCTGACGGGGTATCCCGAGCGTCCTGGCTTCCTAGCGCCGCATGGCCTCTCTTTCCAACGGCCACGACCGTGGGCGTCGGTTCTTGACCGGTGTCTCACGCAGGCGTAGAGTGATAGTCCTTCGAGCCGTTCGAGCCGCCTCATACCGGAGGTGGTGGCCATGATCGTCCGTGGACGAGAGATCCATCGGGATGGGCATGGCAGGTGTGGCCTCCTCTCCATAAGCATCCTTTCCTACAAACATAGCGGACTTGCTTTTGTCGGGTTCTCTGAGCGATCGGCCCGTGCGGTCTCGTGGTCGCTTGTGTCGTGTCAGAAGACAGGGAGGGCTCGTGAGGTCGGTATGTCGGATGGCGGCATGAACGCCGTATGAAAGGACTCGCGTGGCTCTCACGCGAGCGTGTGATGTATGTCATGGGGATATTGGGGAATCGTCGGAGGTCTGATGGCGATGGTGTGGACGTTGTTCGTCTGTGTCGGTCTCATGTACCCCAAGGCCAAGACGTCGCCCGGAGCACGAAGCGGCGGGATTGATCAGCGGGATGAGGCTGTCACGCCGGCCGTCGCTCACCGTCGGGCTGCTTAGGTCCATGCGGCGGGAATGGACGACTCTCATATGGACACGTGAGGTGACCTATGGTCGAGATCATCGGTCTCGTGACAATGGGTATGCTGGTGTGGCTGATCGCCTGGTCAATGGCCGGAGAGAGCGAGTCAGAGAAAAGGCGGCTGTCGCTGTACCCCGAGAGTGGCCGGCCCGCTGAATCCCCCGCAGACGAGGTACGGACCAGGCTCGCAGCCTAGTCGTCCTCCGGCAGCCTGCTCGCCAATCGAGTACTGCAGAGGACCGGTATGCCGTTTTCACGCGGTGAATGACGGCGGATTCGTCTTGAGGTGAGCATTCAGGTGAAAATCTGCGGCTCTCCGATCCCGGCGATCACGTCTTCCGTGATGACCACGGATTTCACGCCGCCATGAGCGGGGATCTCGTACATGAGGTCCAACATCACCTCTTCCAGGATGGTGCGCAGGGCCCGCGCTCCGGTTTTCATCAAGGCCGCTTGGCACGCGACCGCCTTTAACGCGGAATCGGTAAACTGGAGGTCGACCCCTTCGATCTCGAACATGGCCTGATACTGTTTGACCAACGCGTTGCGGGGCTCGGTGAGAACGCGAATGAGCGTGGGCACGTTCAGGTCGGACAGCGTCGTGAGGATAGGGAACCGCCCCACAAATTCCTGAATGAGCCCGCATTTCAGCAGATCCTCACCCCGTGCACGGCGCAGCAGGTCGGTGTGACCGTCAATCCCGTACTCCGCTCCAAAGCCCAGGCGCTTCGGCATCGTCCGTTGGGCTATGATCTGATCCAATCCGACGAAGGCGCCTCCGGCGATGAACAGGATGTTGGTCGTGTCGACCCGGATGTACTCCTGGTCGGGATGTTTCCGCCCGCCTTTCGGCGGCACATTACAGATCGTCCCTTCCACCAGTTTGAGGAGTGCTTGCTGGACGCCTTCTCCCGACACATCGCGCGTGAGAGAGGGGTTCTCCGACTTACGGCTGATTTTGTCGATCTCATCGATGTAGATGATTCCCGTTTCGGCACGCGGGACGTCGTAATCACAGTTCTGGAGCAATTTCAGCACGATGGTCTCGACGTCCTCGCCCACGTACCCGGCTTCCGTGAGCGCCGTGGCATCAGCAATGGCGAAAGGCACATGAAGAATGCGCGCCAGCGTCTGAGACAAGAGCGTTTTTCCGCTTCCCGTCGACCCGATCATCAGGATGTTGCCCTTATGGAGGTCGATGTGCTTGAGCCGGTCCCGGTTCACAATGCGCTTGTAATGGTTGTGCACCGCGACCGAGAGCACTTTTTTGGCACGATCCTGGCCGATCACGTAGTCATCGAGCGTCGCTTTGATTTCGGTGGGCTTGGGAACCGTCAGCGGGACGGAAGGGGGAGACGTCCGCGCTCTGTCGTCCTTCACAGACTCGGAGCAATGCTGAATGCATTCGCCGCAGATCAAGAGGGCCGCTGTCGTATGGCAGGAGTGGCAGGTGTAGGGCGAATGACTTGCGACGAACTGCCCATCCGCACTCTGACGTTTGCCGCAAAATGAACAGTGGGGCGCAGGGGGTGCCGACGGTTGGCGCGTTTGCCAGAACACAGCCGCTACCTCCCTTGTGACGGGTCAGCGGACGGTGCGGTAATTCAGCATAGGCCCTTCCTACAGTGGACCGCAAGTGGGTAACGGTACGAACACAGGCATCGGTACCTGGCCGGTCTGCTAAGGAGCATGTCATACCGCCCCGCTGATGGGAGATACCGCGTTCTACTGACGTGGTTCAAGCAGGCCTAACCGCTTCTTCATTTCTTCAACGGCGCGGAGGCGGCCCTTGAGAGCCTCCTCGTCTAATTCATAGCTGCCCCGCAACGCCGTATTGAGTGAGCGAATGTCCGAGCCAAGCGTCGTGATGTTGGCGTTATAGGTTTCCATCGCCTTTCTGGTATTCGCAATCGCGGTCGTGACTTCCTTTGCCATGAGACCCCTCATGATGTCTTGCTCGTTCTGTACTTCGACCATTCTTTTTATGTCGGGCTCAAATGAGCCCACCTGAGTGCGGAGCGTCTGCACCTCGGTCCTTAAAGATTTCGCCTCGTCGTGCAGCTTCCCGATGTCTCCTCTCAGTTTTGTCGTTTGGGCGTCGAGCTTCCTGGTCAGATCGATTTTCAGCGCCTCGAGGTCTGAGGAAGTCGCACATCCGCCCCCGACCATCGAGACAACAAGAGCCATGGCGAACTTCGCGAAGGTTCGAGACAGCTGATGCATAACCCACCTCTCCTTCACACGATATAGGTGATCGCCCCTGCGACCAGAATAAAAAAAGGCCCGGCACATTTTCAGTGTCGAGCCTCCATCCCAAAACTCGCCGGATGATCGCTGCGGCTGTCACAGCCTGTCCGTGCTTGGTTTAGTAATGGTTCTCTTGCGCTTCCAGTGATGCAGAATCGCTGTACCGCATCCCTCGCAGAGTGGGAACCGGAAGATCCCCGAGTAGAGCCCTCACCGATCCCTCGGCGGCACCTGTGTCCTTACAAAGAGCAGACCGGTTGCCCCCCGCGCCAACGTGGCGGATCGGCTAAATCTGAGAGGCAGTCGTGACGGTCGAGACTTCTTCGGAGCAGGCACTATCCAATCCGTTGTACGCGCTGACGGAGAAGTAATACTGGGTGTTCGGATCCAGTCCTGTGATGACGGCGGACGGCGATGTGACGTATTCCGACTCTTCGTAGATGCACGAGCCGGCCTGGCCGGGCGATTGTTTTCCATAATGGACATGATAGGCGTACACGGTGGAGTCTTGGACCGGGTCCCAGGCCAAGGAGACGGACGCTACGGTCGGCCCTGCGGAGATCGACATCGCGGGCTCCTCCGCTCCTCCTCCCGCCGCGCACCCCGTCAGAGAACTGAGAAACAGGCCTGTTGTCACGAAAGAACCCATTCCCCGGGCGATGTTCCGGATCAGTGCACTGCGATCAGCGATGAGGTCATTCATGGTCATGGTTGGCTCCTTTTGCAAATGGCCTTCGTAGTGACTTGCTAGAAAGAAGCGTAGCCGAGGGCCTGCAAACGATCTGTCGGAGCCCACTACTTTTGAGGTGAGAAGGTGGCTGAAAAACGTATCGGGATTTGTCCTACACTGCGTAGGCGCGGAGTGGGGCTGATGAAAATGGCCAGCCGATCGTGGTGTGTGCGTCGTCACGAGCGGTGAGTTGGCGGGCTTTCATAGGAGACGCACACGAGGTTGCTGCCTAGATGCATGTTTGATGTTTTCTACGTACAAGGGAGGAAGGAGACGATAGGGTGGATCGGCAACCGAACGCATCAGGGCGGGATCTCATCGAGGCACTCCATCGGCTGACGAACGCGGCCGAGGTCTTCGTGAACCGCTCTCCCAAGGTCAAGCGTCTTGAAGCGGAGCGGTCGGCCTTATTGGACGCGATTGCCGGTGCGCCGTTGACCCTCTCGGTGCGTCGCTTGCCCAAAGAGACGCGGTCTGAAGGGCCGGCTTCTTCGTCCGATTCGAAGCACCGGGCCCGGCTCGAGGCCGCGTTGAAGCAAGCGGAGGCGCGGATGACCGAGCTGCAGCGAGCGTTGCGTCCGCTGAGCGGCGAACTCGAGGCTCTCAAGGCCGGCGCGGACCGGGCGAAGGCCTTACTCCATAAAATTGAAACGAGCGAACCGCAGGACCACGCCGCGTAAGACGTCGGGCTGACGCTGTTCTCCTGTCCCGTTCGGATTTCGCAATCCCAGGCTCCTGAGCTCCGTCGCCGGCGAAGCGGTCAAACGATGCGGGGAAGGGTCCCGCCATCAGGGAAGATCCGGGGCGCGAAGCGTTACGCACCTTGCAGAAGCGATACGAGTGACGAGCAGGCCAGCGGCCGGCATAGTAATGTCGTGCTCCTTGTTCAGCGTCCCGGTACCGTGCCGCGGCTGCTTCCGGAGAAGCGTTCGGCGGCCTGTGGGAAAGTCTGGTTTGCGGGCGTCTGCGAAAGCGAGCCATGCGGCACGCCTTGCGGCTGGATTTGTGGAAATGCCGGGAGCGCCGGGGTTTGAGGGAAGGAGCCGTGCGGCACGCCTTGTGGCTGGATCTGGGGGAATGTCGGGGTTGCCCGGGTTTGAGGGAAGGAGGCATGAGGGAGGCCCTGCGGCTGGATTTGTGGGAATGTCGGAATCGCCGGAGTCTGAGAGAGCGAGCCATGAGGCACGCCCTGCGGTTGGATTTGCGGGAATGTCGGAGCCAGAGAAAAGGGAGCGAAGAGGGGGGGACTGCGAGAGGGAACCATGGGGGACTCCGAGCGGCTGAATTTGCGGGAATGTCGGTTTCAACAATGGCGCGCCCAGGGGCGACGGTGAGAGCAAGCCCTGGTGAAGGGTCCCTGCCTCCCTCGACAGGTCTCCGTGAGGATGCGTATGGAGCGACGTCCGCGGCGGCAGCGGAACTGATTCGCCGGCAGGCGGCGGCAGAGTCCCGGCCCCGGCGGCGAGCGCTTGTTGAGCGGCCTGAAGATGCCGGTTCGCCGGATCCAGCTGTCTGGCCTGCAAGAGGAGTCCGTTGACCTGGCGGAAGGCGATTCCCGGATACGCATAGAGGACCGGCGCATAGATCGACTCGGTCCAGATCTGCGAGACCAGGGCGTGAGCTTGCATCTGATTCAGCACGTGCTGGCGCTCGGCCGTCAGGGCTTGAATCTGCTCCTGCGATTGGGCCGTCGCCAGGGCCTGATTGGCGGCGTCGAGCTGCTGCCGTAATTGGTCGGTTTCGCTGCGCAGGGAGACCAGCTCCTGTTTGGCGTCTTCGTTCTGCCGCAGCGCCGTGATGGCCTGAACGACTTCGTTGTGATCTACCTGCGCCGTGAGATCGACATGGATGACGACCGCGCCGTCTTCCATCCTCGTTGAGGTCTGCTGATCGAGCACCACGACGATGCCGCCGCTGTAGGAGCGGATCTCCTCGCGGGTCACATCCAGATTTCTGACTTCGGTCACGCTCTCCAGATAGGTCGCCACCTGTTCGATCGCCTGCCGCTTGGCGGACTCGATGGCCACGCGCACGGCATCGCTGCGGCTGTCATGGGCGCCCATGCGATAGTCGCTGCTGACGGTGACGACTCGGGTCGCCGGCTCGGGTGAAGCCTGCGGTCGGACGGGAGCGACGACCCCGGCGCTTGACGTGATTTCGGTATACAAGGGGACGGCCCGATGGCGGTATTGCCGGGGGATCGACTGCAGTTCGTTGGTGAAGTTCAGCGTCCCGGCGTCATCCGTGTAGCGATAGATTTGAGTGGCCGCGAACGAGGGGGTGACGCCGCAGAGCGTGCACCACAGGAGGAGATGAGGTAAAGAGCGCATCGGTGTGTCAGCGCCTCACGCCATCACTATATCAAATATCGGGCGCCGCCATAAGGCTCCGCCAACCCCACGAAGCCTGACTCGGATCCATAGTGGTGAAGGGCGTTCGCGGCCAGGACTTGGCAGACGCCCGGTGCTTCGCTAAGGTATGACCATGAAGGTTCCGTTCACACTCGGCACGGTCGGCCACTTCGGAGTAGCCGTCCGCGACCCGCGGCGCAGCGCCCAATGGTTCATACGCGTGCTGGGATTGCGCAAGGAGTTCGAGTTCGCCGATGGGATTGCCGTGGGCAACGACCACGTGACCATCGTCCTGTCGAAAGGGAAACCCTCACCGCAAACGATCGGCCACATGTCTTTTCACCTGCCGACTCTGACCGCACTGCGAAAGGCGCTCGTGCACCTGAAAAAGCACAAGGTCAAGGTGGAAGATCCCGGCAACGAAATCGGCCCGGAGGTACCGGGTTCACCCCACATGGGCCTCTGGTTTTACGATCCTGATGGCTACCGCTGGGAACTGTCCGTCCAAGGGAAGAAGTAGCACCGTCCCACCTCGCCTGTTGCTCCTTGAGCCCTCAACTAGCTGTGAGGCCGGGCTAAAGACAATACATGACATAGAACGCAATCCCGAGCGAGATCCATCCGGTGGTCACCGCAAGGTTCTTGATGACGTCCGTTCCGAACAGGGCTTTCAGCAAGGCATGGGAAGAGACGGACTCGAGGCAGGTCGGCGGCTCAACGAAGCACTTCCAACCTTTCCTCCCCCCATGAATGGAGACCAGCGCCCAGGCGAGACTGACCGGCATGACGACATAGTATTTGAGAAGTGGGTCCATGGTGGTTCATCGCCCTTTACTAAGGTTATGGCGAGGCCAGCCTCGCTCTTCCATCACCCTTCAGCGCGCCGAATCGGCGCCGGGTGCCGGATGATAGCGGGGTGGCAGGGAGGATCAAGCCTTTATGTGCTTGCGACGCGAGGATCATAGGCAGGGAAACTGGTTGCTA
Organism: uncultured bacterium; assembly: GCA_965285965.1. Classification (GTDB taxonomy): domain Bacteria; phylum Nitrospirota; class Nitrospiria; order Nitrospirales; family Nitrospiraceae; genus Nitrospira_D. Next base: position 4,236 of record CBDIWQ010000350.1, on the reverse strand, counting down.
GGTTCTGAATTAAGGTTTCAATCGTTTTTGCCGATATCCACTATGAATGGTTAATGGAGGATGAGGACGATGCAGCCACGTTGTCGCACTCGCATTCCCGTCGGCTATCGTGCACTGATTCAGAGCGATATGGGCGCCGCGGCAGCAGTCTTGCTCGACCTCTCGCCTACGGGCTGCATGCTGAGGAGCGACATCGAACTGATCGAAGGGGCCTATCTCTCGCTACAGATCGCGGTGACTCAGGAACCAACCCCGCTGGCGGTTGAGGTCTCGGTTGTTCGCTGGATGAAAGATGGCTACTTCGGAGTGGAGTTTCTTCGGTACAGTCAGGGAGACCGTGAACGAGTCACCGACCTTGTGGAGGCCTTGCCTCCGATGCCCAGGGCCGCCTATTCCGCCCACAGCGCATCGACACTGAGCACGGTCGGCTCGTAAACTTCCGGGATGGCCGGATGGATTCTCTGGAGCGGTCGCTCTCAGGCGGATGCGGGGAGGACTTCGCGGCCAATCCCCTCGGGTCGATTCCGAGCGGCTTATCCAAGCCATCTTCAACCCAGGGCGCGATGGAGGGTCTTATTCGTCGACCTCGGGGTTTCGTCTTCCAATTCTTCCTTGTCTCATCCTTCATCTGCTTCCGGAAAAGACCTTCCGCCACAGTTCACAACAGGCCAACGATAGCGGTGTCTTCAAGAGCCGCGACAAGCTGGAGTGGCACAGGTTGAGGTGCCCCGGATGTGACAGACGCCTGTTGGGCACATAGGCCCGCTTCAAGCCCCAATGAACCGTCACTGCGGCACCGCTCGATAGACCATGTCCTCCGGCGCATGGGTGAGCAATGGCGACTGGCGGCCCGGTTCGCTTTCCGGAAGGAGCAGGCGCGGTTCGTTCTGCCCAAGGGACTCGCTGCACAGGGCCTCGATCTTTTGGAAGGCGTCCTGGGATGAAGGGCCGGGGCCCATATCCGCCAATCCTCTGAAGTAGGCTCCGTCTTCGATCGACAACGCGGGCGATGTGATGTCTCCGATGTGCACGGCGGATTTGAGCAGCTGCACCTTCTCCGTGGCGGTCACCGTGCCGTGAATCTTCCCGCTGCTGATCAACGTGCCTACGGTGATGGTTCCCCGGATGACCGCATGCTCGCCGACGACCAGGATGCCCTTGGTGTGGATCTCGCCGTCGAAGCAGCCGTCGAGCCGCACCGTGCTTTCGAAATGGACCACTCCCTTGAAGGTGACGTCTTTCCCGAGGACGGTGAAGTGATCGCCGTCCGCCTCGTTCTCATTCCGTTTGGTTGTGCCCCACATGCAGTGCCCCCTGTGTGGTGAATGCCCGACGGTACTCGTTTAAAAGAATGCAATCATGGCTCATCGGTTCAGCAATACTCATGCCCTGTAATGGCCTGACGGAGGGTCGACAGGACGCATCATCCAGCGATCACCACCGGATGGTATGTGAAATCCTGTAGGGGAGAGAAGACAGTCTCAATCTTTAGGGTGAAAGATTGCACATTGCTTTTGCGAGTTGTTGACGCATGGGCATGGCGCGCGTAGGGTCCTCTTATGAAGAAGGAACTGTGGCTGTATGGAACCGCCTTCATGTCCGGCATCCTGGTATGGATGCTGGTCTCGTCTGCGTCCGGCACGCGGGAAGCCTGGGACTCCGAACTCTATTTCACCTTTGGGATTCCTGTCCTCTGTCTCGTGGCCTGCGTCCTCGGCTTTGCGGAGCCCGAGCGGTCGTGGAGATGGGAGATTGTGCCGTTCTCCGGCCGATGTGCCTGGATGCTCCTGACTCAAGGGATGGGCAATCTGTTGCCGCTGGGGTGATCGTGCTCGGCCTCTTCGCCGTTCCCTCCATCGTGACCGCCGGGCTTGGCGCGGCGATTGCCAGGCGGATGGGATAGGCAACCGGTATGATTCGTACGACCGGACGATGGCCCGGTTGCCGGTCCGCCGCATCGCGTCACGCGACAGCAGCCATCACTCACGACGGATGAGATCCGATGCCTCACCAGGGTAAGCCGCTCAAGATAGGTCACAGGGGCGCCGCCGGCCATGCGCCTGAAAACACACTCATCGCGTTGCAGAAGGGCATTGAACTGGGGGCGGACTTCGTGGAATTCGATGTCCGCTCTACCGGCGACGGCATGTTGGTGCTCTTTCATGATCGGACGCTGGGAAAGCTGGTGCCCGGAGGCGGGGCTGTCAGCGACCTTCCTTGGAGCAGCGTGCGGGCTCTCGAGATCTGCGCCGGGCAAACGATCCCCACGTTGCGCGACGCCTTGATCCATATCAATGGGCTGGCCGGCGCGATGGTGGAACTCAAGGACGAACATCTGGGCGAGGACGTGTGTCAGGCGGTTGAGGAAACTGGGTTTACCGGTCCGGTGATCTATGCGTCTTTCTGGCACACCGATTTGCTCGCCATCCGCCGCAAGAGACCATCGGCCCGGACGCTGGCACTGATCGAAGCGGCCCCCGTCAACCTCACGGCATTTGCCGAGGACGCCCGCGTCACTCACGTCGGGCTGGCGCTGGACTGCGTGACGGAAGAGTATGTGTCGGCGCTACACCGGAAAGAGCTTGCGGTATTCGTCTACACGGTCGACGAACCGGCGGACATCAGGTGGCTGTCGGCCATCGGTGTGGATGGGATCATCTCCAATTATCCCGACCGTCTCTGAGCGACAAGCGCTGCCCCTCACAGCCAGCTCTCCTCGTGATCAGGTACGGTACCTTGCGAAGGAGGTGCGGGATGAACAGGCGGTCTTCGTCAATGGGAGGGCGATCGATTGGAAGAAATGAACGGGGCCTGGAACAGCCAAGAACGGCTGCCCCAGATCCCGCCGGAGAACGGCCTTATCCGGGAGGCAGCATCAAATAGGTGCCGACTGCGAGCAATGGGCCGCCGACGTACAAAGCCTTTTTCCCGAACACGTCATAGACGCCGTAACACAAGACCAGCCACATCAGCGTGTAGTACATCGACGCAATGCCGCGATAGCTTCCTCCCGCGCCCTCGGCTGATGCGAGCGCAGGCATCCACACGATCAGTCCTGTCAGGAGACTGAGCACCGGCCTCATACACTCCTCCTTGGTGACGAGATGGGACAACCAATGGTGATAGGGAATGTGCTGAAGACAGGCACGCCCTCACGGCGCGATCCAAGCCGTGAGGGCGTCGTTGTGTACCGGACCGACTCAGTCTTGTGGGATCACCCAGGACTACCCCGGTTCCATAGGTGGCCTCGCAGGGACTCGAAAAGCATGCACTTTCTGAAACACACTGTCAACAGGCCAGATTCAGCAACGGAGCCGGCTGTCCCGGTCGCGCTCTTGACGTGGTCCGCCGGTCCGCGACTACTATGCTGCTGATTGGCAGCGAGGCAGGAGTCAAGCCATGAAACTGCAAGCAGGCGCAATGAGCACAGGTGCGAAGAGATCATTTATGAGCCTCTCAATGACGGGCGGCTGCGGAGTGCTGCTCATTGCCATCCTGTGGCTCGGCGGCTGCGCTGAACTGGCGTATCGACACATGAACGATCCTTCCCGGGACGCCTGGCAGCAGCCAAAGGCGGTTGTCGAGAAACTCGCCATCCAGCCAGGCTCGCGTGTGGCAGACTTAGCAGGATGCTGAAAAAGTCCGCCAGCTGCGTTCTCGCATCGCTCAGAGGCTCAACGTACGGGTAGAGTACGATTCGCCTCTTCGCTCACTGCGGCCTTGCTGGACGGCCATTTTGAGCATCCTGCGCGGCTATTTATAATGGCCTCACACTTCGGTGTCTGCGACGCTGATGAGGTTCAAAAAGAGTTTTTCAGCCTGTTTAGGCGCCGGCGGCGGATATTTCACCTGGCACTTGGCAGAGGCGGTAGGACCGCAAGGAACGGTGTACGCCGTTGAGATCGACGAGACGGGGTTGGATATCATCGCGAAGGACATGACCTCCCGCGGGGTCACCAATGTGGTGCCGGTCCATGCCGATCCGGATGACGCGAAACTCCCCGAACCGGTCCATCTCGTGTTTACCTGCGATACCTACCACCATATGGACGACCGCGTGGCCTATTTCCGTTCGTTGGCCCGATATCTCAAGCCGGATGCCCGGGTGGCGATTCTCGATTTCCATCCTCATGGTTTCTTTTCCGGTCTTTTCGGCCATGGGACGGACAAAGACGTTGTCCGCCGCGAGATGGAATCGGCTGGTTACCGGCTGGCGGCGGACTTCGCCCTAATCGA
>CBDIWQ010000349.1:0-4286 GCA_965285965.1 uncultured bacterium | reverse complement strand
CCCTTCCATCGTGTCTGGTTGCTCGCCGCAAAGCCGGCCGTCGAGCCACCGCCGGCTGCGGTGGCGGCATAGAAGGGGGAGGAAACATTGAGGTTGCGCATGCCTGCCATCAGCATCAGACCCATGGGATTGAAGCGCATGGAGGATGACGGCTGCTCGTCGTCGCGGCTCTCTTGTTTGATGTCGTCCAGCCGGCGGAGCAACGTGCGGTTCAGGACGGACGCGGCAGATCCTTGCACAGAGGCGGCCCCGCCACCGGAAGAGGCGGCGCCCAAGGTCTGAGGGGTACTACAGATGGCGGCGAGATTCGGTCCCAACCCGGTGACGTCGGGATTCGGAAATCCGCCTGTCCCGAGGCCGGCGCAATTGTTGGCTAAGAGCGCATTGACTTGTTGGTTCAGGACCTGCGCCTGTGCCGTGACAGGAGCCAGGATCATGACCAACAGGAAGAGTATCAGCGCATGATGTTTTTCGACATATTGTGATGCCCGTGATCGGCTCATCCGTGTGTTCATCGTATGCATTTCCCGAAAAAGGAAATCAGCGAAAAAATATTCACATGGGAATATTTTTATTAAATGTATGCCCGGGGAATGTCGCGACGGGCGGGCTATTGTAGATAGCTCCACGCCCGGGCACAACCCGAACAATTGCAGGAGATCTCACGGTTGAGGCATTGGATGTCTCAGCGCGATAGGAGAATGTCGATGAACAGACGACTCCCCAGACGACCTGAGAACCCTGTTTTATTCGGGAAAAATAACTGGATTATTTTTTCAAAAATTATCCTCGTGTATCGGACGCGCCACAATCACAGCGTCTTGATTTATCTGGAAGAAACGCTTAGGCTGGCTCCCCTTGAGGGCATGGGATTGTTCGAATTTTGCAAGTTATGATGGATGGACTTCAGGATTCCGGACACTTGCCAGATACCGAATGTCATACCCTCCGCTGGGATGTTTTTTGCGATCTGCTCGATGCCGCGTCATGGGAGGATGTTGAGTCGAAGTTGACTCGCGGCGCGCGACCCAGTGCGAAAGACCACGTTTCCTTACTTCGCGAAGCGTTGAGCCGTCCCGGCCAGTACTTCTTTGAATCGCCGGCGAAACAAGCCGTAGAAGCGTTTGCGCTGAAGCTCAGTCTGTGCACCGTCCTATGCCGGCAAGTGGCGGAGATCCATGAGCGTACCGGGCACGCCTTACTGGGCTTGGATCCGGAGCGAGTCCTGATCACCATCCCCCTGCGCTCGACCAGCGCTCTTCCGCTTCGCTGGACCTGCTCGCTCGCGCTGGAGGCGGTCCTTCCGACTGACACGTTTCCGCATGAGGATATGCCGGACGAAATGGCCCGCAGCGTTTCAGCCATTCCCGCCGGGTTGGATCCGTCCTATACAGCCCCCCTGGTCGCGCAGTGGCCTCTTGGATGTGACCTGCCCGTGACCGCGCTGCTCCAATCAATTGATGCCCTTCCAGACGACCATGAACAGGTGGTTCGAGGATTGGTCCGGGTGCACGTGATCGCTGATTCGATCGCTGCACGGGAATTTTCCGATGAAGATGTTTTCCGGGTGTCTCTCCCGATCGGGGCCGAGCGGGGAGCGTCCATCAAGATGTGGGCCAGAAAAGTGGATACGCCCGAGCGAGGCATTGTGGTCAGCGGCATGACCGACGCGGTCTCGCCCGTGACCTGGGACACGTTCAGCCGGTCAAGCGGTCAAAGCTGCGGCGCCGCGACCGTCGCCGTGTATCGGTCTTTCACGTCGACCTGTGACGTCTATAGTTGCGGCGTGCTTCTGTTGAGAGCGTTGCTCGGATGCGAGGCCGACCGGTGGACCCGCGCCCTCCGGAGGCTTCCGGTGTTGCTTGATGGACTGAGTCCTCTGGTGCAGGGTGTGGAAGAAGACGATCATTACACCATCCATGAGCGGGTCAGAGACCGTGCGCAGGAATGGGCGGACGTGGTGACGCCGGGTGCCGTGCCGGAGGACCTGTGGTATGACGCGCTCATTGTCGTGTTGCGAGCTTGCTCGCGCATTCAGGGGTTCAGTTACGGACTGGATTCCAACCCGGCCGGACGACGCCTCGCCGGAAACCTGGGCCGCGATGTGGCCCATCTGGCACAACGGGCTCGTACGCGGTTATTCGAACCGGACGAGCAGGACGCACTGATCGCGAGGGCCTGCGATCGAATGTTGGCGGAACTCGGAACGGGCCGTTAGCAATGGCATGGCTTGTAAGCTGAACACCCGGCGGTCGGGGGATGGCGCCGAGGGCCTCCTCGCTGAATATGAGTTCGATCAACCACGCATCACCATCGGCCGGGGACCCGGCAACGATGTGGTGTTCAAAGATCCGACGCGCATGGTTTCGACGAAGCACGCGGAAATACGCGCCGGCGATCCTTCATGGGTTCTCGTCGATGTGGGCAGCACCAACGGGACGACGCTCAATGGAACACGGATTACCGCCAAACAACCGTATGCGCTCCACGACGGAGATTGCATTGCCGTGGGACCGTTCCAACTCGTCTTCAGAGACGTTCAGCCGGCGGCAAGCCCCGCTGCTGTGGCTCAGCCTGCGCGGTCGGTTCCCGTGGTTGCCGGTACGCCGTCCTCTCCGGATGCCCGGAAGGTGCTCTACCTGCTGCGCCGGGCTCTTGCCGACCCTGAGCCCCTCTGCGGCACGGGGCTCGAAGGCCACGTCGACGACATCCTTCGTCGCGCGCTGCAGGGGCTCGATCGTGAGTCCGCCAGAGGGCTGCTGCACGCCGTCAAGCGATCGCTGTCCACATCGCCGGAGCCTCTCGATGCACCGCCGGAACGGCGTGACTCTCCTCCTTCGCTTCCTCCCGTCGGCAAGCCTGAACGTTCTCCGGACTCTTCCGGGGGGCTTGCCGGAATCATCCTGGAGCACCTCAATCAGCGCGGAGCCTCCTACGAGCCGGACCGGATGGGGCGGCAGATCGCGCGTATCCTTGACACGGTCTGCGCAGGCCTGGCGGATGCGGTTCGAGGACGCCGGGAGTTTCAAAAAGAGTTTGAAGTCGAATCCACGCGGATCCTGGCGTGGGCGCCCAATCCGCTTAAACATGCCGAACACGCGGCGGAGATCGGGTCCGTGCTGCTCACCCCCGATGCGCACGGACTGACGGACGATCAAGCAATCGGCCATCTTCGTGAGGTGTTTCAGGATCTCGCGCTCCATCAATTGGGTCTCATGGCGGGGTTTCGGGAATGCGTGCGCGGGCTGCTGAAGGAGTTGGATCCGGCGATCCTGAGCAAACCGGGAAGGGGAGAGAAAAGCGGCAAAGGCCTGGGATTGCTGGCGGGGGGGACGCAAAGATCCGAGGCGGCTGCCTGGCATCGGTTTCTCGAGAAGCACCGGCAGCTCATAGAAGAGGAGGTAAGGGTCTTTGAACAAATATTGGCTCCCCATTTTTCGAAAGGCTATCTCTCGATTCAACAGTCACGGCGCCGCCCATAGCGGCCGCTTCGCAACGGCCTCCCGGTGCCTCCTTCTTTTCGCGGCCGTGCTCGCTGCCGGGTGCAGCAGCGACACCAGGAAATGGCAGCTCGCCCTCACGTCGACCAAGACGCTCAACGAGGATGACTCGGGAGCCGCGCTTCCCGTGGTCGTTCGCGTCTATCAGTTGAAAGGGAAGGACAAGTTTCAACAGGCCACCTTCAAGGCCCTGTGGAAGAACGATAAGGAGTTGCTCGAAGGAGAACTCGTGGAGCGCAAAGAGATCATGGTGCACCCCGATACGGAAACCGTGCTGGACGTCGAACTCGATGTGAAACATGGAGCCGCGTATCTCGGCGTGATGGCGTTATTCAGGAAGCCGGACGTGCTGTCCTGGAAGGAGCTCGTTCCCGCGCAGGCCTCGTCGCTGAATCCGTTCACGCCGAAGGTCAAACTCGTATTGGATCACTACACCGTGAAGGTGACTCACTAGCCGGCAAGGCGAGAGACTACGCTATGACTATGAATCGGAAAGTCGTATGGAGCGAGGGGATGCTGCTGACCCCGCAGCACTTCCAGCAGTGGGACCGCCACTATGAAGGGCTGATCGCGGAGCGGTTTCGGACGCATGATCCGTTTGCCTGGGGCCTCACGGAGCTGGACATCGATCATGACGGTCTTGCGAACGGCCGGTTGACTCTGCTCAGGTTCCTGGGAATCATGCCCGACGGTTTAGTCGTGCAGGTGCCGGAACAGGATGCGGCGCCTCCCACCCGCGACTTCACCGAACTATTTCCAGCCTCGGTGGACCATCTGGACGTCTAT
>CBDIWQ010000348.1:0-13698 GCA_965285965.1 uncultured bacterium | reverse complement strand
CACAAAACAGGCCCACCGCACGAATGGCGAGAGACAGCCGGTCCAGCACCCTGGCAAAGCTCTCCAGCACGTCCCCGATATTGATGGCCGTCACATTCGGGAATGCCGCGACGACCGCCTGCTGAAGGGACACTTCGTCCTGAGGTGGCACCCGCGCCGTTCCCACGTAGGTGAGCGGTGCGCCGTCGAGCGCGCCGGGTGACAACACCATATAAAAGTTGGTCGAAAAATTCCCCCACTCTACCTTGCGGATGCTGCGAACCTCGGCGGTGATGGGGGTGCCTTGGATATCGAATTCCATCCGACTTCCAATATCCACTCCCAACGACTGTGCCGCTTCCTCCTCCACGGAGACCAGCGGCTCTGGGAAGACCTGGCCCGGCTTCCACCATTCTCCTTTGACGATCTCGTTGTCCTTGGGCAAGTCTTGGAGAAAGGTGAGCACATATTCGCGACTGCGATACCATTGCTTTCGCCGGGCATCTTTGTCAGGGGCTGCTTTCTCCTTCTGATCCTCTTCTTCGGACCCCGGTTCAAATTTCACGGGTTCGCCGTTCAAGGCGGACAACCGCGATCGCACGAGCGGTGTCAGTTGAGGCATCGCTTCCGTGCGGTCGCGTAACAAGTCCGTGAACCCTGCGGCCTGGTCAGGTTGGATATCGACAAAAAAGAACGTGGGGGCATCGGTCGGACGATTATCGCCGACCTGTCGCAACAACGACCGTTCGACCAGGGACACGGTCATCACCACCATCACGCCGATCCCGATCGCAATCGTGATGCTCATCGCCTGACTGCCGGGGCGGATGATATTCCCCAGGGCCTGGCGCGCCGTGAGTGCGCTGGGACGCGGCCACTTCTTGAGTAGCTGGATCACCGCCCAAGCCGAAACGCCGAGCAAGAGCACTGCGGCGACGAAGGCCCCAATGAAAATCAGTCCGACCTTCGCGGACCCCGCCTGCCACATCGACAGCAGGGCGAGTCCTAGGGCGATGGTCCCGGATGTGACGCCTTGGACTCGATCGATGCTTCCGAATCGTCCCCGCCACCATGGCATCTGAGCGGGAGTGGAGCCGACGGGCCCCACCTCGCGACGGAAGATCATCGCCGGTTTAATTTCACGAATGGCGAGTAACGGCCACAAGGCAAACAACAGGGTGGATAAAAGGCCTAGCGCCAATCCTTTCAGGAGAGGGAGCAAGGCCGCTCGCGTGAGGTCGGTGGCGACCCCCAATTGGCTCAGTAAGTCGGAGGCCAGCAGTCCGGCTATCAGCGAGGGCAGGGCTTGTTGGAGCAGCACGCCAATCGCCAGGCCGATCAGGCTGCCTGTCAATCCCAATAACAAGGCCTGCACGACATACATCCCGATGATGGTCGCCGAGTCGGCGCCGACGGTTTTCAGAATCGCGATCGTGGTCAGCTTCTCGCGCACGAACGCATGAATGGAGGTCGCGACTCCGAGTCCTCCCACAAAGAGTGCGGTGAGGCCGATCAAGCCGAGGTACCGGGTCAACTGATCGAGGACCTGCTTGAGTTGCGGCTGAGCATCCCGGTATCCGGACACGCGGGCAGAGTCCGAGGCCAGGCGGCCGCGCAGCTCATAGACCAGGGGTTGAGGCTGGATACCGGAGGGAGTCTTGAGCAGGTATCGCTCTCTGAGACGACTGCCAATCTTCACCAATTCGGCCGCGCGCAGCCCTTCCTGGGAAATCAGCACCCGCGGGCCCAGACTGAAGGCGTTGGCCATCCGGTCCGGCTCTGTTCGGACGATGCCCGTGATTTCAAACAGTCCCTGACCGATCCTGAGACGGTCGCCCAGCGCGAGTCCCATCCGGATGAGCAGCGCTTCCTGCACGACCGCTCCAAAACATGGACCCGGGCACGAGCGTGCCTGCAGCAGCATGGCCAATCGTTCCGGCGGCTCCAAGCGCAGGGCGCCGTAAAAGGGGTATTCCGGCTCCACGGCTTTGAGTTCGACGATTTGCGTCGGCTGCCCCTGGCCTGGCGGTCTACCCGCATGCGCGGCCATTGCGACGAGTTCGCTTACATGTGTGGCGCCGATGTCTCGTTGAGCGAGCGAGTCGATCGTCGCCTGGCCCTCCTGGCTGATCGGGCGGGTCAGCCGGATTTCAAGATCGCCGCCCAATAACCCGCGCGCTTCCTGGGTGACCGCGCGTTCCACGTTGGCGCCGAACAGAGAAATGCTCACCAGGGCGCCGACGCCGACGGCGATGCAGACGAGAAAATAGATGAAATGCCGCCAGGCTGCACGTGTTTCCCGCCAGGCCATCTTCATGACAAACGGCATCATGTCGCCACGGAGGAGGAGCCACAGGAATCCGATTCGATCCGCCCATCTCGTACAGAGACGACCCGTTCCATCCGCCCGGCGAGCGACGGATCATGCGTCACCAGCACCAGCGTCGTCCCATGATCTCGATGGAGACCCAAGAGCAACTCGATTACGTGCATGCCGGTCGCCGTGTCGAGATTTCCAGTCGGTTCATCAGCCAACAGAATCGGCGGACCACAGGCAAACGCGCGCGCGACGGCGACGCGCTGTTGTTCGCCTCCGGATAACTGCACGGGGTAATGACCCATCCGGTCCGATAAACCGACCGCTGCGAGTAGTGCGGCGGCGCGCTCCGACGCCTGCCGATTCCCGTTTAACTCCAAGGGCACGGCGACGTTCTCGAGCGCCGTGAGCGTCGGGATGAGATGGAATGATTGGAAAATATACCCTATTTTCTCCCGCCGAAAGCGCGCCATGCGGCTTTCGGACAGGGCCGTAATATCGGTGCCGTCCAACCTGATGGAACCGGCAGTCGGGCGGTCCAGGCCCGCCATCAATCCCAGCAAGGTGGATTTCCCGCTCCCGGACGGTCCGACAATGGCCACCGTCTGCTTCAGGGGGATGGTCAACGAGATGTCGCTGAGAATGGGCACCGACCGACCGGCTGCCGAAAGGACCATGGATACGTCGCTGACTGATATCATGCTCCCTGCTCCTTGGTAATGGCCGCCTGGCCGAGTGCTATTATACTGTACGAAGGAGAAGGACCTGGGTGAAGAGGCGCCGCGACAGAAGATCACTGTCAACTCTGTATTGGGTGTGCATGTTGGCCTTAGGCTGTCTCCCCCTATGGGTGGCCGGCTTGGGCGCTGCAGAAGAGGCGAGGCCGCGCATCGTGGCGTTCGGCGATAGTCTGACGGCTGGGCTTGGGGTGCACGCTGATGACGCGTATCCCGCTCAGCTGCAAGAGCGGTTGGATCGTCTCAACTATCGCTATCGCGTGATCAATGCCGGCGTCAGCGGTGAAACCACGGCCGGCGCTCTTCGCCGCGTGTCATGGATTCTCAACAACAAGCCGGCCATCGTCATTTTGGAATCGGGTGCCAACGACGGCTTGCGCGGCTTGAAGCTGGAGGAAACCAGGCGGAACCTCGGACAAATCATCGAACAATTCCAACAGGCCGGCGTCACGGTTGTGCTGGCCGGCATGAAGCTGCCCCCTAATTACGGGCAAGACTATACCGCCGGATTCGAAGCTATTTATCCGGCGCTCGGCAAACGCTATCGCATTCCCTTGATTCCCTTCTTCCTTGAAGGGGTGGCCGCTTCCAGCACGCTGAACCAGGCGGATGGCATCCATCCGACAAAAGAAGGCTATGCGATCATCGTCGAGCAGGTGTTCAAGACACTGCGTCCGCTGATCAGGAAGACCGCACAGGGCTAGCCCATGCGCCAGGCGCTCACATGGGGGCGACGACATTTCTGCTCATTGGAAATGTGGGCGCTTTCGACGGGACTCGCGGGCCGAAATGTTCCTGCCCAGTCCCGGTCGTGAGACTGAGCAGGAGGAGGCAACGGTCCGGATTACGATTTCTTTAAGAAAGAGTCGTAGACACCGTAGGCCAGGATCAATCCGATCAGCGTATAGTACATTCCAGTGACACCGCTATAGTCCGGAGGCCCATCCCCTGACGGCGCGTTCGCCAATGCCTGTGAGATACCCATTAGACAGAGCGTCCCTGCCGCGCCTAAGCCCTGCAGAACCTTCTTCATAGCCATCCTCCCTCTAAAAATAGGACGATCCCGAAAGTGGCCGCATTTTACTGAACCTGATACAAATGGCGCAAGGGGTTTACCGGGGGTTGAACGCTTATCGGGGCGGGTTCTGCTTGGTGACGGAGCGCAACGCTTCGGCCACCTCTTTGAAGGAATGGGCGAGTTTGTCCAGTTGACTCCCCTTATTGAGAATTTCACTGGCCACCGATTTCATCTGCACGTCGTAGCGGGCAATTTCACCGCCTAATTCGCCGACCTTGGATAACATGCTCTTATACATGACGACGTCCCGTTGCAGTTCCTGGGCGGCGGCCTGGGCTGCCTTCGCCTCTGCAATGGAGGTCTGGAGTTGTTGTGAGAGCCGTCCGACGTAGGCCTCACGATCTTTCATTTCGGATTTGAGAGTCGTCTGTATTTCTTCGCTTTCCCGACGACCCTCTTCCAGCTTGCGGATGGTCTGGATCCAGGCTCCTACTTCGCCGGAACCCAAACCGGGCGGATCCGGCAGACGCTCCCGTTTTTCAATCGACTTCATCGCCGGCTGAAGCCATTCCACAAACTGCATCACTTCGCCGAGTTTCACATCTGGAACAGAGGACGGCATCGAAGCGGCCTTTCCATTGCTGGCATGGTCACTCTGCGGCAGTGGCTGTTGTCTGGCCTCTCGAACCTCTGATTTCCGTGAGTGACGCGGTTGGGACCATCGGTGATACTCCAGGAGAACCGCGATGCAATGGCGGCACATCGGCTCTTCGGGAAGGGTGCAGGAACACTTGGTGACCAGATGACCATCCCGGAGGCGGATGGTTTGCTCGTAAAGTCCCGAATTCCCAATCACCGCCGAAGAAATCTGAGCATTGTCCGCTTCGACGATCCGGACTCGGTTCTCAGACAAATACTGCTGACCGATCTGAAATGCGGATGCGTCGGACACGGCTTGGATCATGTGAGGATCCAGTAAGCCTAATCGGTCGGCGCTGCAGGGAATTTTGTTCCGCATCTGTAACGACCGGCTCCCTCTGTAGTGGTGTCAGTGTGCAGAGCAATGGGGTATCCTGTCAAGAACCGGCCGGTTTCATGCAGTTCCGCTAGAAGAGAGTGCCGGAGCTTACCGGCATCGCTGCACCGGTCCTTGTCCGGCCATCGGGGTTAACCAAATGTAGTCCGCAATTCCCTCCTGCAAGAGGTCGCGAATCTCCGGTGCTCTCGTGTGATCAAACGACGCGAGATACACCGTTGTCTGCCGCACGGATCCGGAGAGCCGCCGTGCCACGCGGCGAGGAATGGGGAGGTTGTACTGAATGTGTCCGCCCCCGGTGTAGCTCAGCACCATCGGGCGTCCTGCCGGTGCCTCGTGCCTCATCCGATCCAAACTCGCGGCGACGGTTTGAGCCATTCCTTCATCCCGCACCATCGATGCCTCGTACATGGTCCGGTAGTCCGTCTCCGCCCCTCCGCCATGGCACCGACGTAGTTGATCGAGTATTTTCGCCCGATAATCAGGATCTTCGATGATGTCTGCCGGCGAGATCCCCCACTCCTGCCATTCGCTTCCTGCCTGGGCTTCGGTCAGTCCCAGCTTCACCACTCGCCGGATGAGAGTCTTGGGAGGGTTCATCGCGCGGAGCGGCACCTGGCGGTCCTTGGCAAAGAGCACGAGCGGTTCATAGTTTTCGTAGGCGCCCCCCCAATTCGATGCCCATTTGGCTTGCTCGAGAAACTGCCCTTTCTCGTTCACCTGATTGCTGAGATAGCGATCGACCGCCTCTTGCCCGTCCCATCCGAACATTTCCATCCCGATGGCCGGACGGAGACCATCGGCCATGAAACCGGATAACAGACGGATCGCCGCCTCAATATGATGAGGGTTGTAGTGTTCTTCGCCGATGTAGACAATCTCGGAGCGCTCCAGCTCTTTGAGCCAGTCCGGATAGGCCAACACGCGGCCGGTCTTGGTTTCAAGGATCTGCCAAGGTCGCCATGCGTCATCCGTGGAAGAAGAGAGAGCCATGCGCCGGTCGACGGCGCAACCAAGAATTCCGCCCAGCAGGCACAGGCAGAGCAGGAAAGAAATAGCGTGTCGTGGTCTGAGGAAACCAGGGGCGACCGGACGTGGGGACATGGGTTCTTCCTATCACACCAGACGTGAGTGGACAAGCATGGCGCCTTGACGCCTCCGCTCAGCCGCCACTATGCTTCGCGACAACAGGACATGTGATCGATGGACTCGCAGGCTATCCGACGATTCGATGACTGAGACCGATCTTTTTCAGGCGTTTCGCGTGCTGATCAGCCGCCGGGCTCGGCGCTTCCCGGGTCAGTGGGAAGATTCCCGGCGGCTGATCGAGAAAGACACGTTCCCCAAGACTGTGGAGCGTCTGCACCGCGTGGTGCAGGGGAAAGACCTGCCGGCGACCATTAAAGAGCCGCTTCTGAAGACGATTCGTCCAGGAACGGATCGAGTACAGGCGCTCGAAACGAATCTTCTAAAGGCGCTCACGGGACTTCCGCCGGCCAAGGCCTTTCGGGCGCTCTGCATTTACTTCGACCTCCTCGAGCATCCCGCTACCCGGTGGCCGGTTCCGGCCGTGACGAGCGCGGCTATTGAACAGGCCTTGGCGGAAATGGAGAATCCTTTTGATCTCCTCCTTCGGAGTGACGTGGCCTCGGTCTTGGACCTCGGAGCGGGCGACCTCTCGTTTGCCGGTGAGCTCGTGGCGCAGTATCGCCCGCTCCTAAAGGAGCAGCAGCGTGTCCTTGTCCTGCATTGCCTGGATCGTCTTCATCCCAATTCGCACCTTGGCGGCCCGCTGCATCCGCAACAGGCGAAACTCAGAGCTCTGCAGCAGGATCTCGGCGATTCGTTCGGGTTCTTTGGCGGCCAGGACATGTTCGAGCTCCGGGATCTGGATGAGCGCGGGGCCATCGCCCCGCGGTACACGATCGCCACCTGTTGGGCGCCGGCTACACCGACCTTTGCCTACGAGCCGACCAGGCTCTCCGAGGGGATCATCGCGGAGCACCTCCGGCAAACCAAGGGCGCCTTTCAGCAGACTCGCTTTAACGGCGAACCGGCCTTGGAAGTGCAACACGGCGAGCGGGCGCTGTTGTTCCCGCCATGGAAGTTCGACATCATCGGTCCGCTGGCCTTATTGAGGCTCGTGGCACGCCGTGGCGCGCTGGGCCTGCTGGGTGCGGTTGATGCTCAGGTCTTTTGGGAGTTTGTGTCGCAGCTGCTTGAAGACCCGCGGTTTCGTCCTCAAAACGTGCCCTTCGTATCGGGGAATATTCCGGAAATCTTCGGAGAAGTGCACCGGGTGCTCCATCGGTTGCCCATTGGGGAATCCATCCGTCTCGCGGATCTCGGCCCGCTTCGCACCGCCTTCCCCTGGGCCGGATCATCGGACGGCGAGGCTATCCCGTATGCCTTCCGCCATGTCGGTATCAGAAGAGGGGCGACGTTTCCCGGCGTCCCGGCGAGCAGCACGGCTCGCCGATTCTCCAGCATGTCGGAGGAGGTGCCTCCCTGGTTTATTACGCTTGTTCCCGCGGTCGATTGAGTCGATTGAGATGTTGCGCGCACCGGACGGCATCACGCCGCTCCAAAGCATTGAAAAATTGACCGCCTACTGACCCTTTGTTAGACTTCAGCGGTGTTCGCCAGCCCATATTTTCGCCACTGAAGCCAATCACCGATCATGAATGCAACCAAGACGATTCAGGCGATTCAGGAGAATATTGCCCGCGTCATTAAGGGCAAGCCGCGGGTCATTGAAATGGCGATCGTCGCGTTGTTGGCTCGGGGCCATGTCTTGCTCGAGGACGTGCCCGGCGTCGGGAAAACCACCCTGGCTCATAGTCTGGCGCGGTCCCTGGATTGTTCATTTAAGCGGATTCAGTTCACGAGTGATTTGCTGCCGTCCGATATTGTGGGCGTGTCCATTTTCAATCGCCAGAAACAAGCCTTCGAATTTATGCCGGGCCCCATCTTCGCGCACGTCGTCCTGGCGGATGAGATTAACCGGACGACCCCCAAGACTCAGAGCAGCCTGCTGGAAGCGATGAGCGAAGCACAGATTTCCGTCGACAACCAGACGCATCCTCTCAATCAACCGTTCATGGTCATCGCGACTCAAAATCCCTCCGAGTATCATGGGACATTTCCGCTTCCCGAGTCACAATTGGACCGGTTCCTGATGCGCCTGACGATCGGCTATCCGACGCCGGAGGAAGAAAAAAAGGTCCTGGACCGGGCACAGGGTCTCCATCCGGCCGAAGAGCTGCAACCGGTGCTCACCGCGCAGGAAGTCCTGGATCTCCAGGCGCAGGTCGATAAAGTTCTGATGGAAGAAAGTCTCATCGACTATCTGTTGGCCATCATTCTCGCCACCAGGCAATCACCGCTTCTATCGCTCGGGGTCAGCACAAGAGGCGCCCTTGCGCTGAACCGGGCTGCGAAGGCCTTGGCGTTGGTCCGCGGCCGTCGCTATTGCTTGCCGGACGACATCAAGGAACTGGCCCCGGTGGTCCTCTCGCACCGGGTTATGGTAGCCCATGCACAAGGCCATGGGCAGCGTTTTGAGCGGGCCGAGCGCATCATTGTGGACTTAGTCGAATCCGTCTCCGTTCCCGTCTAACTATCCGCCGCGTGTCAACTCCATCAGGTGGTGTATGCCGTTTGCCTTTCGCCGGCTCCAACGACGGGTTATCCGTCCACGGTCAACCCGCCTTACCCCTGAAGGCCTGTTGTTCCTCTTATTGACTCTGGCGGTAGGCGTGGCCGCGATCAACACCGGCAACAATCTTTTCTACCTGGTTCTGGCCATGATGCTCAGCATCATCCTGGTGTCCGGCCTCATGGCGGAGCACTGTCTGCGCCGCCTTCACTTTCACCGCCACCTGACGCCTGTGCTCTTTGTGATGGAATCGGCTACGGTGACGATCGTGGTCAGAAATGACAAGGTCCGCTTGCCAAGCTTCTCGCTGCGCCTCCTCGAAGTCCTGAACGGAGAGAAAGTGGATCATGGACTGGTGCTTCATCAACTCGACCCCGGTGCCGCGCAGATGTTGTCCTATCAATTGATACCTTCCCAAAGGGGCCGGCTGAATCTCGAGGGCCTGTGCGTCGTCACCTCGTTCCCCTTTGGCCTTTTTGCCAAGACTGCCTATTATCCTTTGAGGGACACGGCAGTTGCCTGTCCGCAGATCACGCCGCTGGACGAGGGCCTGGTTCAAGGGTTAATGGCGAGAGGGCATGAATACGACATGCATCGGCGCGGCTCCGGAAACCAACTCTATAATCTGCGCCTGTATCAGTCGGGAGACGATTCGCGAGCCATCCATTGGGTGTCGACGGCGAAAACGTCGCGGCTCATCGTTCGGGAAACACAAGCCGAAGAACAACGACGCGCCACGATCCATTTGGACATCATCGCGCCTCCGACGCAGGATGCCGTTTTCGAACGGGCCGTCTCTTTCACGGCCTCGCTGATCGCTCATCTGTTCCGCCGGGGTTATCACCTTCGCTTGATCGTCGGATCTTCTTCAATCAGTCTCGGGGAGGCGGATCTCCTCGGGCTTTTCCGAACGCTGGCGCTCTGCGAGCGGCAGGATCCTGGCGCCAGTTCGGCAACGGCGGAGCATGTAACCGTGCCCGCCCAGGGCGATGAAGCAGGGCTGGTGCTGTTCGTGCAGCCCTCGGATGGCAGAGGTCTTGAGAACGTCCCCGGCCCCGCGGTGGTCTTCACCTCAGACGTATTTCCTGAGGAGCGGCATGTTGCTAAATAAGGCGCTACGCCTCACGGCGCTCTTGTTGGCGGCTGCGTCCTTTACGGGCTTGACCCTGGCGGGCAGTTTGCCCGGTTGGCTCGTAGCACTGGCGGGGGGGAGCTTCATTCTCGCGCTCGTGGAAAGTTTCGGATTCGTATGGCTGGAGTCTGTCGCAAAGCGCGTGAGGCTTTCGACACCGGCGTGGAATATCGTCTTAGTAATCAGCTTTCTGGGGTTTTGCGCCGATGTGCAGTGGATCTCTGGGGAACTGTTGCCTGCAGGCATTCACTTCCTCACGATCCTCATGGTCATTAAGCTCTTCACTTTGCATCTTCGCCGTGACTATATCCATCTCTACATCATCAGTCTCATGGCCATCCTGGCTTCGGCGTCTTCCACAACGGATCTCTGGTATGTGCCAGTCTTTCTCATCTGCCTGCTGTCCGGTGTATGGACGCTGATGTTGTTTCAGTTGACGAAGACTGAAGAAGCGGTCAAGTCCACGTCGGCCGCTCCACTCCAGCCGGCACAGGTCCGCCTCACGCCACGTCTGTTCTGGCTGGCGAATGGATTAGGCTTTGGTGTCCTTGCCGTGACCCTCGCCATCTTCTTCATGATCCCGCGCGTGAGCGCAGGATTTTTTCAGAGTCGGAGCGGAGAGAGCATACGTACCTCGGGATTTTCGGATACCGTCAATCTGGGCGCGATCGGCCCCGTTAAGCGTGACCCGAGCATTGTCATGAGGGTGGAGCTTGCCGACCCCGCACCGCACAGGGATCGCCTCTACCTTAGAGGCGTCGCGTATGATCGTTACGATGGAACATCCTGGACCAATCAGTTTACGCATCGTCGAGCGCTCGCCGAAACGTCTCTTATGACGTTTACGGTGCGCCAGTACTCTCCCGTACGTACGGTCATGAAGCAGGGTCCTACAATACGTCAAAAGATCCTGTTAGAGTCACTCGACACGGCCGTCCTTTTCGCCGCTCCATTTCCAGAAAGCATCACCGGCCCATTCTTGTCGGTGCAATCTGATGTGGCCGGTGCGCTCTACCTGCCGTTCCCGAGTTCTTCACGGATTGAGTATTCCGTCGTATCCCGCATGGCCCGACCGGTGCCCCCTGATCTTCCCCCTGTAGCCATGCCTTATGCGGAGTCATTCGTGCGGCATTATTTTCAGGTCCCCGGTCAATCGGAGCGGGTTGCGGCTCTGGCTCAAGAGATCACCAGGGGCCGATCGACTATTTATGAAAAGGCGGTCGCCATTGAGGATTATCTGTCGCGGAATTTCACGTACAGTCTTGACATTCCGATTACGGCGCAGGCTCACCCATTGGAAGAATTCCTCTTCGCACGGAAGACCGGCTATTGCGAACATTACGCCACAGCGATGGTGGTCATGCTGCGCACAGTTGGGATTCCCGCTCGCCTGGTAACGGGTTTTCTCGCGACAGAATGGAATGAGTACGGCAATTACTTCCTGGTCCGGCAGCAAGACGCCCATGCCTGGGTTGAAGTGCATATTCCCGATGTTGGCTGGATCTACATGGATCCGACGCCGGCGGTGACGGAAGGGCCCGCAGGTTCGCGATGGCAAACGTTCAGCAGAATGATGGATCACATGCGACTCCGCTGGAACCGGCTTTTCGTCCAGTACAGTGGAGCCGACCAAATGGCCGTCGTGCGGGAAATGAAAACCGGCAGCGTCTCGATTACGAACCGAGCTTGGGACTCCCTCAGTGCTCTCCCCATCGGCCCGCTGACCCTTCAATTGGGCAATGTCTTACGCCGGACCGCCGAAGGCAGCTGGCCAGTCTTGGTTCAGTGGGCCGGACTCGCGCTTGTTGCCATGGCGGCCGTTGCGTGGCTGGCAAGGAAGCAGCCTTGGGGGAAAGGCCCGCGCCGAAGCGGTTCTCCACAAGAACAGGCGGTCACCCAGCTTTACAGAAAAATGGTCGAAGAGTTCTCGCGGCAGGGCCTATCCAAGTCGGACGCGACGGCGCCTCTCGAATTTCTGTCCATGATTGGCCAGACATGGAAGACAGCTGAGAAGGAGGCCGCCACCATTACGGAACTGTATTGCCGGACGCGCTTCGGCCACACACCGCCTACAGAAGAGGAACTGCAGCAGGCCCAGGACAGCCTACGATACCTTCTCGCCTTAAAGCGTACCGCCTTCCTTCCCTAACACCGTCGCCCATTCTTGCAAGTCGACGTTGCCACCGGTCACCACCACTCCCACTCGACGCCTTATGAGTTCCGGCTGGCTGCGCAGGAGGGGCGCAAGGGCGACGGCACTGGACGGTTCGATGACGAGTTTCAGCTCTTCGAAGGCAAACCGCATGGCCAGGCAAATCTCCTCTTCCGAAACAGCAAACACACCCGCAAGATGTTCTCGCAAGATCGGCAATGTCTTACTTCCTAGGCTTGTCCGCAGCCCGTCCGCCATGGTGCGAGACGTCGACATCGGCACAACTTGATTTAGTTCGATCGAGTGCTGAGCATCCAAGGCGCCTTCTGGTTCGCAGGCAAAGATTGTGAGAGCGGGTTGCAGGTGATGGCCTGCAATGCACAATCCTGAAAGTAATCCGCCGCCTCCGACCGGCGCTAAGAGCACATCCAACCGGTCTACTTGGTTAAGAAATTCCAACAAGATGGTTCCTTGCCCTGCCATCACGAGAGGATCATTGAAGGCATGGACAATCCTCGCCGTATTCTGCTCGACCACTTCGCGGAGCTTGGCTTCAGCCAGCAAGCGGTTTTCCACAAAGTCCACTTGTGCTCCATAGCCGAGGATGGCTCTGTACTTTCGGACGGAAACCGGTTTTGGCATGACCACATGAGCGGTGAGACCGAGGAGCTTGGCCGACAAGGCAAGTCCCTGACCATGATTGCCAGAGGAAATTGTGGCTACGACTCGAGAGCCCTCACATTGCAGTTGTGAAAGCGCATGGTAGGCCCCCCTGAGCTTAAAGGCGCCGGTCCGTTGGAGATTCTCGCATTTGAGGAACACGTGTCCTTCAATCATGGCATCCAGTTGCCTGCTCGCCATGACGGGGGTGATATCGACTATACCTTGCAGAACTCGGGCCGCTTGGACAATTGAAGAAAAATTGAGGTCGTCATCCATCACGATCCTAGAAGGACTGAATCTGTTGTAAGGGTATAAAATTGGAGCGGGAAACGGGATTTGAACCCGCGACCCTCGCCTTGGCAAGGCGATGCTCTACCACTGAGCTATTCCCGCTCTAGATACTGAGGAGGGGTGGGATTCTACTGAGCCATAGATGCGCTGTCAAGCAAACGCGCCTGGCACCCATTTCGGCGTCGCACTGTTTCCTATTGACGAAACTGCTACGTACAGGTAACGACGAAAATAGTGAGGGTGCATATACATAATCCATTGTTTATATTCAATAAATATAATATCCAACCATGCTTCAGCCTTATTACGTTACGGATAGTACCCATCCATCTCACAACGGCTACCGGTTGGATCTCGGGCACATAGGTATAATTTCCATTAGTTTCAAGCACTTCCGAATCAATTAAAAAACGCGACTGATATCCCGCCTATGGTTCGCTACTTGCGAACTATGCCGATCCGTTATGCCTATGGTTGTGCAAAACAGCTAACGGACCAGATGTCCACGTTTGAATCTAATCTTCCGCATCATAGGCAGTGTAGGTCGAAGGGGGGTGGGAAGGTTCTTGTTTGTGCGTTCGAGTCAAGGCGTGGGCTTGAGCATAAGCCCTCAACTTAGGAGGTGTCAGTCATGTTTTTGTCACGTCGGCAATTTTTAAAAGTCTCCGTGGGGACCGTCGCTGCGGTCGCGGTGGCGGACAAAGTCCTGGCGCTG
>CBDIWQ010000347.1:0-6232 GCA_965285965.1 uncultured bacterium | reverse complement strand
AAGTCCCGCACGTATACGGTATATTCCTGCTGGAAGTGGATCTTTAATTGCTCCTTGGTCAGGCGGCCGTTGGCAAAATATTCCCAGGCCCAATGATGCTTGCCGTCCATCAGCCGCAACAGCGCGTCGAGAAACCGTGGTTTCGTCATTCGGGACGTCATGTGTCTTGCCTTCTCCTCAAGGGCGTCGTTACAATTTGGGCACAAAGGGGGCGTTCAAATGAATCCGATCACGGTGCAGAATCCTGACGAAATCTTAGATGTCCTGGCCGAAGTCACACTGCGGGGAACGGGGTTCACGACGGAATCGCTCTTGGACTACGTTCTGGAAGAAGGATTTACGGAACCCATCTTCCTCAATGCAAGCGGAGAAGACCCCACGGCGTTCTTTAAAGGAGAACCCAATGCCTGGGCGATCTATCAGGTGCGTGAATGGAAACGGGTTCTCACCATCTCAGGCGGTCCAGGCCAAGAGCGCCGGGCCCGCATCACCGAAACCCCCTAGACAGGTCCGAGTGTAGATCGGACGGTGTCAAAGCGCAAATAGTCGAGGTCTGTTCCATCCATATATCATGCTAATTCATCTCACCAATGCACACGACGTCGGGGAATTGGCCCTCATCAAAAGCCTCCTGGACGGCAACCGCATCGCCTATGTGATTCATGACGAGCAGATGAGCAGCCTCTATCCCGGCGTGCCATTCCTGGTGTCTCGTGTGATGGTCGAAGAGTCGGACCGTGACCGGGCCGACACCCTGCTCAGCCGTCTTCGCATGGAGATCCGGGATGCCACCGCCTGAGTCAGGCCCGGCGCGGCTTCGAGTCGCCGGCGTCTAGGGTTGGAGTTTGGGATGCGGTTTGTCTACCGGAAAATCCGGCAGGCGGCGTACACCTGATCCTTCATACCAGCCGCCGACCAGGATGCCTTCCTCGAAATACAAGTAGCGGTGTTTCACCACAGCGGCACTTTCCCAATCTTCGAAAATCCACTCTTCCCGCCGTAAGCCGTCGCCGGTAAAGGAGGTATTGATGGTCTGGGGTCCACCCCAGGCTTTCAGTACCTGCTCTTTCGACATCCCCGCCATGACGCGATGTTGCTCAATGTGCTTCTGGAAGTCGGGATCGCGCAAGTGCGTGATGGCGGGCCAAGCAAACATCAGCAGGACGAACAGCGCCATCCAGATGTAGATGGTGATCCGGACGCGGCGCTGCCGGATGAACGAGGGTTCCTCTGTCTCTGTGATGGGATGGGTCTCAGTTGACATGATCATCCGGTAAAAGCGGGCGCATGCTAACAGCCAGGTCCCGGTGAGTCAAGGAAGGCCGCCAAAAGACCAAATAAAGTCGCAAAGAAAGATGAAGGCGCTATACTGAGTGCTCCTGTGACAGCACATCGGGACGACGACATGAGCCATCCGGTCTGGAATCGAATTCTGAGCTGCCTCATCGCATGCCCGCTGCTGCTGGGACCAGGCGTCTCAAGTGTCCGGGCGGTGACGATGTATTCCTACATCGACGACCAGGGAAATATGGTGGCTACCGATGCGGTCGACACCATTCCCGATAAGTACCGTTCCCGGGTGAAAAGCCATGAACGGCCGGACCCGGTCACTCCCGCTCCCTCATTTTTGCACGCCGTGCAACGCACGGTGCACAATACGGTCAAAGACTGGGGATGGAAGATGCCGTCATTCCAGATGGACGGACTGACTGCACAGCAGTCGAACATCCTGACCTATGCCGGCGGCATAGCGGCCCTTCTGATCGCGGTCATGTTGGTCAGCAAGAGCCAATTCCTCCGTCTGCTAAGTTTTTGCCTCCTGATCGTACTGGGAATCGGGACGCCCGTGCTCTTGTACGTGAGCGACGGAGGACCCGTGGAGGTGATGAAGAACAAAGCCAGCAAGGTCGGGCAGGCGCAGCAGGACCGTCTACAACAAGCCGCACAGTAGCTTCCATCACATTCCCCCGTGACTTACTCTGCATACTGCGGGACCGGGATCTTTCTCGCCGCCGCCGGAGCCGGCACCTGTTCGGCAAATTCTTGCGAATAGGGATTGAGAATCGCTTCATGGGTATGACGCTGCCGCTGCTTCACCAGTTGTAAGCTCTGCGCGCTGATCTCCAAGCGATCGATGGCGGCCTTGGTGGACAACCGGTCCGGCAGGCCCTGAAGCGAGAACAGCTGGTACGCCAGCAGCCAATCGAGTTGATCCTTGCCTTTTTCTCTGATGATAAAGCGGGCGGCGGCCGACGGCGGGCCTTTGAACAGCAGGATCCAGATATTGGAGCGGAATGCAGGACCCGCGGGGTCGGCGGACGGGTGAAACTCGGGCACCAAAGAGGGAATTTGCGCCAGCGGAACGGGCGGGGAAAACTCGACATCGACGAGTTTCACGATGAGCGGGCGGGTTTCACGTTCATCGTTCGGATCCACCGCGTAGCTGAACGAATAGCGGATGTCGATGCCGTCGCGGCGGAAGGTATAGACGTCTTCGCCGTTCTCCGGCGAGACGAGCTTGCTGAAGTACTTGGACCAGTCGCTGATGGGATAATACGTGAAGACCCGCAAGGCGGACTTGCGGTCCCGCACCGCTTGGGGCATGCCGAGCTGAGCATGCAGCTCCTGCTGCGTGAGTCCGAGATAGCCGTCTTCGAAGTAGGGCGCCGCATGAAGACCGGTGGGAAGAGAGCACGCCAGGAATGAATACAGTATGGACCAAACCGGAAGTCGGAGGCGCATAGAACCCTCCTTGGTTTGCTGCATCGTAGCGATGCGTCTAAATCGAAGTCAAGAAAGCGCGCCTGCAGCTTGCTGGCTATGCAAGCCTTCCAGTATGATCGCCGACATAACTACTGGGAAGAGTCCGAGCCATGTCTGATACGCCAATGACCGATCTGCAACCTCTTCTGGCGGAACGCATCCTAATCCTCGACGGTGCCATGGGCACCATGATCCAGCAACGCAAGCTGGATGAAGCCGCTTTTCGCGGAGAGCGCTTCCGGCATTGGGCCAAGGACCTCAAGGGGCACAACGATCTGCTCAATATCACGCAGCCCGCGATCATTCAGGACATCCATCGGGAATATCTGGAAGCCGGCGCGGATATCATCGAGACGAACACCTTCAATTCACAGGCCGTCTCGCTGGCGGATTACCATATGGGCTCGTTGGGCTATGAATTGTCCAAAGCGGGCGCCGAATGCGCCAAGCGGGCGGTGGAGCAGGTCCAAGCGGCGCAGCCCGGCCGCCGCTGCTATGTGGCGGGCGCCATTGGTCCCACGACCAAAACCTCCTCCATCTCTACGGACGTGAATAATCCAGCGGCGCGGGGAACGACCTATGAGGAGTTGGTTCAGGCCTACGGCGAACAGGTCCGCGGCCTGCTGGACGGCGGCGTCGATCTTCTGCTGGTCGAAACGATCTTCGATACGCTGAACGCCAAAGCCGCCTTCTTCGCGATCCAGGAGGGCTTTGAGCGGGGTTGGCGGCGGGTCCCGATCATGGCGTCCGTCACCTTCATCCAAGCCGGCAGCAACCGGGGGGTGACCGGCCAGACCGTGGAAGCCTTCTGGAATTCCATTTCGCATGTGCCGCTGCTCAGCGTGGGTATGAACTGCGCCCTGGGGCCCAAGGAAATGCGGCCGCTTATCGAAGAGCTCTCCCACATCGCTCCGGTGTATCTCAGCGCGCATCCGAATGCCGGACTGCCGAATCCGCTTCTGCCCACGGGCTTCCCCGAAACGCCGGACTCGCTGGCGCCTCAACTGCGCGACTGGGCCAGAAACGGCTGGCTCAATATCGTGGGAGGCTGTTGCGGCACGACGCCCGCGCATATCCGGCTCATTGCCAATGCCGTTGCCGGCATCCCGCCGAGAAAGATTCCCACGATCGAACCGTACACGCGGCTGAGCGGCCTGGAAGCCGTGACGATCCGCCCCGATTCCAATTTCGTCAATATCGGCGAACGGACGAATGTGACGGGATCGCCGGCCTTTGCCAAACTCATCCTGGCCGGTGACTACGAAGCCGCGCTGTCGGTGGCCCGGCAGCAAGTGGAAGGCGGCGCCCAGATCATCGACATCAACATGGACGAGGGCATGCTGGACTCCAAGGCGGCGATGGAGAAGTTTCTCCGCCTGGTGGCGTCCGAACCGGACATCTGCAAGGTTCCCATCATGGTCGACAGCTCCAAGTGGGACGTGCTGGAGACCGGCCTGAGGAATATCCAAGGCAAGGCCATCGTCAACAGCATCAGCCTGAAGGAGGGCGAGGAGAAGTTCGTCCAGCAGGCCACGCTGGTGCACCGGTACGGGGCGGCGGTCGTTGTGATGGCCTTTGATGAAGACGGGCAGGCCGATACGCTCGAACGCAAACAGCAGATCTGCACCCGATCATACAAGCTCCTGACGGAGCGGGTCGGCATGCCGCCGCAGGACATTATATTCGATCCCAACGTCCTGACCGTGGCCACCGGCATGGAGGAACACAATGGCTACGCGGTGAACTTCATCGAGGCGACGCGGTGGATTAAGCACCATCTGCCGGGAGCCAAAGTCAGCGGCGGGATCAGCAATATCTCGTTCTCTTTCCGCGGCAATAACGTGGTGCGTGAAGCCATGCATTCGGCGTTTCTCTATCACGCCATCAAGGCCGGACTCGACATGGGGATCGTCAATGCCGGTCAATTGGCCGTCTATGAAGAAGTGCCCAAGGATTTGCTGGAACTCGTTGAAGACGTCTTGCTCAATCGCCGTCCCGATGCCACCGAACGATTGGTGACGTTCGCCGACACGGTGAAACAGAAAGGCAAGGTCGCGGCCAAAGACGATGAGTGGCGGGCGGGCACCGTGGAAGAACGCCTTTCTCACGCCCTGGTCAAGGGCATCACGGACTTCATCGACCAGGACACCGAGGAGGCGAGACAGAAATATGCCAAGCCGCTCTCCGTGATTGAAGGTCCGTTGATGGCCGGGATGAATATCGTCGGGGATCTGTTCGGGTCCGGGAAGATGTTTTTACCGCAGGTCGTCAAGAGCGCCCGCGTGATGAAAAAAGCCGTGGCGTATCTGATGCCGTTCATGGAGGAGGAGAAGAAGCGCCTCGGCGGCTATCAATCGCAAGGCAAGGTCCTGCTGGCGACGGTGAAAGGCGATGTGCACGACATCGGCAAGAACATCGTCGGCGTCGTGCTCGGCTGCAACAACTATGAAGTAATCGATCTCGGCGTGATGGTCTCCTGCGACAAGATTCTCGCCACGGCACGGGAGGTCAAAGCGGACATCATCGGCCTAAGCGGCCTTATCACCCCGTCGCTCGACGAGATGGTCCATGTCGCCAAAGAAATGACCCGTGAAGGTTTCGATGTGCCGCTGCTCATCGGCGGCGCCACGACGAGCAAGGCCCATACGGCGGTGAAGATCGCGCCGTCGTATGCCCCGTCCGTCATCCACGTGCTGGATGCGTCTCGGGCGGTCGGCGTGGTGGGCAATCTGCTGAATGCGACGAACAAGACCGCGTTCGTGGCACAGGTCAGAGATGATTACGGGCGAATGCGTCAGGCCTATCATGATCGAGGCACCAAGGCGGTGTTGCCGATCGCGCAGGCGCGTGCCAATCGGCTCTCCTCCGATTGGACGGCCGTCGACATTCCGGTCCCGTCGTTCCTCGGTGTGCGGGCCATAGAGGATCAGCCGCTGATCGAGTTGGTTCCCTATATTGACTGGTCGCCGTTCTTCCATACCTGGGAACTGAGAGGACGGTACCCCGCCATATTCGACGACGCGACGCTCGGACCGAAAGCCAAGGAACTGTATGACGATGCACGCCGGTTGTTGGACGAGATCATCCAGAAACGGCTGCTGAAGGCGAAGGGCGTCTATGGGTTCTTTGCCGCGGCGGGCGCCGGCGACGACATTGATGTGTATGCGGATGCCTCCCGCGCGCAGGTCCGCATGACCCTGCATACGCTGCGTCAGCAATCAGAGAAACCTCCAGGCCAGCCCAACCTCGCATTGGCGGATTTTGTCGCCTCCAAGGAGTCGGGTCGGCGGGATCACATCGGGGCCTTTGCCGTCACCACGGGACTTGGCCTGGATGACCTGTGCAAACAGTTTGATAAAGACCATGACGATTACAATTCCATCATGGCCAAGGCGCTGGCGGATCGACTGGCCGAGGCCTTTGCGGAGCGACTTCATAAACAGGTGCGAGAGGCCTGGGGGTACGGCAC
>CBDIWQ010000346.1:0-31095 GCA_965285965.1 uncultured bacterium | reverse complement strand
ATCGTAGCCGTGTCGTTCTGTGAGCCAAGGAGTTGCTGCGTACATTTGTCTTCCTAAGACCGCTTGGCCTCCGACTTATAGAAATCGCCCACACGAAAAAAAAGAATAGCCTGTGGATACCCTTGCTTGATATCCCGGTATTGGCGCATGAGCGGACTGGTGTCACTATCATTCATCGACCGGATCCTGTGGAGGTTCCAAGGAAGTGGTTGGTCGGCCCGACATTTTCTCTAATGATTGGCGCAGGCGCTCGAGGTCCACCTCTGCCTCCTGAAGCGCCTTGGTTTTTCGCCGCAATTCTATGCGGCTTCTAACCCATGGAGGGAACAGCAAAATGCCGCAAACCAGGAGTCCCATGGCAAAAGCCGTCAGGATCGGCTTGTAGATCGGCGTGGACGCTTCCATCAAGCCGAAGAAATAACGGAGCGTGACTTGCTGTTCTTGGTTTTGAAGAAAAAAGGCGAGCGAGAGCAAGAGCAACAGGCCGACAAGAATGAGTCGAATCATGAAGCGGTCTTTCTATACCGGGACCTAGGGGCCGAAGGCCGTGAATGGGATGCCTGCCAGATCTCCTTAGATCTTCTCAGGAGTTTGATCGAATGGGGCCCATGAGCAGTGACACATGCGGTTCTTGTATTTGAATCCTGGTGTATCAATCGTATTTCTAGTCGATCTGGTGGGAGCAAGCCGGGAAAGCGGTCGGCCCATTCGATGGCCCCGACGGATCGGTCTGTGAAATAATCCTCCAAGCCTATGTTCGCGGCTTCCGAGTCCGTATGCAGCCGATAGAGGTCGACGTGAATGAGTGGAAGCCTGCCACGATATTCATGGATCAGGACGAATGTCGGGCTGCTCACGCAATCAAACGGAGCGTCCAGGCCTACGGCCATACCTCGAACGAATGCCGTCTTCCCCGCTCCCAATTCACCGATTAAGGCCAGGACCTCGCCACCGACGACCGCCCTCCCGATCGCGTGGCCCAACGATTCCGTCTCGGACGGCGACGAAAGTGTGGCACTCCATGACTGTTTGCGTGCAGGCATGTCACCGCACCTCAATGGGCTAGAGCTTAGGGTCGTCACAAAGGTGTTTGAGTGCATCGGGGATCTGGTCAATGACATCCCCTGCGATCAATCCGGCCTGTCCTTGGACCGACGCCGCCAAATCGCCCGCGTAGCCATGGAGATAGGTGGCCGCACAGGCGGCTTCCCATGACTGGAGCCCTTGCGCCAAGAGGCCGACCATCATGCCTGTCAACACATCGCCCGTTCCTCCCGTCGCCATGCCGGGATTGCCCGTTGGACAGATGGTGATCGCGCCATCCGGCCTCGCGATAACCGTTCGTGCGCCTTTCAAGACGACGAAGACGCCCCGTTCGCGCGCAAAACGACCTGCCGTGCCAAGGCGATCGGCGTTGACCGACTGAGGTGTGGCATCTGGCTCCAAGCGAGCCATCTCGCCGGGATGCGGCGTCAGGATAGGCGGCGTTTTACTTTCAGTCAGCAGCGAGGCCCGTCCCGCCAGTGCGTTGAGCGCGTCCGCGTCCAGCACAGCCGGTCGATGAAGGTTTTTTACCAGCGCTTGCACCAGGTCCACGGTTTCCGGATGGGTGGTAAGTCCTGGACCGATCGCGACTGCCGATCGTGCAGCGATGAAGGCCGAGAGCCGCTCAAATGCGGATCGTGCAAAGGTCCTGGCTTTTGTCTCCGGCATCGGGGCCGTCATGGCCTCGAGCAATTTTGCTTCCAGGACATCATTGACAGTCGCTGGAACGGCCACCGTCACGAGTCCCGTACCGATTCGAAGGGCGGCTTTGGCTGCCATGGCGGCGGCACCGGTTTTGCCCACTGAGCCGGCAATGAGACCAGCATGGCCAAAGGTGCCTTTATGGCTGGAGGGTTTCCTCACGGGCAACGCCGTCCGTACGAAGGTATCCGTCAACAGCGTGATGCGGCTGTCCAGGGCATCGACGTAGGATTGAGGAATATTGATATCGACAATGTGCACCTTGCCTGCACAATCAATTCCGTCATTGAGGTACAAGCTTACTTTCGGAAGTGCCAAAGTGATGGTCAATGTCGCCTGCACCGCTCGTCCCAGCATTCTGCCGGTATCCGCATGGAGGCCGGATGGAAGATCAATGGAGGCGACCGGCCGACGAGCTTCATTGATGGCATCGATGGCTTCCGCATACGGTCCGGTGATGTCAGCGGAAAGACCCGTTCCGAACAGGGCGTCGACCACGAAGTCGCTGTCCTGCAAGAGTGGCTGTACCTGGAGTTTGGATGTAAAGCGGCTCACGCACGATTTTCCCGCTGTCCGGACGAATTGCCGGTACATCGTTGCGGCATCGCGGGTCATGTCTGAGACGGGGGCCATAGCCAAGACTTTGACTTTGGCGCGGTGGCGATGGAGGAGGCGGGCCACAACAAATCCGTCACCTCCATTGTTGCCTTTGCCGCAAAACACGGTGATCGTCCTTCCGCGCGGGCTTCCCCAGGTGTGTGCAAGAGAAGCCACGACCTCTGCGCCTGCTTTCTCCATGAGCGTGGTGCCGGGAATGTGGCCTTCGATGATGGCCCGACGATCAAGGGCCTGCATTTGACTGCCGGTCACGATTTTTATCATGGCGGGCCGATGTGGGGAATCATAGGCATCAGGATGTCACTAGATGTCACTCATGTGATCGCACAGATGCCGGTCGATCGGGGCGTCCGGAGGTCAACCGAGCAAGGTTCGCATTTCTTTGACCGCTTGTTCCAGACCGACGAGGACCGCCCGGGCGATGATACTGTGCCCGATATTGTATTCCACTATTTCAGGCACATGGGTGAGACGCTTGATATTGCGATAGTTCAATCCGTGGCCGGCGTTGACCCCGATGCCCAGTTTATAGGCCAATTTGGAGGCCTGAGTAATGGCTTCAAATTCGGCGTCGGCTTCTTTCGAGCGCGTTGCATTAGCGTACCGACCGGTATGAAGCTCCACAAAATCGGCTGAAATTTTGTGCGCCGCCTTGATCTGGTTGAGATCGGGTTCCACGAATACGCTGACCGGAATGCCACCGTCGTGCAATAGCGCGATGATGTCTTGTAGCCGATCACGCTGTCCCGCTACATCAAGCCCGCCCTCAGTAGTGAGTTCCTGGCGTTTCTCCGGGACAAGGGTGACGAGATCCGGTTTGACGTTGAGGGCAATCTTGGCCATGGCTTCATCGGCCGCCATTTCGAGATCGAGTTTCGTACGGACGATTTCACGCAGAAGCAGCAGGTCTTTATCATGGATATGTCGTCGGTCTTCACGCAGGTGGACGACAATGCCATCGGCTCCCGCCAATTCCACGAGCACAGCGGCTGCCAAAGGGTCCGGATCGGTTCCCCCGCGCGCTTGCCGCAACGTTGCAACATGGTCGATGTTGACGCCCAGCCGTGCCATGGCAGTCTCCTCAAATCTGTCGGGTACCGGAAGAATGAACCGACGTCAGGGTGGTAGAAACGAGGTATTAGTAGCAGAAAGACCTGCGGAGGGGCAAGAAGCGAGTCTCAGGATGAAAGCAGGCAGGGCCCTAGCACGCGAAAAATCGGAAGCCCATAGAATCACGAGTAAATTGACTGAACCGGAAGCGCTCCTTTAGAATAGGCGCTTCTCATCGCCATGCTTTCTCGATGGAAGGAACATGGCTGGCAATCATTGGAAATTAAAGGAATCTTCATGGGGCTGGGCGACGGGTTCTATCGGATTAAACGACTTCCTCCATACGTGTTCGCACAAGTACAGTCCCTCAAGCTTGAAGCGAGACAACATGGTGAAGACATCATCGACTTCGGCATGGGCAACCCCGATCAGCCGACGCCATCGCATATCGTCGAAAAAATGATCGAGGCAGCCCGGAAGGCGAAAAACCACCGATATTCGGCCTCCCGCGGCATCACCAAATTACGGCATGCGATTTGTGCCTGGTACAAGCGCAATTACGATGTAAGTCTTGATCCAGAAACGGAAGCGATCGTCACTATTGGTTCCAAGGAAGGTCTTGCACATCTCGCTTTGGCTATGATCGGTCCAGGCGATGTGGTGCTGACTCCTACCCCGACCTATCCCATTCACATGTATAGTTTCATCATCGCCGGAGGGGAAGTCCGCGGAATAGAACTCAGGCAGGATAGCGACTTCTTCGAAGATCTTACGAGGGTGTATCGACAAACCTTTCCCCGACCGAAGATCCTGGTCATTAACTTTCCGCACAACCCCACCACGGCCGTGGTGGACCTTGAGTTTTTCAAAAAGATTGTGGCTTTCGCCAAAGAGCATAACGTGATCGTCATCCACGATCTGGCCTACGCCGATATCGTGTTTGACGGCTATAAAGCGCCTAGTTTCTTGCAGGTGGAGGGCGCCAAAGATATTGGAGTGGAGTTTTACACACTTTCAAAAGCGTACAACATGCCGGGCTGGCGGGTCGGTTTCTGTGTCGGCAACCGGGAAGTCGTCGGAGCCCTGGCCAAGATCAAGAGTTATCTGGACTACGGAATTTTTCAGCCGATTCAAATCGCCAGCGTTATTGCACTCAACGGACCGCAAGACTGCGTCAAAGAGACGGTCCTGCGCTACCAAAAGCGGCGTGATGTCCTGGTGGGAGGATTAAACCGGATAGGATGGCAGGTGACAAAACCGCTTGCCACGATGTTCGTCTGGGCGCGCATCCCGCTTCCTTATCGGCACATGGGCTCGTTGGAATTTTCGAAGCTCTTGCTGAAAGAGGCGAAGGTGGCGGTGTCTCCCGGGATTGGGTTCGGCGAAGGCGGCGACGAGTATGTCCGGTTCGGCCTCGTGGAAAACGAACACCGCACGCGGCAGGCCGTGCGAGGGATCCGAAAGGCCCTCAAACTTGACGGAGCGGAGGAATGAAGTCGCGCATCGGGGTGGGGATCATCGGATTCGGGACGGTCGGGACCGGTGTCGCGAAGGTTCTACTGGACAACGCCACGCTCATTCAGCGTCGTGTGGGGGTGCCGGTCGAACTGGTCCGCATTGCGGATATGGACATTACAAGAGATCGAGGCCTTACGTTGCCGACCGGTCTCTTGACCACCGATATCAAGCAGATCCTCGGCGATCCTGCCATCGACATCGTCATAGAATTGATCGGCGGGTACGAGACCGCCAAGCGTGTCATCCTGGAAGCGATTGCAGCCGGTAAGCATGTGGTCACGGCGAACAAAGCCTTGTTAGCCGTCCACGGGGAAGAGATCTTCGAGGCCGCCACTCGGCAAGGCGTCGACGTAGGCTTTGAGGCGAGCGTCGGCGGCGGGATTCCGGTCATCCGCGCGCTGACCGAAGGACTCGCCGGCAATACCATTCAATCGATTTATGGCATCATCAACGGGACTTCGAACTATATTTTGTCGAGGATGACCCAGGAGGGGCATAGTTTTGATGCGGTCCTCAAGGATGCGCAGCATGCCGGCTATGCCGAGGCGGATCCGACCTTTGATGTGGCAGGAATTGACTCGGCCCACAAGCTGGCCATACTGGTCAGCCTGGCCTATGGGACGCCGGTCAACTTCAAAGAAATCTATACCGAGGGCATCACCCACATCACCCCCGCCGACATCGCCTATGCCAAGGAGTTCGGGTGTACCATCAAGCTTCTCGCGATCGCCAAACTCGTCGACGGCGAAGTGGATGCGCGGGTCCATCCCACCATGCTTCCGTCGATCTCTCCCATCGCGCAGGTCGAAGGCGTGTATAACGCGATTCAGCTCGTGGGTGACGCAGTGGGTGATGTTGTGTTGTATGGCCGAGGGGCTGGATCCATGCCCACGGGCAGTGCAGTGGTCAGCGACGTGATCGCCATTGGACGGAACCTGATCAAAGGCGCGGTCGGACGCGTGCCGGTCGGCTCATTTCAGCAAGATCAACGGCGACCGCTACGCATGAAGCCGATTGAGGAAATCAGCTCACTCTACTACTTGCGGTTCACGGTGGTGGACCGCCCTGGCATGTTGGCGCAGATTGCCGGTGAGTTGGGACACTGCGGGATCAGCATTTCATCGATGCTGCAGCAGGGTCGCCGGGAAGGATACACCGTCCCGGTCGTCATCAAGACGCACATGGCCAAGGAGCGCGATGTGCAAACCGCGCTCCGTGAAATAAACCGCAAAGCATTGGTCTCGGAGCCCGCCGTACTGATCCGGGTCGAAGGGAAGGACGAGTGAGCGTATGAATCGCTGGCGCGGCATCATCGAGGAATACCGAAAGTTTCTTCCGGTCACGGAGACGACGCCGGTCATCAGTCTGGAGGAAGGGAATACGCCGCTGATTCGAGCCGCCCGGTTGGCTAAGGCAATTGCGCCGGGGGTGGATTTATATCTGAAGTTTGAAGGCGTCAACCCGACCGGCTCGTTCAAAGACCGGGGCATGACCATGGCGATCTCGAAGGCCGTCGAGCAGGGCGCGCGCGCCGTCATTTGTGCCTCCACAGGAAACACGTCCGCCTCCGCCGCTGCGTATGGGGCCCGAGCCGGACTTTCGGTGTACGTGCTGATTCCGGCAGGCAAGATTGCGATGGGTAAGTTGTCTCAAGCCATGATGCATCGGGCGACCGTCATTCAAATCGAGGGCAATTTCGATCAGGCCTTGACCATTGTGAAGGATCTCTCGGCAACCTGCCAGATTGAGCTGGTGAATTCGGTGAATCCGTTCAGGATTGAGGGCCAAAAGATCGCAGCCTTCGTGGTGTGTGATCAATTGGGTCACGCCCCGGACCTGCATGTGTTGCCGGTGGGCAACGCGGGGAATATCACCGCCTATTGGAAGGGCTATCGCGAATATCGCCTGGCCAACCAGACGACCAAGCTTCCCCGCATGATTGGCTTCCAGGCCGC
The DNA here is from genome assembly GCA_965285965.1 of uncultured bacterium. GTDB lineage: Bacteria > Nitrospirota > Nitrospiria > Nitrospirales > Nitrospiraceae > Nitrospira_D. Next base: position 24,208 of record CBDIWQ010000346.1, on the reverse strand, counting down.
CGGCGCGGCCCCCATTGTCCTTGGACGAGTCGTGGACGAGCCACAAACGGTGGCGACGGCCATTCGTATCGGCAATCCGGCCAGCTGGTCGTCGGCAGTGAAGGCCGTTGAGGAGTCTTCCGGGGCGATCGACATGGTAACGGATGAGGAAATTCTCCGGGCCTATGCAACTGTCGCGGCGACGGAGGGAGTGTTTTGTGAGCCGGCATCCGCGGCATCCGTTGCAGGGGTGGCGAAATTACACCAAGCTGGCGTCTTACATGAAGGAGAGACTGTGGTATGCACGCTCACAGGGCATGGGTTGAAGGATGCCGATACGGCGATCAGCGTGTCGGCGCCACCTCTGACAGTCAAAGCCACGCGCGACGACGTGGCCAGATTGCTGCGGGCATAATGGGCGTGTGCATGCGATGAAATATTTGATACTGCATGCCGGCGGAATGGCAGACCACCCCCGCGAAGAACTCGGGGGACGCACACCGCTTCAAGCTGCGGCCACGCCCCATCTCGATCGTCTCGCGCAGCACGGCGACCTTGGTCAGCTGGTCTTCCCGGCCGACGCCGCCCGTCTTGGGAGCGGGCTCAGCGGGACGGCGATCCTTGGATACGACCCCAGAAAGTTCTATCAAGGTCCCGGGCCGTTAGAAGCGGCGAGCCTCGGTGTGTCGGTCACCGAGCACGACGTCGTGTATCGGTGCACCATGGTGGCTCTCAAAGCGGGCAGTGAGAAGGGCGGCGCAGAAATCAAAAAGCTGAGCGGCAATGTGTTCATGGAAGACGCCACCGCCGGCCTGATCGAGACGGACGAAGCGCGCGAGCTCATCGATGCGATCAATGAGCAACTAGGATCTGAAACCATCCAGTTCTATCCCGGGACGGGTCATCGGCATTTGATGGTATGGGTGGATGGAAAACCGCGGGCTGTTTGCGTCGATCCTCAGACCGTCGTCGGTCGTTCGATTGCGGAAGCGTTGCCGACCGGCGATGGGTCGGATATCCTTCGCAAGCTGATGGAGGCGTCGCACTTCATTTTGCGGGACCATCCGGTCAATGAAGAACGGATGGCGGCCGGCAAAAAACCGGCGAACTGCGTCTGGCTCTGGGGGGAAGGTCGTGCGGTGCCCTGGCCCAGCTTGACGGAAAAGTATCGGGTGACCGGTAGTGCCGTCGCGACGAGCGACGTCCATCGCGGGGTGGGAATTTGCGCGGGACTGGACGCGGTCGATCCGGACCGTCTGGCCGGCGGCGCGCTGCACACGAAAGCCAACGTGGCACTCGAGGAATATGCCAGAAAGGATTTTGTATATGTCCATGCCGGCTTGACTGACGAAGTCATCCACGGGACGGATATCAAAGCCAAAGTGGGCGGCATTGAAGAATTCGACCGCGATCTCGTCGGTCCGCTGATGGAGGGACTTGCCCAGCAGGGACCATATCGGTTTCTCGTGGTCTGCGATTATGGCGAAGGCGTGCAAGGCGACGCCTTTTATGCCTTCGGACAGATCAACGGGAAAGCCGTCGATGCCGCGGGCCGACGGTTTACCGAGGCCCATGCGAAAGCGGCTCAAATACCGGCGCGGGATGCGACGAAGTTTGTCATCAAGCTCTTTGCAAAAGGCTGACCCGGTGGCGCTGATCGTTCAGAAATATGGTGGCACCTCGGTCGGCACGGTGGAGCGTATCCATAGCGTCGCAGATCGGGTCGCCAAGACCTATCGAGGCGGACATCAGGTCGTGGTGGTGCTCTCGGCGATGAGCGGAGAGACCGACCGGTTGATCAAGCTGGCGCATGAAGCGACGCCGAACCCCGACGAACGTGAAATGGACCTGCTGCTTTCGACTGGAGAGCGGGTGACGATTGCCTTGTTAGCTATGGCGTTACGAGGCCGCGGCCTCAATGCCAAGTCTTTTACGGGGCGTCAAGTCGGCATCATCACGGATAACGCCCATACCAAAGCCAGGATATCGCGGGTCACGGCCGATCGGATCCGGGAGGCGCTCGGTAAAGGGGTGATTCCCGTCGTAGCCGGCTTTCAAGGCATCAATGAACAATCCGATGTGACGACGCTCGGCCGAGGCGGATCGGACCTCTCTGCTGTGGCTCTGGCCGCCGCGTTGAAGGCTGACCGGTGCATTATCTTTACGGATGTGGACGGGGTTTATACGGCCGACCCCAACATTGTCCCGTCGGCGCGCAGGATCGATAAGATCGCCTACGAGGAGATGCTGGAGATGGCGAGTCTCGGCGCCAAGGTCCTTCAGACCCGGTCGGTCGAATTTGCCGCGAAGTTTAATGTCCCGGTAGAGGTCAATTCGAGCTTCAAAGAAGGAAAGGGTACGCTCGTGACCAAAGAAGACGCAGACATGGAAGCGGTGGCGGTAGCTGGTGTCACGGGTGACCGCAATCAAGCGAAAATTACGATCATTGGCGTGCCCGATCGACCGGGGGTTGCCGCACGGATATTCGTGCATGTGGCGCAAGCCAACATTAATGTCGACATGATCATCCAGAACGTCGGTCAGGCGGCGTTGACCGACCTTTCCTTTACGGTTCCCCGCGCGGACCTGAAAAAGGCCTTACCCGTTATTCAAGCTGTGGCCAAGGAGGTAGAGGCGAAGTCCGTGTCGGTGACCGAGTCGATTGCAAAGGTATCGCTGATCGGGGTTGGCATGCGGTCTCATTCCGGAGTCGCGGCCAAAATGTTCGATGTGCTCTCTCACGAGGGAATCAACATCATGATGATCAGCACCTCGGAAATTAAAATCTCCTGCGTCATCGATGAAAAGTATCTGGAATTAGCGATGCGATCTCTCCATGACGCGTTTGGGTTGGACCAAGGTCCAGCGGGGGATCTCCGGCCGAAATGAGGGATGGAACTCCGAGCAGCGCCGTAAGCGCTCCATACAGACTTCCCCGTCTCGACAGATAAGCCATACACCTGGTACCCTCTCTGTCCATGGCTCGTAAACCTGTGTTATCCCGACCACCCAGCCAGCGCGAGCAGTCTAGCGCCCCACCTGCACTCCCGTTGCCGGGTCAGGTTGCGGCGTCGCTTGAGATCTATGACACCACGTTGCGCGACGGCGCTCAAGCGGAGGATGTCAGCTTTTCGGCGGAGGATAAAGTCCGAATAGCCCAAAAGCTCGATGAACTCGGCGTACACTTCATCGAGGGTGGCTGGCCCGGGGCCAATCCAAAAGACATTGAATTCTTCCGGATCATGAAGACCATTCCGCTGAAACATGCCACCGTCATTGCATTTGGATCGACACGCAAGGCGAGTCACGCCGTTCAGAAAGATCCCAACCTCCAGGCGTTGCTCGCCGCCGAGACCAAGACGATCACCCTGTTCGGTAAATCCTGGTCGCTCCATGTCACCGATGCACTGGGAATCTCCCTGGCGAAAAACCTGGAACTGATCGGCGACTCGGTAGCATATCTGCGCAGTAAGAGCCGCCAGGTGTTTTATGATGCGGAACATTTTTTCGACGGCTATAAAACTAATCCCGACTATGCGCTGAAAACGGTTCGCAAAGCAGTCGAGGCCGGCGCCGAACGAGTGATTCTCTGCGACACCAATGGCGGAACGATGCCTTGGGAGATCCGAACCATCTGTGAGATTGTGCGACGCGAGTGTCCCGTGCCGCTGGGAATTCACGCGCATAACGATTGTGAGATGGCGGTCGCCAATTCCCTGGTGGCCATCGAAACAGGCATTCAACAGGTGCAGGGCACTATTAATGGTATAGGCGAGCGCTGCGGCAATGCGAACCTTTGTTCGATCATCCCCAACCTGGAACTTAAGATGAAGCGGCGGGCGTTGACCGACCGGTTGAGCCATCTCAAGGATGTCTCAGGGTTTGTGACAGAAATAGCCAATCTCATGCCCAATAAGCACCAGCCGTATGTAGGCGATTCGGCATTTGCGCACAAAGGCGGGGTACATATACATGCCGTTCTGAAGAATCCCGCGACCTATGAACATGTCGACCCGGCGCTGGTGGGGAACCGGCAGCGCGTCTTGGTCTCAGATTACGCCGGGCGGAGCGGGCTTTTGGACAAGATCGAGGCCTATGGCATCAAGCTGTCGAAGGACCATGCCAAGGTTCAGGAATTGATTGATACCTTAAAAGAACGGGAAAGCCAGGGCTACCAATTCGAAGGCGCTGAAGGATCGTTTGAATTGCTGATGCTCAAAGCCATGGGCACTCATAAGTCCTCATTCCAGCTGCTGGGATTCCGGGTCATCGTGGAGAAAAAACAGGACAATGGGGCGCCGCTTTCCGAAGCGACCGTCATGGTCAAAGTCGGCGATGTGGTGGAACACACTGCCGCAGTCGGGGCCGGACCCGTGAATGCGCTGGACCATGCCCTTCGCAAGGCTTTGGAAAAGTTCTATCCTCAGCTGGCGGAAGTCAAATTGTTGGATTACAAAGTACGCGTCTTAGCCGCCAATACTGGGACCGAATCCAAGGTCCGCGTCCTGATTGAGTCGGGGGACCATAAAGACAAATGGGGCACCGTTGGTGTGTCGGAAAACATCATGGAAGCCACCTGGCAGGCGCTCGCTGACAGCATTGAATATAAGCTCCTGGCGAAAGAATAAGCGGACCCGACTGATCCCACCTAATATTTATTCTTGACAGATTTCATAACCTCACGTAACTTAAGCAAAACTCGGCGCCTCATTGGAGGACTTCCTGAATCGCGTCGGGCATCTGCTGTGGTTTATGGTAGGGGGTGGCATGAGAAAGGCTGATATTGCGAACGAGATTTTCAAGCAGGTCGGCATTTCGAAAAATGAAGCGGCAGATATCGTCGAAATGGTGCTGAATCTTCTCAAGTCCGTCTTACAGAAGGGCGAATCGGTCAAAATCGCAGGGTTCGGCAATTTCGTCGTGCGTAGCAAAGGCGCCCGAAAAGGACGGAATCCTCGGACCGGCGAAGAAATCGGCATTACGCCGCGCCGCGTTGTGACCTTTCGGCCAAGCCAAGTGTTCAAGAAGTACGTCAATTCATAAGCTGCGCTTCAACCTCCATCAGCGACCGCACCATGAGGCCGGTCATGGGAACTGAGCCCAGACTGGGCAGCAAGGTTTTTTATAAAATCGGGGAAGTTAGTCAACTGACGAAGCTGCCCGCTTACGTCCTCCGCTTCTGGGAATCTGAGTTTAGTTTCTTAAAGCCTAAGAAAAGCCGCGGCAATCAACGCTTGTATGTGCAGCGGGATATCGAAACTGTGCTGGAAATCAAGCGAATGCTCTATGAAGAAGGCCATACCCTGGAAGGGGTGAAGCGATATTGGGTGAGGCGGGGACGCGCGGCATCTAAGCCGCTTCCTCCCAAAGAGATGGCCAAGAAGCTCCGTGGTGACCTTGAGGCCATCCTCAAGATCATCGACTCGCATTCGCGATAAAAGACCATTCTGCCCATTGCCTTTTATGACCTGCCAAGGGAGAATAGAGACCCCTGTGAATTCATGGTATGTCGGGGCGTAGCGCAGCCCGGTAGCGTACTCGCTTGGGGTGCGAGTGGTCGTGGGTTCAAATCCCGCCGCCCCGACCAATACCATGTGCGGATGAACGGCTGCCGCTGAGCAGGTACGATGCAAGTGTCTCAGCGCAGGCAGGGTTGTTGAAAGAAAGCTGCTAGAGAAAGCTGCCTTGCGCAGCTTTTTTTATATTAGAGGAAGAGAAGAGGCATGCGCATTCTTGTGACAAACGATGACGGCATCCATTCTCCCGGCCTGGCGGCGTTGGCACAGGCTCTTTCGGCTGTGGGAGAAGTATGGATTGTGGCGCCCGATCGGGAACGCACGGCGGTGGCCCATGCCGTCACCCTTCATAAACCGTTACGTTTGCAGCGCCTGGCCCCTCGTACATTCTCCGTGAACGGTACGCCGGTGGACTGCGTAAATCTGGCCTTGGTCAAGGTGATGCCGAAGCCTCCGGTGATTGTTGTCTCCGGCATCAATAAAGGGGTCAATCTTGGTGATGACGTGATGTATTCCGGTACGGTCTCCGGCGCGATGGAAGGCACCATTTTAGGTGTGCCGTCTGTGGCGATTTCACAAGAAGGGAAGGACCGGTTTCGGTTTGCCGTAGGTGCCCGCTATGCCGAGCGCATCGTCCGGCTTGTGCTGGCACAAGGCTTACCCGAGGAAACGCTGTTGAACGTCAATGTCCCGGATCTTCCCGGTCGTTCTGTAAAGGGCGCCAGGATTACCTGTCTCAGTCGCCGCCGGTTTGACAATCCGATCATCGAAAAGCTGGATCCGCATGGGCGCAAATACTACTGGATCGCGGGGACGCGGTTGTCCTGGAGCCGGAGTAAGGACGCGGACCATGAGGCGCTGCAGGAAGGGTACGTGTCGATCACGCCGATTCATCTGGATTTAACGCATTACGGGGTGCTCGACAAATTCAGAGCTTGGGAGGCCCTGTTGCCGCGCGCGACGAAGCGGCGCTCGGGCCAGCCGCGCGTCCGGGCGCGGCAGAGGAGTTAGACGTGGGCGGCCTCATCGAGGTGATCATCAGCGAACTGAGCCGATTCGTCATCGCCTGCATTTCGAGGTTCGGCTATAGCGGCATTCTGTTTACGATGGCCATCGAAAGCGCCTGCATTCCGCTGCCGAGTGAGATCATCATGCCGTTTTCCGGCTACCTTGTCACGACAGGACAATTCACGATGCTCGGAGTTACCCTGGCCGGTGCGGTGGGCAATGTTCTGGGCTCTATTGCGGCGTACTATGCCGGGATCTGGGGCGGTCGTCCCTTCGTCGAGCGGTATGGGGCGTATGTATTGGTGTCCCACCGGGACCTCGATCTGGCCGACCGCTGGTTTCTCAAGTATGGGGAAGCCGTCGTCTTCTTCAGCCGCATGCTGCCAGTAGTGCGCACGTTCATCTCGTTGCCTGCCGGGATCGCCCGAATGAATTTCCCACGCTTCGTCCTGTATACCTTTCTTGGAGCCCTGCCTTGGTGTTATCTGCTGGCGTACGTCGGCCTCAAGATGGGTGAACGATGGGAGGAGTTGCGGCAGTATTTTCATGGGTTCGACATTGTGATCGGTCTCGTCATTGCAGCGGCTGTGGCCTTGTTTCTGTGGTCCCATTGGCCCAAGCGTCGCGCGATTCTTCCTTAGAGCCGCTCCTATGCTGAAGATTCATAACACCCTCAGCGGAATAAAAGAGCCGTTCGTGCCGCTCGTGCCGGGCACGGTCCGCATGTATGTGTGCGGCGTGACGGTGTATGACTATTGTCATATCGGGCATGCCAGGAGCGCTCTCGTCTTCGATGTGATCCGCCGGTATTTGGAGCATTCAGGTTATCGGGTCGAGTTTGCGAAAAACTTTACGGATGTCGATGACAAGATCATCAAGCGGGCGAACGAACAGGGCGTCACCTGCGACGCCATTACGCAGAAATATATTCAAGCGTATTACGATGATATGGAAAGGCTCGGCGTTCGACCGGCGTCAATTGAACCGAAGGCCACGGAGCATATGACGGATATCATACGGTTGACGGAGAGGTTGATTGCCAAAGGCCTGGCCTATCAAGTTGACGGGGACGTTTACTTTGAGGTTGCCAGGTATCCTTCCTATGGCCGCCTTTCTAAACGACGGTTGGAGGATCTTCAAGCCGGTGCCCGTGTGGATGTCAATGAGCGCAAACGGCATCCCATGGATTTTGCACTCTGGAAAAGTAGCAAGCCTGGGGAACCGGCCTGGGACAGCCCTTGGGGGCCAGGGCGACCCGGATGGCATATCGAGTGTTCCGCCATGTCAATCCGCCATCTCGGCGATACCTTTGATATCCATGGCGGCGGAATGGACCTGATTTTCCCGCATCATGAGAATGAGATCGCGCAATCGTGCGGCGCAACCGGCAAGGAGTTCGCGCGGTATTGGATCCACAACGGCTTCGTGCAGATCAACCAGGAAAAGATGTCCAAATCCCTGGGGAACTTCTTTACGATCCGGGAGATCTTTGAAAAGTCTGCGTGGCCAGATCCGGAAACCGGAGAGATGCTACGGTACTTCTTGCTCGCTACCCAATACCGGGGGCCACTCGATTTTTCCGATCAAGCCTTGAAAGAAGCGAAGAACGCGGTGAACGGATTTTACGATCTCTTCGCCCGCCTGTCGGAAACGGATGGCAAATCATCCGGAGATGAAGGGTTGACTCAGGCGATTGAGCGAGGCCGGGCCGCCTTCAAGGCCGCGATGGATGACGATTTCAACACGCCGATGGCCATGGCAGCGTTGCAAGGATTGCGGAGTGACGTCAACAGACTGCTTGAGCTGGGACTCTCTGTGGAGGCAAGAAGAATTGCCCGGAACGAATTTCGGTCTCTAGGCGGCATCTTGGGGCTGTTTCAGTTGGACAAGTGGAAGTTTGGCGTGATCCCGCTCGCCGGAACGGTATCTGGTAAAGTCTTGCTCAAGGGCGACTTGGGTGTTGCAACAAATTCGGCGGAAGTCTTGGGTGATCATCTGCCAGCGACAACCGAGCTCACCGATGAGGAAATTGAGCAACGGATTGCATTGCGTCTCGAGGCAAGGAGAAACAAAGACTTCGCGAGAGCCGATGAAATCAGAAAGTCGCTTGCTTCGCAAGGGATCATCATTGAGGACAAGCCTGATGGCACCAGCCGGTGGAAGCGATAGCGAACAGGATCTCCTGTTCGGATTACATGCCGTACGCGAGGCACTCCGGGCGGGAGCCAGGCCGTTGCAGCGGATTCTGGTCGTCCGGACCGATAAGCAGTTTGCTGATCTCGTGCAGTTGGCCCGCTCGCTTCACGTTCCCATCCATGTGCAACCGCTTGCATCTCTTGACCGGCTGGTTCCCGGCGGGCGGCATCAAGGCATCGTGGCCTATGCGGCAGCCAAAGCGTACGAGAGGGAAGACTCGATTCTCGCACGAGCTGCCGAGCAAAAGGAGCCGCCGTTCCTGGTCATCCTCGATGGTGTGGAAGATCCGCATAACCTCGGGGCGGTGCTTCGGACGGCTGAAGGCGCTGGGGCGCATGGCGTCTTCATTCCAGAACGCCGCGCCGCCGGACTGACCTCGGTGGTGGCGAAAGTGTCCGCCGGGGCCATCGACTACATGCCGGTGGCCAGAGTGACGAACACTACACGGCTCCTCGAAACGCTCAAGGAGGCCGGCGTCTGGATCTATGGCCTCGAACCGACCGCCACGAAACTGTATACGGATGTCGATCTCACCGGCCCGGTCGGGTTGGTATTCGGCGGAGAAGGGAAAGGCCTTCGCCCAGGGGTACTTCAGCATTGCGATGAGCGCATCCGCATTCCCATGAATGGCCACGTCCAATCCTTGAACGTTTCTGCATCAGCCGCCATAATGTTATTTGAAACCGTCCGCCAGCGAGGTGCCGTCCGCCTATCAAAGGGACAGTCTACCGGATCTTAAGGATGCCGCCTTGGATCGCCGTTTTGAGTAGCTGTGCCGTATTGGACACCCGCATCTTTTTCATCATGTTGGCGCGATGGGCCTCCACCGTTTTAACACTAATTTTGAGCCGGTGGCCGATCTCCTTATTCTTGAAACCTGCCCAAATCAACTCGAGAATTTCCTGCTCTCGGGACGTGAGCGATTCCGGCCGCTTGGTGCGAGGGGGTGGTTCGATATCCGCAAGCGACTTGCGGGCGCGTGGTTTGCTCGCTATTTTGGCCATGATGATCAGTTCTCCTTTGATACACAGTTGATTCAGGTATACTGGCGACGATTCGATCTGATCAGCACACCGTCATCTACATGAAGAATTATAGGGGCGCTTCCTAAAGAATGTAAATGGAAGCAATAAGCCCCTAGTAACGCTACCAAGTGCTCGGTGAGGCATTGTCCTAGTCGTCGATTCGATGGTCCACTGGGTAGTCCCCTAGTACCTCTAAGGGCAAAAAAATTATGTGGTCATTGTACCTGGTGGTCGCTCTCTTTGGGGCACTCATTGGAAGTTTTCTTAATGTCTGTATCCATCGCCTGCCACGCCGGGAATCTGTTGCTTGGCCAGGCTCCCACTGCCCCACCTGTGCGCAGGGGATTGCCTGGCATGACAATATCCCGCTTCTCAGCTATCTGGCTCTGAAGGGCCGTTGCCGACATTGCGCGATCCGCATCCCGATCCGGTATCCGATCATTGAGGCCCTCAACGCAGTCGGGTATGTGGCGCTGCTGGCAGTATATGGCACCGGCTGGGCGACAGTGGCCTATGGGATGCTCTACTCCTCGCTGCTGGTAGTCGCCGCGACGGATCTTTCCCATAAAATCATCCCCAATGCTGTTACCTTTCCGGGCATCGCCATTGGCCTCTTGAGTGCGGCCGCCGTCCTGCCGCTAGGATTGATCAATAGCGTAGTCGGCTTGTCGGTGGGCGGCGGAATATTATGGCTGCTCGCCTGGGCGAGTCCCTATCTGTTCGGAAAAGAAGGGATGGGCGGCGGAGATATCAAGCTACTCGCCATGATCGGCGCATTCCTGGGATGGAAACTGGCATTGCTTACCATCATGGTGGGATCCTTGCTGGGATCCCTGGTGGGCATCGGTCTCATTACCGGAGGCGTCATTAAGCGGGGGGACTATATTCCCTTTGGCCCTTTCCTGGTTTGTGGAGCACTGGTGGCGCTGTTCTTTGGGCAGTCGGTTATCGACTGGTATCAAGGCATCGTCGCTGGCTAGGTCTCGTTCGCCGCTTACTTCGTCCTGATCGTATCCATTCCTCTCTAAGTGTATCTCCGGCGCGTTAACAGATCGCCGGATGACTCTAAGCGTGACACGGAATGGGGTTATCTCCAGGTTTGGTAGTCCTCCCCTCTCTCCCTACGAATACGACGGTTTTCGAAGAATCTGAGCTCATGCCCGGATCAACGAATATTTGGGCTACCGCATGCTTGCACAGCGGCACGGCTTTTGATGTAGGGAGATCTTCATGGACGCACCGAAGACCGCTAAAAGAAGGCTGTTGAATCAGCAGGGTAAGACGATGATGGAACTCATGGTCGTCACGGCGATGGTTGGGATGGTCGCGGCGATGGCGGTGCCTAATTTCCTCATGCTCCAATCTCGGATGGACCTCTACAGCCTGACGCAGGAGATCGCGTCCGAACTGCGCCTGGTGAGACAACTCGCCATGACCGAGCGGGATCGCATGAGGGTCGTATTTGATTTGGACCAGCAAGTGATGGTGGCGCAGCTTGCCAATGGACGGACTCCCTCTCGGATCTACCGGTATGGGGGCAAGGGAATCCACCTAGACGAGCCGAGTGCAGGAGCTGAGATTCTCTTTCACCCGAGTGGCCGGGCTGCCACACCGACGACCATTCAACTACGCAGTAAAGACGGGCAAGTACACAAACTTACCGTGGGCATCACAGGGCGGGTCTCTGTTCTATGAGTACGCTTCGACATGAGGCGGGATTGAGCTTGGTGGAGGTCATGATCGCGACGGTGATTTCCGGCGTGGCTTTGATGGGAACGATGGGGGCTATGGAGATGTCGGCTCGCTATGCCCGGCAGGGTCAACTCAGTACTCACGCACTGGCACTGGCTCAGGCGAGGCTGGAAGCAAAGCGGTCCGTGCGCTGGCCGGCCCTGCTCGAAGATGACCTTAATCATGACGGCGTGCCGGAGATCTTGATGAAGGATGATGGCGTCGATCCAGATGGCCGGGCTGCTGATGGCATTTACAGCGCTATGCAGGAGCAGGATGGTGTGACGGTGGTCTGGACCGTAGAGCCGGACGGTCATGAACCATGGCCTGCTGCTCCGGCCGTCGTCGTTCGTGCAACCGCCTCCTACGAGGGAGGAAGAGGCACGAAAGAAATCCGCCTGGCGACCCTTCGCGCCAACCCCACTTTTGTGAGGCCACGATGAACGTCTCCTTCGCTCCTGCTCCGATTCGAAGCGCGATGGGCCTGCTGCCAAGACTGGGCGACGACCAGGGGGTTTGTCTCGTCGAATTCATCGTGGCTTTGACCACAGGCGTCATCGTCCTGGCCGCATCACTCCAAACTTTTACCATGCTCCATGCAGAAACTCTCAAACAGCAGCGCAGGTTGTCACAACAGCAGGAGGTTCGAATCGGATTGGAGGTATTTGAACAAGAAGTCCGTCTTGCCATGGCGGATTCGATTTCCATCGCTTCCCCGCAGGAGTTGCGTTTTCAGGCCAACATTAACTCCCAGCGGACCACGCTTACCGCTCTTGTGATGCCAGGGCAGTCCACGCTTCCGGTGTTAGATGGCAGCGGGTGGGGCAGAGGAAAATCGGTGATGGTGTGCGCGAGCCACTCCTGTGAGCCTCATGGCCTCCTTTTTGATGGGCAGCGACATCAACTCGTGGTGGCGGAGCCAATGGCAAAGGCCTTCCCCCTGAATGGATCAGTAGAGGTCATCAATCGGGTGGGCTACTACACCAAGCGAGGGGAAGAGGATGTCCTGCAATTGATGCGAATGGTCGATGGCGGCGCGAATGTCCTCGTCACCGAGTTAAAGGATATGCGGTTGTCCTATTGGGATGAGGAGGGTCGACCGGCGGGCACGCCCTCCATGATCAAGCGGATTGTGATTGAGATGACATCCAGTTCATCGGCGCAAAAGACGGTTCGTGAAGTGAGTCTGCGGTCATAACGGAGGGCACGACATGAGAGCCACAATGCAGCATGAACAAGGAATTGCGCTTTTAGGAGCCATGATACTCCTCCTGATTTTGGCCATGTTGAGCGGGATGCTGCTGAACCTCGCCGGACAGGAAGCCCTTACGGCCGCCGCAGGCCTGGAGTTGGCTATGGGGCAACATCTGGCAGATGCGGCAGGCGACCTTGCGGTGGCAGCGCTGAACAGTCCGCACGCAGCCCCGGCGCCCCTCGCCTCTATCATGAGCAAGAGAAATACCAGCGCTTCAGGGGCGCCGTCATTTTTTGATGCTAACGGCCGATCGCAATTTATTGGAACATCCGATCGTCCGGATCTGGTGTTAGCTGCGAGCGATCCGACGGGTGATCGCCTCTTGAATGATCCTGAAAACGGCCTATTCCATGCCATGGGGGAGTTCGGGACCATTGAAGAATTCAAAGTCTACGCAGCCTCAAGGCCTGGACTGTTGTGCACAATCGACGCGACAGTGCGCGCAGGTCACGGCTCTTCGTTAAGACATTCACTGAATCTCCAGTTGGCGGCTCTCGATGTGCCGGCCTTGCGTTCGGCGGTCCAGGTTGGACAGAGCCTTGGAACTCTGCAACAAGGCAAAGAATCGCCTGTCAGCGTCCATTGGGGAAGTCTCAAGGTGCAGGGAGACGCGGTGTTCCGGAGGCCGGACGAGGTGCCGACCCTCAGCACACTCGCTCCTGTGACCGGACAAGGATATGAGACGATGCTGCAACGAGAGGATCGATGGATGGAAGGGTGGATCGGCGGCGCCGTCCAGGCCACAGAACCGGTGACGGCACCGGTACAGGGTTCGAACTGGCCTCATAATCTTCATGCGGAACAAAGTCCCGTTCCAGGTATCCGTCTGGACCAGTGGCCGTATGACCAGCTGAAGCAGGCGGCGAAGCAGTTTGGCCGATATTATGCCATCGATCGGGACGGACTATTGCACCCCCAAGGCATCATCCGTCCCGGGTACGGCATAGCGCCGGACGAGGTGTTGCGATCACAGTCCGTAGGCGATCAACGCGGGCTGATCTTCATTGATACATTGGATCAGCAAGCTCCTCGATCGGACAATCTAGGCTCCGTGATCATCCGAGCCGGTTATCTCGAGGGAATGGTCGTGGTCCAAGGACATGTGCTATTGGCGCCCAACGACGGACAGTCGCTTCCCGTGCTGAGCCCGCCGCTGGAGCCCGGGAGAAGCACCTCCCGGGTCGGGGTGCAACTGTCCCATGTAAACATCAATGGCGTAGTGTATGCCAGCGGGGACATTTCCGTAACCGGACGGGTGAGATTATTTGGCTCGGCTATTGCGGCCGGCTCAATCGTTCCAGCGGGATTGGGTGGAACATTGGAGGTTTGGTACAACTACGATGTCGGCCAAGGATGGTATCAGGGGCTGCCAGTGGTGTATCGCGCTCCTGGCGCCTGGATGATGAGATATTAACGACGACGCGCTTATTGGGAAGGGCTCTTCACGGAGATGAAACATACCCCTGAGATTGGACATCGGCTAGAACCAGCCACTGAAGTCGGCGCGTCGAAGGGCGCCGCAGTCCCGTCCGCCCAATTAAAGGACAGAAGTCTGGCGAAGTGCATTGACGGTCGAGGACTCATGAGCCAAGCGGATCTCGATGCTGCTGGTGAAGAAGCGCGGTTATGCGGGCGGGACCTGGAGACGATTGTACTGGAAAAGCATCAACTTCAAAGGGCTGAGTTGGGTGCTGCACTGAGTGCTTTCTATCGCTGCCCGTACGCGCCCTATGACGAGCGGACCGCCATGGATCCCGACCTCTTCAAGCACCTCAGCCAAGATTATCTACGGAGCTGCGCCTGGGTGCCTATAACACGTGAGGGAACGGCGCTTTACGTGATCATGCGCGATCCACATGATGTCGAGCATGAGTCCGATATTCGGCGAGTGTTTCCTGGATGTACCATCCGACGGGCCGTTGGCCTCCGGTCCGATATTGAGCAGTTTCTGTTGGCGGCGAGACAACCCCGGAAACTCGGAGCCATGGCCAAGATTCTCGGTGATCTCGTGAACGAAGTAGACCTGGAAATCAGGGATGATCGCTCAGTACAAGAAGTGGATGAAAACGATTCCGCAATCGTTCGTTTGGCGAGCCAGATCATCACGGAGGCTGATCGTCTAGGCGCTTCGGATATTCACATCGAGCCCTATTCGGATCGGAAAGAAACGGTTGTGCGCTTTCGTGTCGACGGGTCCTGCTTCACCTACATGCGCATACCGGCCGCCTATCGGCGAGCGATTGTCTCGCGCTTCAAAATCATGGCTAATCTGGACATCGGTGAGAGGCGCAAGCCCCAAGATGGGAAAATCCGTTACAAGCTGTCCAAAGAGCGAGAGCTCGAGCTACGGGTCGCCACGCTTCCGACTGCAGGAGCGGATGAAGACGTCGTGATGCGGCTGCTCACCACCAAAGACACTATGCCGCTGGAGCGGATGGATTTTGCGCCGGACGTTCTGCATGCTATCGGAGCGCTGGCTGAACGGCCTTATGGGATCTTCCTCTGTGTCGGTCCAACGGGTTCGGGTAAGACCACCACATTACATGCGGTCCTCAAGCGCATCAATACGGACGAACGGAAGATTTGGACGGCTGAGGACCCGATAGAGATTACTCAGGAGGGATTACGCCAGGTTCAGGTGCATCCCAAAATCGGGCTGACGTTTTCAACGGCGATGCGCGCATTTCTGAGAGCGGACCCTGATGTCATCATGATTGGCGAAATGCGTGACAAGGAGACGGCTGACATTGCCATCGAGGCGTCCTTAACCGGCCACTTGGTTATGAGCACCCTACACACGAATAGCGCGGTGGAAACCGTCATACGGCTTCTGGACATGGGATGCGATGCCTTTAATTTCGCCGATGCGATGCTGGGCGTGCTGGCTCAGCGCTTGTGCAAGCGCATCTGTCGGCAGTGCCGAGAGGGCTATCATCCTCTTCCTCAAGACTATGATGAACTGGTCCAGGGATATGGTCGACCAGAGTGGGACAAGCTCGGTCTCTCCTATACGGATGAGTGGACTCTCTACCGCGGCCGAGGGTGTGAAGCTTGCAACCATACGGGATTTAGAGGCCGCGTGCCTATCCACGAACTGCTGGTCGCCTCGGAAGAGGTAAAAAACCAGATCCAATCCAAAGCGAAGACAGCTGATCTCCTTGCGTTGGCGATGCGAGGAGGGATGAAGACCCTCGTCCAGGATGGAATCGAGAAGGTCCTCCAAGGGCACACGACGTACCGACAAGTGAGAGCCGTAGCAATCAAATAGACTCGTGTCACCTTACCGCCCATCTCTACCGTTTTAATGTCGAGCCGGCTCAGCCAGCAGTGACGAGATGTGTTTAAGACTTCAGTTCCCCCCTGAGGTCGGTCTCGACTGGAGCGGCGAGTAAGAATTCATATTGACCGCCGTGTTGCTCAGGCCGCCATACACAGAGGACCGAAGACCGCTTGCTGTGTTGAGATGTCCTCCAAGAACACTCGCATTTAATCCGCTCGCCGTATTGCTGTCTCCTGACAGGATGGCTGCATATTGGCCGCTCAAATTGTTGCGAAGACCAAATACGAGCCCACCGGTCGATGTGAAGGAATTAAAACTGCCACCGACGAGATTATGAGATCCGGTTCGAGGTTGGCCGGTGGGATCAAATTCGTTATACCCGATGATCAGGTTTCCAAGTCCGGTAAGGTTTCCGCTGGCAGAGGCGTACTCGTCCGTGGCGCCAGATCCGCTTCGTATGTGGACGTTGGCACCGGTAATCAGGATGTGGGGTCCTGTCATGCCATTGATAGCGTTCGTTTCAATGGAAAGATATTTTTCTAGATCGGGAACGCCCCCTGCTGGTCTGGATTCAAGCGTTCTGATTCTGCTCTTGAGTGTAGCAATGTCGTTCTGTGCGTTGTTTAGAGCTGTTTGCAGAGAAGTATTGATGGCTACAAGCGAGCCGATGCGAGCGTTCAAGGAGGAAACTTCGGCTTGGAGCGTTGTGAGTACACTTCGGACGCTATAGGGATGCTGGACCAGGCTATGTCCTACCGTCTCGTCAGCTGCATGTGACAGCGTGAGGACGAGCAAGGTTGTTGCCACTGAGCTGATTAAGGTCATGGCACATTTTGATGCTGATCGGTCATATAAGTATGTTAAGGTTGCTTTCATGTCACGCCTCCTTCCTTACCCTTAAGTAGATCAACACCGCATCAGTGCGTTCCGACAGCCTTGCAGAGCAAGCGATGTGCCCATTAGCTTTTCTGCGGAGTTCGGCGAGGATTCCTTTTGACCAGCCTAAGTAGAGGCGCCTTAGCGCAATTAATTGCGGACAACTGGACCAAAACCGTTCATCGCTACCTTTAGGAAGCAGCTCCTTTTTTTTACGTTTATTCAAGCGCACATGTTGGCGCTAAAACAGGCGAGGTGAAATGAAGTGGAAACGGTCTTAAGACTGCGATGACAGATCATTTCATGGATAGGAGGACTTGTCTGATGCGATGTGATTAGCGACCTGGAAATGTTCATGTGTGATCAGCATGATGCGGCTATATGAAAGTGGATGAAACGCTTCCGCCGCTTGTCCGGTTAGCAAGCTGGGTCATCGCAGGCTAATCGTCATATCTGCAGAGGTTCACATGGAGCCGTATTGAGATCGGAAACCAAACCGCTGTGCTTTTTCGAGCCGGCGTGACCTGCTTACGATCCTGGCCATAACCGCTTAAACCTCAGCTCTAATCCCACCCATGGAAAAAGGCGGACGCTGAAAGACGACAAAAATTGTCCCGCCATTGAGCGAAAAATGGCCAATGGGCGTCATTCCTCCTTTCGGCTCATACATATCAATTCAAGGAGTTAAGAAACCTTTATATAGTTCCGCCACCGGCATGCCCCTTGCTGATGAGCATGGCGCCATGGGTGTATGCGAAATCAGAAGCAATATAGAGACGGGAAGATTCCTTCGAGGAAGGGATCGGTTTTGGTCCGAACATGGATTGAGCCTTGTCGAACTGATGATCGTGGGCGCCATCATTGGAATAGCTGGCATCCTTGCAACTCCCAACCTTCTCGAATGGAAATCACGGAGTGAGTTGAAAGAGGCCGTCACCGAGGTGGCCAATCTTCTCTACGAGGCGAAGGTTGTCGCTCGAAGTCGGAATACGCCTGTCACAGTGACCATTGATCTCAGCGCAGGGGCGGTCCGCGCCACCATGACCAATTCAGCCACAGGGACGGCTCTTAAAACGGCTATGACTTCGCACTTACCGCACGTAACGACGCTCATGGTAGGCCCTTCATCGGGGTGGACGGCCTCATCCAGTGTCGTCATCTCGTTTACTTCCGTAGGGACACGATCAGGCGGTCCAGGACCAAACTTGAATCAAGAGCTCGCATTCAGGAACGACAAGGGGTTGCAATACGCCTTAAAAGTGACGCCGAGAGGGGTCACGACGTGGTGTCAAAATACGGCATGCGTATAAGGCTAATAGAGGACGCACTGTGACTCACCAGTCCGGATTTACATTAGTAGAGGTGATGGTGGCCTCAGCCATCCTTGCCACTGGGATTTTGGCCGCGGCGGCCATGCAAGGCATCGCGCTCACCCGAAACGTTGATGCAACCGAGCTCACCAGAGCGACTAATTTGGCTGCCGAAATGACGGAGCGGATCCAATACAACCGGAAGAACGTCGGTCAATATGTGATCGATACGTCGAACGCCACACCATGCCCCCAAAGCGCACTGACGCAGGCCATGGCCAAAGGAGACTGCGATCAGTGGGTGGCGTTGCTGAATAACCCTCAGACATCCGGCTTGCTGAACGTTCGAGGAATTATTGCGGTGACGCCTCCGGTGGGCCCTCTCAAAACACTCCTGAACGAAAATGCCATCACGGTCACGGTGCAGTGGACCGGTGCGACGGGGGAGACGAAGGTGGGGCGGCCGAAGCAAGTCGTATTGACCACTGCGATTTCTCCGGAGTGATATGAACCACAACCGCACCAGCGCACCCGCAAGTCATCCAATGCCTGATCAAAATGGATGGACGCTTATCGAACTGATGGTCGGAGTCATGTTATCGGCGATCGTTGCGGCAGCCGGGTACGCGGTGCTGGCTTCCTCGGAAAAAGCCGTTACTGCGAACCAACAGACAGTAGAAACGCAACAAAATGTTCGGATGGCTCTGGACTATCTATTCCAAGATATCCGCCAGGCGGGATTCGGCATGAATGGACCTGTCGGCCTCTGTCCCACAGCCATTGTGCCTGCCGACAATAATACCGCCGGTCCCGACCAAGGGCCAGATCGCATTAGCCTCGTGGTGCCTGTGGGGAATCCGGTCGGAACACCGACGGATCCGGCCTGGATTTTGAGTGCCGATACCACGGCTGGCTTTAGCAGCATCGCGCTTCCCTCCGCAGCTGTCGTGACGAATATGCAAACGGCCGCAGGAACATTGACGAACCGGCCTATCTCGATAGGCGGCGCAGTGACGGCGACCGTATCGTCCGCGAGTGGAGCCTCCCTGACCGTCGTGGCGGTCCCTGCGCCCATCTCGATGAAACGCAATTCACCGGTCTATGTCCTCCAGTGCATTACGTATCAAATCATTCCCCCACCGGACCCCGGTAATCTGTGTGAGGGGCGCTCGCCATGCCTTGTTCGCGGCGTAGCGGGCGGAATGACAGGCGGGGTGTTGGACTGTACCCAGCCGGGAAGTACCTGCCGAATCATTGCGGATGAGATTGAAGATATTCAGTTCGCCTATGCCTGCGATGGCTGTGTGGCCGCCATCAACAGTGGTACTCCCGACAATATCATTGATAACCAGGGAGGGACCGCAGGATTTGACCAAGCAGATTTTGTGACGAATACAAATTGGGCTACCGCACCGATGACGCCCGACAAGATACGTCTGGTGCAAGTGACGGTGGCCGGTCGTCAACGAAGCAGCGACCAAGGGTTTGGCGAGGCCAATCGAACCACCGTCCAGAGTTCAGTGCTGCAACTCAGCGATCACCTTCATTCCGATGGGCTCTACGCCTCGGGAGATTACGCGACGCTGACGCCACCCTACACGTCAACCCGGCGGCGCTTCCTCACACGAACGATTGAACTGCGAAACCTCAGATAAGGAAGCATGAGCGTGGTTAACCAGTGTGTTGCGGACAGACAGCGGCGCATGGCAGACCAACAAGGTTTTGCCATGTTCAGCATAATGTTGCTGCTCATTCTGATCAGCGCGCTGGGTATCGCGGCGACCACCATCACGGGCATCGAGAACCGCGTCGCTGGATTCGCTAGCACGATGGAATCGTCCTCCGCTGCTGCAGAAGCCTGCATGGCAACGGGGGTCAAAGTCATCCAGCAAGTGCTTGATGTGGCGAACGGAGGCGATGTTCCGACAGCCCTCTTGAGCAATCAGACTCCCGCCGGCCCCGTTCCATCCACGAATAAGGCGCAACTTGAGTTGGAGATCATGGGAGATCCCGCAGCGGCCCTGGATGTGCCGATCGGACCGCCCTACCCAGCCGGGATCAGTGGTGCTGTCCCGAACTTATCGCTCACCATCGGCTCCTATGCCGTGGTGGGGGATATCGATCGATTGTACTTGAAGCCGAGGGCTGGATCGGGCCAACAGTTCGCCTCGGCGTACGATGGCACGGCGGTCGGGGCCGGCTCCGGAGGCATGGACATCTATTATCGCGTCGATTGCGCAGCCACCAATGTGGCTACTGGCATGAGCAGCCGTATCGCGGCTGTGTATTCGTGTCTCTATAACGAAGGTTGCACAAGAAAGCTGTAGCATGGAGACTCACCAATCACCGGCTCCCATGAAGGAGCGGCAACACCGCCGGCCCTTCGAGCAGCACCGGGAGGATCGTATGGGCATGACGTTACCGACCACACGGGTACTGTGGTTGCTCATCGCTATCGCAGTGTTGCGTTTAGCCACGCCTGCGGGTGTTTCAGCGCAGAGCATGGCCAATTACACCAATTACCCTATCTTCCTCAGTCAAACCGTGCCGCCAAACATCTTGTTCCTGGTTGACATGGGGAACTTCACGCTAGAGGCAGCCTACAGTGGTACGGGACATAAGTATCCCCTCTCATTTAAGACCGGTACGGCAACGGCGGGCAGATACGCAGCAAATGTGACGGTCGATAGCACCACAGGCGACGACCTGGTGGCGGTAGACAGTAGCGGAACATCCATGAATACCTCGGATGCGACGTCACCGGCCGACCTTTTCGTCTCGACGAAATCTTACTATGGCATGTTTGATGGATTACGCTGCTATACGACTGACAGCAACAGCTTCAACTATGGTTCGGTGAAAGCGTCCCTATCGGCAGCGTGCGGAGCGTCGCATTGGGACGGCAATTTTCTGAATTGGCTATCGCAGCGCAAAAAGGAAATGATCTACCAAGTGCTGGTCGGTGGAAAACCTATTCCCGCCCAGGCGAATGCCGACGGGACGGCCAACAATCTGAACGGAGAGAACAAAACCGGAGAAAATGGAAGCACGGCAACCTGCAATTCGAGTTCCAATCCCTGTTGGCGCTACGTGAAGTTTGTGCCAATCGCCACGCTGACGGGCCGCGTGCCAGCAGCACTGACTGTGGCAACCGTCAACCTTACCAGTGGTGGGACGATCAATACTGGCATTTTTTTCGGGGTGGGTGAAGGAAAACTCTACGTGAATCATGATGCGACGGCCAATCCATTTGATACGTCAGCGGCCAACACCTATTCATTGGAGGTGGACCTCACTACGGAGCCCAATGTGCCGGCGGCCACCGGAGCTGCGACGAGTTGCTTGTCCGGTGATCCGGACTATATGGGCTGGTTGGCTTGCTACAAGAAAGAGCGATCATTGGGACTCTTCCAGAAGATGCGAACGGATAACATGCATGTGGGTGTGATGTTCGTGAATGCCGATACCGGTCAGGGCGGAAGCCTTCAATTTTCCTATGATGAGGCGTTCAATTCATCTGATGTGACCGGTATCCGGAACGAACAAATTGAAGCCAACTCTCCCATCGCTGAAGCACTGTATGAGGGGTTGTGCCTTTTTAGAAAAACTCAAGGGCCCTGTTACAGCAACAGCGGCTCGTGGGCGACCGGCTATAGCTCAGGAGGCATCGGGGCCGTCGGGGACCCGTTCTACTTTGCGAGCATGAGCCAGATGGTCCGTTGCTGTAAGAGCTTTGTGCTGATGATCAGTCCGGGCCAAGGGGTCAATGATGGGAATGCTCCAACCTTACAACAACCGTTTGGCGATTTGTTTGCTGGAGCCAATATCGGTGTCGTGAGCACTGGGGCGGCCGGCGACCGACTCGACGACGTGGCATACTACGGACGGACGCACGACTTGCGCAGCGATTTGAGCGGAACACAAAACGCGACCTTCTATTCCGTCAATGCGATGGGCGGTCCCACCGGCGCGGCACTGCTCGCGTCTGCGGCGAAGTATGGGGGATTTGAGGATCGAGACGGCAACAACGCGGTGAACCTAAACGGAACTCAGACTTGCACCTATCCGGTTGGATCCAATCTCGGAAGCGGATCCAGCACCAGTAACCCCGAATGGGATCTGAACCAAGACTGCGTGCCTGATACGTTTTTTGATGCCTCTGGAGGGGAGGACCTGGAAGCACAGATTAACGCTGCCATCGCCGCCATTCTGAAAAAGGCCGCATCCGGCACATCCATTTCCGTGCTGGCCTCCTCATCGACGGGAGAAGGATCCCTGTACCAAGCGTTTTTTTATCCGTCCACCTATGAAGGGCTGAATGAAATCAAGTGGACCGGATTTGTGCAGGGTCTCTTCGTGGACCCCTTCGGGAATTTGCGGGAGGACCGCGGTGGGGCCAGTGGTGCGCCGGATGGAAAGCTGGTGTACAGCGACGATAACATCGTCGTCACGCGGAATGATCCGGCCACTGGCGATGTGGTCGTTGATCGCTACGCGGACGTCAGTCCTATGGACGGGCTGGCGGACAGTACCACGCCATACGAAACGGTCACTTTGCGAGAGATGCAAGGGATTTGGGAGGCGGGTAAAAAACTGGCCCTGCGTGACATCTCCAGCAATCAACGCAATATCATCACGTGGGTTGATCTGGATAATGATGGGGTCGTGGATGCCAATGAACAGCTGGCGTTCAGCACGGCTAATGCAACCACCTTAGCGCCCTACCTCCGCGCCAGCAGCAGCGGCACCTTTACGGCCACGAACATCATCAACTTTATGCATGGCACGCAAGTAGCCGGCATGAGGAACCGCGAGGTGACTGTCAATGGCGCCTTGCGAGTGTGGAAACTGGGTGATGTCGTGAATTCCACTCCCACCATTGTGGGCGCCCCGAAAGAGCGATTCGATATCCTGTACGGCGATTCAGGCTATCGTCAGTTCGTGGCCCGATGGGCCAATCGGCGCCAAATGGCTTACGTTGGCGCGAATGACGGTATGTTGCACGCCTTCAATTCAGGCTATTATCACCGCGGTGACGATCCTGCGACGGCTAGTGTGACGGAGCACGGCTGGTACACCACTAACCCATCCGATAATTCAAGCGGCATTGGTTTGGGAGAAGAAGTATGGGGGTTTGTACCGTACCATCTCCTCCCTCAACTGATCTGGTACACACGGACGGACTATACGCATGTGTCCTATGTCGACCTCAAACCGAAAGTTACGGACGTCCGAATTTTCACGCCGGAAGCCGCCTGTGGCGGCGGGGCGACACCGACCGCGTCAGGCTGCATCCATCCTGACGGATGGGGAACTATTTTGATCGGCGGCCTGCGGTTTGGCGGCAGCTGCGGATCGTGCGCAGCTGTGGCCGGCGGCAACAATGGTGGACCGGCATTCAATCTCTTAATGGATCTCAATGGCGATGGCGATACCACTGATGCCGGTGAAAACCGCTATGTCTACAGCGGCTACTTTGTCCTGGACATCACCGACCCCGATGCCACACCGAAAGTCATCGGCGTGTATTCGGCCTCCGATCTTGGATTGACGACGAGCTACCCGGCAGTGGTCCGCATGAATTTGTCATCCGATGGCAATACCACCCACACGAATTCCAAGTGGTTTATGGTGTTTGGGTCCGGAACGCATGGGTATGACGGTCGGGCAGCCGCAGGAAGCAAAGTCTTTTCCGTTGAGCTCACGTCGTCTCTGGGCACAGCGCCAGCGGTGATAAAGATGCCTACAGGCACGTGGTCTTCGTTCCTGGCCGACCCAGTCGTGCTTGATCGGGATCTCGATTTTAGGTCCGATGTCGTGTATGTCGGACGGACCATCGACCCCGGCTCGAGCGGCATAGGATATTGGACCGGCAAGATGTACCGGTTGACGATGGGCACGTGCAGCACGGCTCCATGTTCGGCTTCAAGTTGGGGCATCGCCTCCGGCGGAAGTCGGGTGCCGACCGAAGTCCTTGATACGTTCAATCTAACCTCTGGCTGGGAATATCTCGGCCCGCTGACTTCCAGCCC
>CBDIWQ010000345.1:0-14242 GCA_965285965.1 uncultured bacterium | reverse complement strand
GCCGGGTCGGGTGTCGCCGTTCTTTATTCCGATGACGATCATCAACCTGGCATCGGGCCAAGTCGCTATTCGCATCGGCGCGAAAGGGCCGAACTCCTGTGCCGTGACAGCTTGTGCCACGGGCAATCATTGTATCGGCGACGCGTTTCGTCTGATTCAGCGAGGGGATGCCGATGTCATGGTGGCCGGCGGGGCGGAAGCCGCGGTGACGCCGTTGGGCGTGGCCGGCTTTGCCGCCGCCAAAGCCTTATCGTTCCGAAACGACGAGCCCACCAGAGCCAGCCGGCCGTTCGATAAAGACCGTGACGGGTTTGTCTTGGGCGAAGGTGCTGGAGTGGTGGTGCTGGAGGAGCTGAACCACGCCCGCCGCCGGGGCGCGCGGATTTATGCGGAGCTGATCGGGTATGGCATGAACAGCGATGCCTATCATATCACCGCGCCGCCCGAAGAAGGCGAGGGGGCGGTCCGGTGCATGGAGCTGGCATTGAAAGATGCCGGCGTCAGGAAGGATCAGATCGGCTACATCAATGCTCACGGGACCTCCACGATGGCCGATGCGATTGAAACCCGTGCGATCAAGACCGTGTTCGGTGAACAGGCCTACCGCATTCCGGTCAGTTCGACCAAATCGATGACGGGGCACTTGCTCGGCGCGGCCGGCGGCATTGAAGCGGTCTTCAGCATTTTGGCCCTTCACCATGGCCTCCTGCCGCCTACCATCAATCTGGACCATCCGGATCCGGCCTGTGATCTGGATTATGTGCCGAATAAGGCGCGAGCAGCGGCCGTTCAGGTCGCGCTGTCCAATTCTTTCGGCTTCGGCGGGGTGAATGCGTGCCTGATCTTCAGACGTTCGGACGCCTAGCGTTTCTGCGACTATGACACCGGCGTCCTCAGCCGATTCTCCCCTTTCCTCCCTCCACTATGAGTTTAAGAATCCCGCTTTGCTGGCGGAAGCGCTGACACATAAATCACATGTGAATGAGCGGAAGGGGCAGGACCGGAAACATAACGAGCGGCTCGAGTTTTTGGGAGATGCCGTCTTGTCCCTCATCATCAGTGATCATTTGGCGACCTCTTTTCCTCATTTGAGCGAAGGGGCCCTGTCGAAGCTCAAGGCCAAACTCGTCAGCGAACAAACATTGGCCGGCGCCGCCAAACGATTGCAGTTGGGCGTCCGGCTGCAGTTGGGACGGGGTGAAGAAGCCTCAAAGGGACGGGAAAAACTATCGCTTCTGGCCGATGCCTTGGAAGCGGTGATCGCAGCGGTCTATCTCGACGGCGGGTTGGAGGCCAGCCGCCAATTTACCCTGACTGTGTTGCGCCAGGAATTGCACGAGGCGCAATCCCAACAGGCCACGCCCGGGGATGACGATTACAAGACCCGGTTCCAAGAATGGTGTCAGCGACGTTATGATGTATTGCCGCGATACGTGACCGTCCGCGAGACCGGGCCGGACCATCAGAAGCGATTCGAAGTGGAAGTGCAGGTGGATGGACGGGCGCTGGGAGCCGGTCAAGGGCACAGCAAAAAGGAGGCTGAACAGTTGGCGGCGCAACAGGCTTTGAAACAGGTGGAACCGTGATCCCTCGGCCCTGCGAAGGTCGCGGGCCGTGGAGCGTTGAAAAAGGAGGAGATTCACAATGCCGATGAGAGCGGGGTTCATGCTGGCCATGATCATGCTGACCGGTGGTCTTGTGGGGGGCTCGAACGAAAGTCTGGCGGCCTCTGACAAGACGCCGGCGGCCAAGACCGATACCTCCAAAGGCCCGCGGGCCATCATCAAGACCAAGTTCGGTGATATCGAAGTCAAACTGTATCCCGACGTCGCGCCGAAACATGTGGAGAATTTTATCAAGCTCGCAAAGGACGGCTTTTATAACGGAACCATTTTTCACCGGGTCATCCCCGGCTTCATGATTCAAGCCGGCGACCCTAACACCAAAGATTCATTGAAGAAAGAAACCTTCGGACAAGGGGGGCCCGGATACACCGTCAAAGCCGAGTTCAGCGATCTTCCGCACAAGCGGGGTATTGTGTCCATGGCGCGCGCGTCCGATCCTGACAGCGCCGGGTCTCAATTCTTCATTGTCGTCGAGGACTCGCGCTTCTTGGACCGCAAGTACACGGTGTTCGGGGAAGTGACCAAAGGGATTGGCGTGGCCGATAAGATTGTGAACCTGCCGCGTGATGAACGGGACAACCCGAAGGAACGCATCGAGATGACAGTGACCATCGTGGAATGATTGTCCATGCTCTACAGCGGCTTCTCCAAGGAAGGTCCAGGCGACCGATTATCGAATGCCTGGCTGCAGAGGCGAGTGGTCGGGTGTTCCCCGGCACCGTTGTCATCCTGCGAATCTGGTTGTCTGGAGAACATGCGACGATGGCAATCGACAGCAGTGTACGCTGAGTCAATTGGAGTGAAATGGGATCCGGATCAGTGCGTTCGAACGAGGTCGATGGTTGTCTGATACTGCAAGCGAGAGGGCCGCACAGGCCGGCTAGGCCAACAAGAAGCTAATGATGATGCGCACAGCCCGGGCCGTGCGTATGGGCCTCTGGCGCCGGTGGGGGCATAAAAGATTGTCCTGGCAGCACGATGTGTCCAGGCTCGTGCTTCTTCTGGAGATGCTCGGCGATCTGAGGATGATACACTTTCACATACCCGATCAACCCCCCCAGAAACCGGCGCGACTGAAAATCTTTGCCTGAAAACTCTGACACGAAGTGCATGGCTCGATCGAGGATTTCCGGAGCGTCTGAGGAATCCGCGATCTGGTCCGGGTTCTGCTTCTTGAACGTTTCGTACTCCTTCATGAGTTGCTCTGCGAACACCGGCGTGGGGCCTGCCGGGACATGCAGGGGGCTGAGAGTCCGGCGGAGCGTCTGGATGGCAGCCACGACTTCCGCATCCTGTCCGTCACGGCGCCGTTCAAAATAGCTGAAGATGACGACTTCGAGCAGGTTAAAGAGCGCGACAGCCTTGTTGCCGCCGAATTCGCTCAGCGCGCGATAGAAGTCCCGCCGGACCGGCACGAACTCTTCTGCCAGCCGTTTCTGCTGATAGTCGCTTCCGCTGTCCAGGTAGACACAGTCGTTTGGACAGGAAACCCTCACCAGGCGGTGCTCGCCGCAGCAGAGGCTGCAGATCGGGCCCTGGAGCGCCGGACAGGGACGCTTGCCTTTGCGTTGATGGCAATAGACGCAGGAACTCATTTCGTGGGAGATCCTTCCGGGACTGTTTTCTGCGGCGGCGGGACAAATCCATAATCCGACAACGTGCGTTTGTCCACTTTGGGTTTCCCGTCTGACGGGGCCTCGAGGCCATTCATTTCTGCGGCATGGGCGTGATAATAGGGGACCAGGATCAAATTGCTCGCGCGATCGATACTGATATCGGCGGGCGAGAACAAGTACTCAGCGATGACTTGGAAGCGATTATCCCGCGTCATGCGCCAGATCTTGCCCTTGGTAAAATCCGACACGTACATGTTGCCCCACCGGTCAAAGTCCACGCCGCTCAGATTCTGAAAGCGGCCGGTGAAAAAGCCGTTGGATTCCAGTTCGGTCAGGTGCCCGTCCGGCGTAATCTCCAGGATCTTGCCCTTCTCCCAGCTGACGGCAATGAGATGGTTCGTCTTCGGATGGACCGCGATACCGCTCGGCCCCGCCAGCCGATCATCGTGAATCAACAGGCTGACGCGATGGTTGGCGGCCGGATCAATTTGATAAATGCTGTTCGCCGCCTGATCGGAGGCATAGAGCAGGCCCCCGGGTCCGAGCGTGACATCCGTGAGGGAGACGGGATGGGCCGGCGTGGAAGCGGGGAAGGAAATCGACACGGTCAGCTTTCCTGTCGTCCGATTAAACCCTTTGAGCTGGTCGAGGTCCGCCACGTAGAGCGTCTGGCCGGCCAAGGCGAGTCCCTTGGGCGCGTGAAGAAGGACCTCGGCCACGCCGCCCTGGATGAATCTGAGCTTCGTGACTTTCCCTTCCGTGTCCAGTTTGGTGATGAACCCGTTGTTATCCCTGGCGTCCGGTTCTCCGTTGATGTTGGAGATGAAATACTCCTTGCCCTGCTGATCGCCGACGAAGCTATTCGGTGATTCGAGACCTGTAATCTGGGCCGCCTGGCCGGGCGACGCAAGTGGCAGGAGCGCCATGAGCAGCAAGGGCCAGAGGGACCAGCGAAATGTGAGGATAGTGTATGGGAAGTTCAAAGATCGAATGACTCACTGTCTGTTGGTGCGGCATGGTAGCCAACGCAAGAAGACACTGTCAAGGAACAGTCGGGAGAGCCAGTGGTCCGAGGGAGAGGAGGACCTGCGCGATGCCGTGTAACGGTCATCCTCAGGCGGTCCTCGGCCACATTGACTTGCGTAAAATTGCCCTGCTAAGGTGCCGTGATTTTCATTATCTCGGCATGAGGCCAAGAGGAGGATGTTGTGGCGGCACGATTGATTGACGGCAAGGCCTTGGCGCAACAGGTGCGCGATGGGTTGGCTCAGGCATCGGCGGAATTGCTGGCGCAAAAAGGCATCAAACCGGGGCTCGCGACGATCCTGGTGGGGGATGATCCGGCCTCTCAGATCTATGTCAGAAACAAGCAGAAGGCTTGTGAACTCGCGGGAATTCACGTGGATGATCACAAGCTGTCGGTCAGCACCACCCAGGCGGAACTGCTGGCCTTGATCGAAAAGAAGAACGCCGACCCGCAGATCCACGGCATTCTTGTGCAGCTTCCGTTGCCCAAGCACATCGACAGCAAAGTGATTCTCGAAGCAGTGTCTCCTCTGAAAGATGCCGACGGCTTTCATCCGTACAATCTGGGCCGCCTGGTGGAAGGCCATCCGGTGTTTGAAGCCTGCACGCCCAAGGGTGTGATCAAGATGATCGAGTCCACCGGGGTGGCGATGGAAGGAAAGCGGGCCGTGGTGGTGGGCCGAAGCAATATCGTGGGCAAGCCGCTGGCCCTCATGCTGCTGCAGCGGAATGCGACCGTCACCATCTGTCACTCCAAAACCAAAGATCTCCCGGCCGTGTGTCGTGAAGCGGACTTATTGCTGGTGGCGATCGGCAAAGCGAAGTTCGTGACGGCGGATATGGTGCGTGACGGTGCGGTGGTGATCGACGTTGGGACGAACAAAACGCCCGAGGGCAAACTCTGCGGCGATGTCGATTTCGAGCCGGTCAGCCAGAAAGCCAGCTGGATCAGCCCGGTGCCCGGCGGGGTGGGGCCGATGACGATCGCCATGTTATTGGAGAACACGGTTCAATCCGCCAAACGGGCGGCCGGACTGAAGTAAGGAGCCGAGTTGTGAGTCGTGAGCCCCAGCGATTAAAAACGGTTCTCGAACGCGGCACGTTTGCCGTCACGATCGAATACAATCCGCCGAAGGGAACGAATATCTCGGCGGTCTTGGACAATGCCAAGCAGCTGGTCGGACGCGTGCATGGCGTGAATGTGACGGACAATACTGCGGCCGTCGTCCGGGCCGGCTCCTTGCCGGTCTGCCGGTTGCTCTATGAACTGGGTCACGATCCCGTGATGCAGTTGACTTGCCGCGATCGTAACCGGATCGCGATGCAGTCGGATCTGCTGGGCGCCCACATGCTGGGCATCAGGAATATTTTGTGCCTGACCGGCGACTATCCGACGGTGGGCGACCATAAAGAAGCCAAGCCGGTCTATGATTTGGACTCCGTGCAAGTGATGCAGCTGGTGCAGGGATTGAACGGGGGCCGCGATATGGCGGGCAATAAGTTGGATGGATCCACCGCCTTTATGATCGGCGCGGCCGTCACGCCGGAGGCCGATCCGCTCGGACCGATGCTGGCCAAGTTCGAAGTCAAGGTGAAAGCCGGCGCCCAGTTTTTCCAAACCCAGGCGATCTACAACCCCGACCAGTTTGCCGCCTTCATGAAAGCCGTCCGGCCCTTCAATGTGAAGGTGCTTGCCGGTATCCTCGTGTTGCGCAATGCCAAGATGGCCGAATTCATGAATGCCAATATCCCGGGTGTGTCCGTGCCGCAGGCCATGATCGACGAGCTCCGAGCCGCGGGAGACAAATCGGAAGACGTCGGCGTCGAGATCGCCGTCCGGACGATCAAGGCCGTGCGGCCGCATTGCGATGGCGTCCATATCATGGCCATCAAGGCGACGCATCGGTTGGGAGACATCATCACCAAGGCTGAATTGGCCTAATGACCATTCCTGAATTTCAACAACACAAGCGCGAGGGGAAAAAGCTCATCGTCGTGACGGCGTACGACGCGCTGTTCGCCAGGATTGTCGAGCAAGCAGGCATCCATGCCATGCTGGTGGGCGATTCACTGGGAGTCGTCGTGCAGGGCAAGCCCAACACGTTGTCTGTGACGATGGACGACATGCTGTATCACACGAAGCTCGTGGCCGGGGCCGTCAAACAGGCGCTCGTGATCGGCGATATGCCGTTCATGTCGTACCAGGCGAGCCTCGAAGAAGCGTTGCGCAATGGGGGACGATTGCTGCAAGCCGGTGCCGCGGCGGTGAAGCTGGAGGGCGGCGAAGCCATGGTTGATCGTGTGCAAGCCATGACCAGGATTGGCATTCCAGTGATGGGACACCTGGGCATGACGCCGCAATCGGTCCATGCGCTGGGCGGATACAAAGTGCAGGGTAAGGCGCAGGATCATGCGACGACCCTGCTCAACGATGCGAAGGCGCTGGAAGCAGCCGGAGCCTTTGCAATTGTGTTGGAAGCCATCCCGGCCAGGGTGGCTCAGAGCATCACCCAAGCCCTCTCCATTCCGACCATCGGGATCGGGGCCGGACCCCACTGTGACGGACAAATCCTGGTGCTGTATGATCTCTTGGGACTGTTCGATGACTTTGTGCCGAAGTTCGTCAAGCCGTACGCCCATCTAAAGGCCGATGCGCTGCAAGCACTCCAGCGGTACAAAGAAGAAGTCGAGCAAGGCAAATTCCCATCCGAGTCCGAGTCCTACCACTGACGCCGCCTGTTCTCCTGTTCATGCTTATAGCGTGACGTGCAGGTCGAGACAGGGCGCTTGCGGGTGCGGATGATCGATGCCAGCGACTAAGGCCTGCTTCAAACCTTCCACATCGAGACCCATATAGGATTGAGGGAAGCCCTGTAAGCGAGCGAGGCCATGCCGCAACAGGTTCCGCATGGCCGGCACGTTGCCTTGTGCGAGTTTCACGTTGGCTGCAGCCAGCTGTATCAGCGCCTGAAAAAAGCGGCCCTGTTCGGTCTGGCGTCCCGCCGCATGCCAGTAGGCTTCAAAAACCTCATGGCATTCCCACCAGTACGCAAAGTTGTAGAGGTCGATGCCATACAGATAGTCGGCCGATTGCTGCCATTCACCGGGCCTCAGGCGCTCCGCTGTCGGTTCAGGCTGCTCATAGGAATGGCCGGCAGGATGACGGCGGGGGTGGGGAGACTTGCCAGGCACGTAGCGATAGGAGGGAAACGGGCGCGACGAATAGCGGGTCCGATGAGGATCAGGCGCCCAAGGCTCACTCATCCCGGCACCCCGGCATTGTTGCAGCGGATCTGAGTGATCTGTCTGTCTTCCAATCGGATGGCGGTGAGAGATCCACCCCACACACAGCCGCTGTCGAGTGCCACAACGTTAGGCGTGAGGTGGAGCCCGAGGGCGGCCCAGTGGCCTACGACGACGGTGGTGTCGGTGCTTTGCCTCGCGGGGATGCGAAACCAGGGACAGTATCCGGGAGGCGCCTCGTCGGGTCGTCCGGAGAAGTCGGCCACGTGGCCGGCGGGCGTGCAAACTCGGATGCGGGTCAACACGCGCGCGACGGCGGCCAGGCGCTGAAAGCCCGAGAGGGTGGAAGACCACTGTGCAGGGGCGTCATGGAAGAGCGTATGAAGAAAAGTCCGATAGTGCGGTCCGGCGAGTGCAGCCGCCGTGTCCTTCGCCAATCGGTCTGCCTCCGTGACCGTCCATTGCGGCAACAAGCCCGCATGCACCATGAAACAGGATCCTTCGCGATGGTGGAGCGGTTGCTGTCGCAACCACGCCAGTAAGTCGGCCCGATCCGCTGCGGCCAGCACATCCTGAAGCGTGTCGTGCGGGCGCAGTTTGACAAGGTCTTCGGCGGCCGCGAGCAGAAAAAGATCGTGGTTTCCGAGGACCATTTGAGCCGCCGGTCCCAGGTGTTTGATGTAACGGAGAACCTGCAGGGACTCCGGACCGCGATTCACCACGTCGCCGACAAACCATAATCGGTCAGAGGCGGGATCGAATCGAATGAGTTCGACGAGTCTTTGGAGGCTGCGATAACAACCCTGCACGTCGCCGATGGCATATGTGGCCACGTCCGGAAGCTCCTTCTTGGAGGCGTCAACGTACCCTGTGATGGGAGGAATGACAACAGTGCTTGTACTCTGTGGCGCTCGGGCAGGAGCAGTGCCGCTTATTCAGGCACCGGCTAGGGGCGCTCAAACAATCGCTGACTGAAGTGTTGCCGGTTGAAGAGGCATCCCCGATGACACCACAGTGACGGCCAGCGGTACAGGGCTAATCAGGATAGGTATGATAATCAGGATATGTATGAATGGTGGGCCTTGCTACGGATAATGGGCTTCGATGGTGCTGCTAAGGCCTCCACGGGCGGAGAATTCACCTGTCACTGTGGCGCGGACCGGCCTGCACGACGTCACGATATCCGCGAGAATGCGGTTGACGGCATTCTCGTAAAAAATTCCCAGATTGCGGTAGGCATGGATGTACATCTTGAGCGATTTCAGCTCGAGGCACCGCTTATCCGGCATGTAATGGACAATGATGGTGCCGAAATCCGGCAGGTTGGTCTTCGGGCAGATCGCGGTATATTCAGGGATTTCGATGGTGATTTCGTAGCCTTTGTATTGATTCGGAAAGGTTTCAATGTCCGGAAGCGCCGCCGTAATTCCGCTTTTCGCGTGCTCTTCGTTGTAGCCGAGTCTTGTGGCCTTGATCTTCTTCGGTTTTTCGTTCGCTTTACCCTGCACTGTGTTCCTCTTGTTCAGACTTGTTTCATCCAATCCGTCTGGCCGATTTTGTCCAGTTCGATATAAAGAGTGACCCATGGGCATTTCATATCAGGATAGACCTCGCAGAACCCGCCCTTGCGCACACCGCCACAGGGTCCATGGGCCATGAACTTCGGGCATTCGGCCTTCAGTGATTGGTCAGGGATAGGGGGGCGCTTATGGACACCGCCGACATGCGTGCCTGCCTCATCTTCGCCTGGTATGAGAACCCGGATCGCCATCCTTGCAGTGTAAACGGATTTCGGTTGAAACGGCAATCACTAGAGCGGCCTTCCCCGATTAAATCCCGCGGGATTGTGCAGACCTCTCGATATGGATCTTGGGGCGAATGGCCTATCCCCCTGCCGAACCCTAGGCCTTCTTTCGGAAGCCTTGGGCCTTCTGCGAAGTTGCCATGAAATTCAGGGCGTTATAGAATTTTGCAAGACGTCTCCCTACAGAAAAGCGGCAACTTATAAATTGACAGCCTTTTTTCAGCTTTGCTAGGATGGGCACCGGGTCATGGTGAGACAGCCTATATCGTCGTCCATCCTCATTGTCCTACTCGCGACTAACGTTCCTGGGATAGCGTTGAACACATATAAGCAACGGCTTGCTGTTGCAGTGACATAAGGGAGGTGCCTGATGAGTCTCGATTACGTGAAGTTTTCAAACGGCTTTGAGAAGTTCATGCCAAAAGAATATCGGGACATGGTCGAACATGGCCCCTTTGGAAAGAAGATGTCTGTTTCGCAGATGGGCAGCTTCAAGGAAATTCTGGAAGAGCACCCCATGTGCGCCGGTTGCGCGATGACCCTCTTTATTCGCCTCGCGATGATTGCAGTCCCGAACCCGGAAGACACGATCATGGTCGGCACTGCCGGCTGTGGTCGATTGGCGATTTCACAAGCGGCGATCCCGTTCGTGTATGGCAACTACGGCGATCAAAATGGCGTCGCGAGCGGACTCTCACGCGGCCTGCGCCTTCGTTTCGGTGATAAGCCGAAAGATGTGGTCGTGATGGCAGGTGACGGTGGAACGGCGGACATCGGGTTCCAGCAAGTATTGCACTCATGGTTCCGGAAGGAACGATTTACGACGATCATGTTGGACAATGAAGTGTATGGCAACACCGGTGGACAGGAAAGCGGCATGACCAACCGGGGCGCCGTGTTGAAGA
Organism: uncultured bacterium; assembly: GCA_965285965.1. Classification (GTDB taxonomy): domain Bacteria; phylum Nitrospirota; class Nitrospiria; order Nitrospirales; family Nitrospiraceae; genus Nitrospira_D. The sequence continues at coordinate 4,023 of CBDIWQ010000345.1, read as the reverse complement.
TGGCTCCGCTCGGCAAGAAATTCGAGAAAATGGATATGCTGCAGATGGCCAAAGTCGCCGGCTGCGCCTACGTGGCGACGGTCGTGCCGAATAATCCGCGCCGGGTCGAAAGCGTCATTAAGAAAGCGGTCCTGATCGCCCGCGAAGTGGGCTCGACCTATATTCAAGCCTACACGTCCTGCAACATCGAGTATGCTATCCCGACCGACAAAGTCATGGAAGACGCCAAGACGGTGGAAAACGATCGGTATGCCTTCTCTGAATATGTGAGCGATGAGGCCAAGCAGTATTTGACGGAACGGTATGGCTATAAGGAATTTCTTCCGAAGCCGGCTGCTCCTGCTGGCGCAATTCCCAAGGCTTAAGTCCGACCGGTAAGGAGGGTCGTTCCATGGCAAAACGTTTTAACATTCGGATGGCCGGTGTCGGTGGTCAGGGCGTCGTGACGGGGTCCCACATTCTCAGCACGGCCGTCATCAATGCTGGCGGCGAAAGCACCATTGTGCCGTTTTATGGATCGGAAAAGCGCATGGCGCCGGTGGAAAGCTATGTGCGTGTGTCCGACGAGCCCATTTACGAGATTGGTGAAATCACGTTTCCTCACATCATTATCATCTTTCACCCGCAGGTCATCACTCACGGCAAGTCCTACACCATGCCGTTCTACTTCGGCTTGAAGGAGGACGGGATTGCGCTGATCAACAACGATGGGCCGATGAAGCTGCACAAGGATCAAGCCGCCGAATTGGAAGAGCGCCGCGCGAAGCTGTACTACTTTCCGGCCACCAAGCTTTCGCTGGAAGTTGCCGGAATGGACCTCGCGACGAATATGGCGCTGATGGGGTGCATCGGCGCGATTACCGGCCTCACGAACATGTTGGGATTGGAGCAGGCCGTGAAGGACCGGTTCCTGGGGAAAGGGTTCGTGGTGTCCGGCGGTACGGCCGCGCTGGACAGCGTCGTGGAACGGAAGTTTAAGAAGAAACAAGAATTGATCGATAAGAATGTCGCCGTCATGCGGGCCGGGTGGAATTACGCCGTCGACCACGGCTGGGCCTCACCCGACGTCAAGCGGGTCGAAGAGCCTGTGGCCGTCGCCACCGCGTAATGGCGATACGGAAGGAGTTTCAATGTACCTCGTAGCCGATATCAATGTTGAAATCTGCGCCGCCAAGAGCTGTAAGCTGTGCACGCAATACTGCCCGGAGGCCAATACCATCCTGTATAGCGAGGAGATGGGGAAGGATCAGGGGTTCAAGTACGGGTCAGCCTATGTGGCCGTTGACCGGTGCAAGGGTTGCGCACAGTGCGTCTGGGTGTGTGACAACATGGCAAAGAACAATGCCATCAAGATGATCATGATCGATCAGTTGCCGAAGGCTGCCTTGACCGACAACATCACCTACGGTGAAAAGAGCACGACGGCAGTATTGGCAAGCCCGGTGGTCGGGTAGCGGTAAGAAAGGGGAATGGGCGTGGCAATTACGCAAGATACGAGAGAAAAGATCATTGTTCCAGGGCCGGCCGGATTTCATCCTCCATCTGCAGCACAGTTAGGCGTCGCGCTCCCCGATCCGGGACAAGGGCTCTATTACGGATTGCTCGAGCAGAATGAGGATAAAGTCATCGAAGAGATGGCCCGCAAGATGCTGACCAGCCCCAATGCCACGATATTCCCCGGTCCCCTGGTCCTGTGGGCCTGGAACGATCATGCGGTTGAGAAAGCGAAGGCGGTGCTGGAGATTGCCGCTCAGATTCCCGATGTCATGATCATCCCCATGCCGGACTACCGGCCGAAATATCCCAAGATTGATCCCGAAGAAGTGATCAACCCCAACCACCCGAACCTGACGATTTGGGGGAACAAGATTGAAGCCTGTATTTTTATCGGGGTTCATTGCCACTACGCGAATCTGACGCTGAAGATGATTCGTGCGGGAACGAACTGCTGCACCATGGCCATCTGTGCCGAGCAGGGACACGAAGATGCCATGTTGACGATTCGCGACTCGGACACGTTAAAGCTGAAGAAGACCGCGCAAATCTTCAAGAAGGTTCGCGAAGAATTGGGCATCAAGCTGCCCGAAAGCGGGGACAACGTGCGGTTTACGGGGACCCAGTCCAAGGTCCATGGCGGCAAGACACACACCAATCCTCTCACCTTTGCGCCTGCTGCGGCCGGTCTTGGTAGCGCAGCCACGTTTGGCCACTCCGCTGAGCAGATGAAGCGCGAGGGGTAGGAGCCCGGATCAAGGTCGATATAGCCAAGAGGTGCAACGATGAGCGAAACAGAAGTCAAAACGAATCCGCAAGGCGATCCGATCACGAGCGTAGCCGCGCCGAAACTAGACGGGAAGAAAGACCCTCATGCGGAAGCGAAGAAACAGCGGATCGTCACACCGGAATATATGTTCCAGGAGGCCCCGCGGACCAAGGAATTCATCACCGGCAGCGAAGCCGCGAAGGAAGCGATTCGCCGATCCAACGTCGACATGGCGATTGCCTATCCGATCACCCCTCAGAGCGAGACCATGCAGCTGGTCGGCGTGCTGTACGGCGAAGGCTATGTCAAAGAGTACTATCGTGGTGAAGAAGAAGTCGGTGTGATGGCGGCGATCGCCGGCGGATCCCGAGCCGGTGTGCGTTGTTTTACCGCGACGGCGGGTCCGGGGACGTTGCGGGGCCTGGAAGGTATCGCGTCATGGCCAGGGCACCGCTTGCCGGCCGTGGCCATGTTTACCTGCCGTGTGGTGAACGCTCCCTTGGCCATTCAACCGGATAATATCGAGATATCGTATCTGCTCAATTGCGGGATGATTGTCTTCCATGCTGAGAATCAGCAGGACATGTTCGATTTCATCATGACCGGGTTTACGATCAGCGAGAAGAATGACGTGACGTTGCCGGTCGGCGTGTGCTGCGACGGATTCTTCGTGACTCATGCCCGCGGGTATGTGCGCATGCAGGATCGGGGCATCAAGCTCCCGCCCCGGGAAGCCTGGCGTGGCGCCGTGCCGGTTTTGGATGCGGAGAATCCCCCCGCACGCCTGTCCCGCGACGCCCCCGTTCAGAAGTCTAACTTTATGGCCTACAACATCCATGCGGTCTGGCAACAAGAAGTGTGGGCTGCTGTTGAGCGCTCCCGCAAGTACATCAATCAGTACATGGGGGGATTGCTCACGGCGGAAAATGTGGATGACGCCGAGGCCGTGATCATTGCTTCGGGAAGCGCGGCGGCCCAGTCGCGTGAGGCGGTGCGCATTTGTGCTGAAAAGGGCATCAAGATCGGTTTGATCAAAGTCCGCTCGTTGCGTCCCTTCCCGACACAGGAGTTGCGGGCCCTCTGCGGCAAGGCGAAACTCATCGTCGTGCCGGAATTCAACTATGTCGGGTGGCTGGCCAAAGAAGTGGCGACAGCGATCTATGGCTTCTCCAAGGCCAAGATTATCGGCGGCCCGCGCGTGTATGGCGGTCAATCGATGCCGGTCGAATTGATTGTGGATGAGGTAGAGTCCGGTATGACAGGGAAGAAATCCACGAACGTCGCGTTGTCTTCTATCATGGGCGGCGCGGTGAATCCTGACGAGGTTGCGCAGTTCATGCGCAGCATCTGAGCGTCTCGAAAGAGAACGAAAAGGGCCCGCCCGGTTGTCCCGGGCGGGCCCTTTTCTGTTGATATGAACCGCCGCGCCTACCCTTGGATTTCGTCCTGAACCATTTCTTCGCTGGCTGGCATGCCATGCGCGACATATTTCGCGTACGACAAATAGATGAGCGCGCTGTCACGCATGGCTTTATAGCCGTGCGTCATCCGTACGAGCTTATCCGACTCAGGTCCTTCCGAGCGTTGCAGCACGGTCACCTGCTCCTGGAGCATGAGCGTAAAGCGTTCCATCGCCTGCTCCACCTCACGATACGACTGTAGAATCGCGTCTGTCATAGTTGTCCTCCCTGACGGCCTGAGCATACACTAGCATATGGAGCCCTTCAACCAGCGGTCGCGCTATCGTCTTTCGGAGCAGG
>CBDIWQ010000344.1:0-15226 GCA_965285965.1 uncultured bacterium | reverse complement strand
AATGCAATCCGATTCCACCGTAAACTCGTCGGCTCTGATCCCCATGCCGCCGCAATCGGGACAACGGGCGAGATGGACCTTTTGATCATCGAGCGTCTCATAGCGGCTGCCATGAAGACAGTAGATGGGTTGTCCATCGAGCAACCAAGGCATCCCGGCATTATCCACGACCGGCAGCACCAGATAGTGATGCTTCACGTGGTCTTCGATCTCCCGCCGGCTCGCGAATTTGTCCCGGATGAGTTTGCCGCTCACCGCTTCATAGAGCGCGTTGTCCCTCACGACGGCTTTTGTCGGTCCCATAGCCACCTCACTCTGATCGCTAAGGATGGAATAATGGCTGATGGCGAGCGACCGACCTCTCAGAGCTCAACCTCGCTCACCATCAGCGATCAGCCTGTGTGCGCAGCTCTCCCGCTAGATCACGCCCGAGTAGTACCGCAACACATTCGACACCGACAGCACGCCGATGATCTGCCCGTCCTGCGTCACCGCCACGTGCCGGGTCGTCTGGTCCTTCATCAGCCGCACCGCTTCGATGATGGGCCGGTCCCCTTCGATGGAGACGAGCGGCGCACGCAGGCAAGCAGCCACTGCGGTCGTCCGGGGATCCAGCCCGTTGGCCACCACTTCCTGCGCCAGCGCGGAATCCGTGATGATCCCGACGTAGGCGCGCGCGTCGGTGACCAGCAGCGAGCCGGTCTTCCATTTCTGCATGAGCCGCGCGGCCTCCTGAAGGGTCGCGCTCTGCGGCACGCTCCGGATCTCCGTCGACATGTGCTCGGCCACCTGAGGGCCGGTCAGAATCTGCCGGTCGGTGCCGGCTATCTTAGGATTCGCAGCCCGCCGCGATTCCAACTCCGACACGCAGCTTTCCAGCACGCGGCTTCGCTGCAACAGCTTTTGCCGCTGACTGTCCATGCCCGTGCCTTCCGGCGCCTCATCCGTCATGTTGACCAGACCGGCCGCCTCGCCTAGTTCCGCATACTCATAGGCTTCCAGCAATTGTGACGTTTCTCCCAGGAGGTCTGCGATCACGCGCTCGGTGTCCAGGTCGAACTCCTCCAAGCTTCGGAGGGCCTGCCCGTTCCGTAGAAACGGAGCCAGATCGGTGAGTTGCTTCCGCATGCGCTCGATGCTCTGGTCGAGAGAGATGCGGAGTTTTGGAGGTGTAGTGTGTACGGCCATGGCGCCTCCCTGAGATAGGTGACATGAGACAGGACCGGTTGGTCTGTCGATCTTAGCCCCCTGCAGGGGAGGAGGCAAGTGAGAGCTCCGCCGTCACCCGGAGAGCGGACCGTCTACTCGGAACCCCTCGAGGCCGCGCCTGCTCCCTCCATCGTCCGTGACCGGTTGACGAACGGTTCAGCGCGATCGGCCTCTGGGGCATCGCCCAGACTCCCCTATGAACGACTCCGGAAGGCTCCGGTGGGATCAGGGATTCCCCGACAGGTGGTACGCTTCCGCAAAATGGTCCAAGGCTCTCGTCAAAGCATGCGTCGCCGTCTTTGACGCCCCTTCCAACGGTCCCCGGAATTCCTGAATGCCCCCCGACCACACTTCGACCTGTTGCATGCCTCCCGTTTCCAGGACGGTTGCGACTCGTTCTATGCCGGCAATCAGGAGACCATTGTAGCCCTGGAAGCCGTTGTTGGACATGTCATGCAGCACGAGCACCAGCCGTAGCCGATTGCCGCATTGTTCCGTAACCGACAGGAGCGGGAGGGCGCTTTGCAGCGTACTGGACGCGTTCCGCTGCAGCCTGTCCTCGGTCACGGGAGACCGGGAATGCAGAGCGGGGTCCTGTTCCACCGCCACATCGAGGTGGACGCAACGAAGATTCTTCAGACCATGTTCGGGTTCCATGGCGGGCACGATGCCCGGCATCAGACAACTCGTCACCAGCGCACAGGCTGCCGCTGCCGGCTTCAGTGCAGATAGAGGTTTCATGGCGCTCCTTCTTTGAACAAGACCGGAAATCAGGTCCGTTCCTGGCCGTCCTGTGTAGCATAGGCTGGCGTCCGAAGATGGAAGGGTATGTATGGGAGGTGTAAAAGTTTTGTTAAAGGCTGTTTTATTGTCGTGCGCTGTCGCGCGTGAGGCCACTCTGATTTTCCGCTTTGTTTTCGCCTTCCGTTCCCGCTAGTCTTGACGCCTATGAGCGAGCATGATCGCCTCCTGAAGATCGGCACCCTGCAGCCCTCGTTACTCGAACGCACGGCCCGGGCGCTCAGCTGTGGAGCGATTCAGTCGCTGCCTACGAGGTTGGACACCGTACAGCAGGGAGGCGTGGCCTTCGAGGTACGGCTGGTCACGGCGCTGGCCGAAAAGGAAAAGGCGACGCACGTCCATGCCGTTGACCGCACCAATCCCTTTCTGCCATATGATCCGGATCTGTTCGTGGCAGACCTCTCGCCGACTCATGTCGCCCTGCTCAATAAGTACAACGTCGTCGACCATCATCTGCTGATCGTCACGCGCCTGTTTGAAGAGCAGCAGACCTTTCTGACCCAGAGGGATTGCGAGGCCCTCCTCATCGGCCTGGCCGAAATCGACGGCCTGGTCTTCTATAATGCCGGCCCGGCCGCCGGCGCCAGCCAGCGCCACAAGCATTTGCAATTGATCCCCTTGCCGGGTCGGGCCGGCCCTCGGCTGCCGATCGAGCCCCTGCTGCGCTCGGTGCAAATGGTCGGCGACATCGGCTGGATTCCCGGTTTGCCGTTCCGGCACGCGTATGGGTTGATGGAGCCCGAATGGATCGATCCCCGGAAGGACGCGGCCGCGTCGTTCCTGGCAAGGTATCGGACGCTGCTTCGCACGGCTGGGTTATCCGTCGACGCGGGCACGGGTGGTTCTGCGGTCGCGCCTCCCTATAATCTACTGGTCACCAGGCAGTGGCTCATGCTGGTGCCACGGGGACAGGAATGCTTCGCGGGCATCTCGATCAACGCCCTGGGATTCGCCGGGGCGTTGTTGGTCAAGGATGCCGCGCAGCTGGCGACGCTCCGGGAGCGCGGTCCCATGACGGCGCTCCAGCAGGTGGCGCTCCCGCTCACCGTCGTACCGGCGTCACTCCAAAAGGAGGATGGGCCGTGACCAGCGGCATGGATGCGTTTGGAGCACTCATGCCGCGGGGGCTTTCGTGCGAGTCCATGCCGCGTAACCATCCGCAAAGCATGACCCCAACACCATGGGCAGGACCCGAATTGTTCTGGCGATCTCACCCGCTTCGGGAGACAGGCCGGAGGGCAACCAGCTTTCGTTGTCCGACCTGGAGTCGGAGATGGGTGTGCGGGAAGCAGGGGCCGTTTTGCTGAGAACACGCACCGGCCTCCAGAGTCATCAGCTGCGGATATACCAGGAGAACGATGACGAGCGCCGGTGGTCCGTACTCGTCATCCTAGCAGAGGCCGGTTTCAAGACGGTCGATCCTCTTGCCTGTCTTGCGTCGACCTCCTGTGTGACGTGTTGGTTTCAGGCTTGGGGCTCTCCCAGTAGTAGGCTGGAGGCCGGATTTGATACGGTGACGGCGTACGATTATAAGGAGCCGGCAATGGCGGTCTATCGCAGGTTCAGACCTCTCAAGGGACGGCGGATCGCGGTGCTGGCGGCTGACGGGTTTGAGAAAATCGAATTGACGGTGCCGGTGGCGGCCCTGCGGCTGGCGGGCGCTCGGGTCGACGTCATTTCACTCAGACATGGACGGATTCGGGGAGTCAATCTGCATGAGCCCGCGAGCCGGGTCCGCGTGGACGCCACCGTGTGGGAGGCGGATGCCGAGGACTACCACGGCCTGCTGATTCCCGGTGGGTTCATCAGCCCGGATCTCCTGCGCCAATCGACGGAAGCCCGCCGCTTCGTCCAGGCGTTCGATCTGGCGCATAAGCCGATCGCCTCGCTCTGTCACGGTCCCTGGGTGCTCGCCTCGGCCGGCTCTGCAGGCGGGCGCACCCTCACCTCATGGCCCGGCGTGCGGGATGACATGGTCCATGCGGGAGCTACCTGGCTGGACCGGGACGTTGTGCGTGACGGCAATCTGGTGACGAGCCGCGGGCCGCAAGACCTGGTTCCCTTCATCCGCGAAATGTATGCGCTCTTTTCAGAGTCGATACCGATCCGCCGTCCCGCGGCCGCTCCGGGCGCTTCCTCTCCTCAGCGGAAAGCCCCGCCCCAGATCGTGGTGACCGCGATGAAATGGATGCCCAGGCCTTCCCTTCGCACCGCCTTACTGGGAGCGCTGGCCATCGCGTTCGCCGGAAGGACGAAGCGGCTTCGCCCTGTGTCGCGCGCTTCCATGGAAGCACCCTCCAGGGAACAGGAAGCGGCGGCGCCCCTGGGTTCCTAAGAAGGGGGGTGATGGCCCGAGAGGCTACGCATGTTGTTGTTGCTTGAAATACGCCTGCCGAATGGTGTCGCACACCAGATTGAACGCCGTGCCCTTTGACAGATAGGCGGACGCTCCGGCCTCATACATGAACTGCTCCAAGGTGGGATCTTCCTGCACGGACAGCCCGATGATGGCGATCTCAGGCATCATGCGTTTAATACGGCGCGTCGCTTCGAGTCCATTCACCCGCGGCATGTTGATGTCCATCACGATGACATCCGGGCGTAACGTCGTCGCCAGCTCGACCGCCATCTGGCCGTCCCCGGCTTCGGCAATCACCTCGCAATCCTTCTCGCCTTCGATCATGCTCCGCAGTCCCTCTCTCATGATCTGGTGATCATCGACGAGCAGGATGCGAATGGTGGCGTGTTTTTCGGTCGGATGCGGGGACAAGGACTCGCCTGCCTCGGCGGCCGGGCCGCCGGTCTGCGCCATCGGCGCTCCCGCCTGAAGCGGCAGCACGATGATCACACGGGAACCGGACGACGGCGTGGACTTGATCTTCATTCTGCCACCGGCCCGTTGAATCTGCTCCCGCATGTTGAACAAACCGAACCCGCCCTGGCCAGTGGGCGCCCTGAGAGCGGCCTCCCGGAAACCGGCCCCCCGGTCGCGGACCTCCATGATGAAATAGTGATTGAAACGGCGCAGCAAGACGGTGGCCGAGGCGGTACCGGCATGCTTCAGCACGTTGAACAAGAGTTCGTGGAGGGATTGATAGGCAATCCGGAGCACGTCAGCGTCCAAAGGTTTGTGTTTGTGGTCATCGATAACCGTCACGGTCAGTCCGTACCGTTCCAGTTTTTCCGTAACCCATTGGACCGCCGCGCCGAGGTCTCGTTCATCTCCCAGCATGGGCGGCCGCAAGTCGCTCATCAGTTCCCGCGTGTAGCGCAGAGCCTCGTTGATTAGATCGACCACCGACGTCAGGGACCCCTTGACAGCCTCCGGCATCGTCCGGTTCAGCGACCCCAGTTTCATCCGGCACAGGGCCAGCATTTGAGCGAGATTGTCATGCAGGTCCGTAGCCAGACGCTGGCGCACGTCTTCCTCGGTCTTGCGCAATTGGGACGCGAGCGACTGCAATTGCTCCTGGTACTGCAACAGCGCTTGCGTCCGCTCGTTCCGCTCCCGGACGTCCATGAAGGTAACCACGAACCTCGTGGTGCTTTGGCTGTCATTGAGTGGAAATGCGGATCCCTCTACGGGGAGGGCCGCCCCGTCGTTCCGCCACAAAATGTGTTCCGTCAACCGATAGGCCTGACCGTGGCCGAGGAGCTGCTGCATCGGACAAGTGTCCGGAACGCAGACAGTGCCATCCCCATGGTAAAGCTTTTCGTGAAGCGGCTGGCCCAGGAGTCCGTTGCCGGTATAGCCCAGCATCTCTGCTGCCGCGCGATTCATAAATGTGCACCGGCCGCCGTCGTCCAGACCAAAAATGCCTTGATCGGTCGTTTGTAAGAGAAGGTGATATTGCTCTTGCACCGACGTGGCGCGCAGCCGCTCCGCTTGAGCGACCAGCCATTCCCCGCGGAGGCGCTGCTGCATCCACACCAGCAGGCCGAAAATCGGCAGGAGAATGAGCACGCCTGCGGCGCCGATCTTGAAGTGATACGTTTGCATCGGGGTGATCAGCGAGGCCGTCGGCATGCGGACCAGCACCGTCCAGGTAAATGAGTCGGTCTGTCCCCACCCGTGTGTTCGGCTATAGCCCGTGAGCACTCTGGTATGGCTGCGCAGCTGTTCTTCTTCGATATACCCGGTACGACCCTGCCGGCTCAGCTCGATGGAAGGCAGATGGAGAGCGCCCAAATTCAGCAGCCCCTTGTGCTCCAGATCCGAATCGATAACTGCGGTGCCGTAATTATCTAAAATCTGATATTCCATTTGGGCCAGCATGGAATTGCTCTTCTGCAACGTTTGCATGGTCTGGAGAGCGACCTCCTCTAACTTTGCCAAGGACACACGGGTCGTCACCACGCCTTGAAACTTGCCCATGCCGTCATAGATGGCTGCCGAGAAGGACAAGGAATCGGGCGCCCCTCGCTCGGTGACAAAAGCTTCGACCTCTCCGACATAGGTGGCGTCGCGATCGTGCAGCGCGCGCGCGCGGGTCTCCTGAAACCACTTGGTATCGCTCACATCCGTGCCGATCATGGCCGGCGAAGAGGAGGCCACCAGCCGCCCGTTCCGGTCCACCACACCCAGCCAATGGTAAACTTTGTAGGTATCCAGCATCCAACTGATATGCGACTGCATATACGCGATATCGCGTTCCACCCGGTTGGACAGCACTTTGGAAAGAATTCGTACGTCGCCATAACGCTCGAACAACGTCCGATCGAGTCCCTCGGCGATGTCCCGGGCGCCCAGCGCCAGCCCTTCTCCCGCCAACCCGATCAGCGACTGCTCCACGTACCGCCAGCCAAGTAACCATGTGCTGCCGGTGACGACCGCGATGGCGGCAATCAGAAACGGGAGACGCAAATACCGGCTGCCTGTACGCATAAACGGAGATTTTATCCGCATGGGGGTCTCAACCTATACAGCAATCCGGGGGGAGGGTAGACCTAGGGGAACCCCTAGCAATAGCCGACAAGTCGGCTCTTCAACCGAGCGGCTGTGAGGAGGGAAGCCCGGAGGGAAATCAATGCCCTGCTGGAGTCGTATCAGATGCCTTGCCGGACGCGTCGGGGTGCGCCTCCGGCCGGTTGGACGCGCGGTTGCTTCCGCCGATGGAAGGGTCAGGGTTTTCCGTGTTGCGGGTGGAGGGATACTCCTGGGCGCTTTTCCGACCCTCTTCCGTCTTAGCGGCGGGGGTCAATTGCTCTTGATTCCGTTGGCACGCAGAGAGGCCGCCTGCAAAGCACAGTGCGAGCACGCTGAGGAGCAACCGTGTCATGTTCATCGTGCGAGTCCTTCTTGTTAATGAATGAGACGTATCGATCAGCGGCCCTCCGGCCAACCGGCCGTTTGGTTGGTCGTGCCCCCGACAATGGGAGGCGCGCCGGCCGGATTCCCCGCGGGATTTCCCGGTGGAGACACAATGTTGCCCGACGTGTTGGGGTAGAACGGCGGACGAGCTTTCGGGACGGTGCTTCCCTCAGCCCCCGTCTCCTGCTCCAATGAATTGAGATCGGCCAGACGGTCGTTCTGCGCGCAGCCTGGAAGGATCATGAACCAGGAGAGACTCATTGCCGCCACTATCGACAGGGCGGTTGGCTTCGTTTCCGCAACGTTGCGACCGTAATACGCCATGGCGAAGACACCCTTCCAGGCACTTAGATTTTCCCGACCAAATCGAGACTCGGCTTTAACGTGCGCTGGCCCGGCTTCCACCCCGCCGGACAGACCTCCACCCCGCCGTTCTCCCGGACGAATGCCGCTGCCTGAAGCTTGCGCAGCAGCTCCTCCATATTCCGGCCGATCGTATTGTGATGCACTTCGTACGCGCAGAGCCTGCCGTCCGGATCAAAGATGAAGCTGCCGCGCAACGCGACACCTTCGTCCGCCAGATAGACACCCAGGTGTTGCGACAGGCGGCCTCCGGGATCGGCAACCATGGGAAATGACAGCCCCTTAATGGCGGGGGACGTGTCATGCCAGGCCTTGTGGACGTAGACCGAGTCCGTGCTGACACTCAGCACTTCGGCGCCCAGCTTTTGGAATTCCCCGTACATCGAGCCCAATTCCTCCAGCTCGGTGGGACAGATAAATGTGAAGTCACCAGGGTAAAAGACCAGTACCAGCCAGCGTCCGCCATAGCTGCGCAACGTGACGGGTTGAATCTCGCCTTGATGGTAAGACTGATAGGTGCCTTCCGGAACAGGTTGCCCGATCATCGGCATAAGCAGTATCCCCTCTTGAAAATTAACTCAGCTCCAGTTCTTCACGCGGGACGTGCTGCGATCGACGTTGCTTCCCAACAAGCCGGCCGCCCTGCCCAGCGCTTCCTGCTCCGCGTCCTCGCGAGTGGGGCAGGCTCCGGTCTCAAAAGTCTGGATGTCGCCGTTCTCCGCCAACCCGCATTCAACCGTACCTTGCACAGACCATCGGCCGTTTGTCTGGGAAAAGGCCAGCCGGACCCGGCATCCGGACACCACCATGTCTTTCACATCGCGGTCTGCCGGCATCATGCGCTCACCGGGCCGGAGCAGGCGGGACTTCCCGCGGACGCTCGCGGGGCGCCGACTTTTGATCATGCGATTCGGTCGCGGGCTGATCCGGGTTGACGGCCATTTTCGGATCAACCACCGGCGGTGTCACGACGGAGTCGGGATGCGGCACCGTTTCCGGCTGTTTGACCATGCCGGAATCTCGGGGACTCGGCGCGACCTCCGGTTTGGGCGATTCCGGCGATGGAGGAGCCGGGGTTCCTCGAGGCGCGGGAGCGATATCGGCCCCGCTACAGACAGACGCAGACCACAAGGTCATTGCCCAGACCGCACCAGCAAGAAGATGACTCTTACACATAACAGTACGCTAACGCGTGCCGGCCTGATTGACCACTAGGGAAGCCCCAAAGACCAGATCGCCGATCGGGCAGAGCGGAGAAGCCTTGTCCGGTTCGAGACAAGTCGTCCAACTCCACGGAGGGGGAACACGCCGGAAGCTCTCCATTTCCGATGGTCCTGCTCTTGCAGTTTCAGCAGAGATTCCCGATCACGCAATGGAGTCGTTTAACCTGGAGGTGCGGCATGAAGCAGGTGTTACCCATCGTCATCGCAACGGCCGGATTGATTTCCATATCGGCATATGGCCCTCCGGTCTCGATGGCCGGGAGTAAGGCCACGCCGGTGACCGGCCAATCGCGATCCGGCTCTTCGTCGGAGCAACAGCGCCATGAAGAACAGGCGCGGCAGTCGCAAGACACTCCCGCGCACTCGCAATTCGGCGGGGCGCCCAAAGATCAGGACACGCGCGAGCGCCACCATCAACAGTATCCGGAAAGCGCGCAGCATCTTGGTCCTCAGGAAGAAGAGCAGGGGCAGAGTTCAAAAGGAAGCGGCAAGACAAGGCCCGGTCATGAGGAAAAGCGCAAAGACGCCGCATCAGGCGTCGGCCACTGACCGGACACGACTGCTCCTCAAACCCGGAACCATCCGACCAGAGGAGGCGACGATGAAGCTGAAGCGGACTATATGCCTCATGGGCGTCGCGAGCCTGACGTGCATGGCAGGGACCTGGACAGCGACGGTGCAGGGCGCCGCGTTAGAGGTGCCCGAGTCGCAACTGGATTCGCGTACGGTCCCTCGTGGAGATTGGGTGCAGGTCAGCGGTGAAGTCCAGCAGACCATGACGGTGCGGCCGGACGGCGAGCATGAGCAGATGGTAGCCATGCTCCAACCTGTCGAGGGCGGACAGATCCTCGTGGACCTCGGGCCGTCCGCGAACCTGGGATCCGTCCGGTTGCAGGACAAAGATTATATTCACGTTCGGGGCACGCCGTTGCAGCAAGGCGAGTCGGTCATGATTGTGGCAGGCGAACTGATTGCTGACGGGAAAGTCATTCCCATCCAGCGGGACGAGAAACAGGTGCCGCCCGTCACGGTCCCGTCCGGTAAGTCGCTCGAGCAAATCAAGCCCCATCCGGCCGCGCCGGCGGCATCGGGCCGGTGAGGCCCGGCTTGACGCCCTGCGGTCAACGGAGCTATTGAATCCGGTTCAATCTGCCGCCCCGGCTCAACCCGGGGCGGCTCTCCCGTATTCCACTATCCTCGGACAGGTAGAGCGCTGTTGCCCTGTTCGCGCTGCCGTCGGATGCATTTCCAGCGGCTGCGTTTGACTTCCTGCACAGGAAAGCGCAGCATGCCCATAGTTCACACCAAGAGGTGTTCTGTGATCTTGTGCTGACGCGGGTGGAATCCTCCACACCAGGTTCATCGATAGACGCCCTACCGGTACGCCTCGCCGGTAGGGCGTTGTTGTTTCCGGAGGCGGCCAACCAATGTCCGGGCCCTTAGGGCAGAAGGAGACCGTGATGAACCGATTGGCAACGCTTTTGGCAGGCGTCATCCTCGCATCCCCCACCCTCGCCCTGGCCGCCGAACATAGTGCCGGGTATCGCGGGATCGGCCAACTGTATTTCAGCTTGATGGCGGCGATTTTGATCTATGGCGTGTACGACACCTACGGCAAGACGGCGATGTACATCACCGCGCCGATCATCGTGGGCGGGTTGTATATGATGCTGCCGCCGGTCTAAAGAGATTTGTTCGGAGAAAGCGGTGACTCGCCGACACGGCTCACCGCTTTCCGTCATACCCCCGGTCCCGCCAGCGCTCTAAGAGTTGAATGCGCTTCTGCAGCTGCTCCGCGGTAGCCTGATCGACGCGGCTTCCCGTGCGGGCGATCAATTCTGCATTGAGCCGACGATGATCCACCCCGCTCGCCCGGGCGACGCTCCCGACGAGCAGCCGGTGCAAATCCCGCAGGTCCCGTTTCTGATCGTGCAACGACACCGGGGGTTCGGCGGCAGCAGGGCTGGCGCCCTCCGCCCTGATGTCCTCCTCACCGATCAGCAGATCGATCCGGGCCACCGCTTTCAACGGCACATATTCGCTCCCGGCCGGCGCCGTCACGCGGCCGAAGAGATCCCGCTGACCGGCCGGCATGATGTCCTCCAGGACATGGTCGCGTTCGGCCTTGATCTGTCGGGCATAGTGCACGAGGACCGGATCTTTCGGCAGATACAGCCAGGCCCGCTGCGGCTTGGGCACGTGAGCCTGCATGCGGACGAAGCGGCCCACCACCTGGCGAAAATACATTTCGGTCAGCACGTTGGTGCCGTACACGCCGACGCGCAAGCGCGGGATGTCCACGCCTTCGCTCACCATGTTGACGGCCACGAGCCACTGTTGCGTCTTGTGCTCGGAAAACAGGTCGATGGTTCGCGAGGCCGACGGATCGTCAGATACCGCGACGAGCGCCTTCGTGCCGGTGAGTCTCGCGACCAGCTCCGCAATCCACCGCGCATGGTCTTGATCCATGCCCACGATGAGCCCGCCGGCGTCCGGCTGTTCCTGTTTGCGCAGGCGGGCCAACTGCGCATGGGCGTCCGCGATGACCGGCCCCAGCCAGGTCTCCTGGAGCAGCGCGGTCTTCAGGCGCTCGCGCTGGCGATCGAAGGTCAGTCCGTCTTCGAACGTGGCTTTGTGCTCCCGGCCTTCCGAGAGCCAGGTCAGTTCTCCTTCATAGCTCGGGAACACGATCGGCCGGCAGACGCTGTCCCGAATGGCCTCGGTATAGCCGTATGCGAAATCGGCCCGGCTCTCCCCTTGCTCATAGCGAATGAACGGAATGGGATTGTTGTCCGAGCGAAAGGGCGTGCCGGAAAGAATGAGGCGAAACACCGCCGGCTCAAAGGCCGTGCGCAAGGCCTTGCCCCAATTCTTGCCGTCCCCGGCATGATGCAGCTCGTCCAGAATGAGCAGGGTCTTCCGGCTCCGGCAAGTACGTTGAAAAATCGCGGGGGCGAGACAGACCTGCTGATAGGTGACGACGGCGCCATGGTAGTCCGCCGCCTCCGTGCCCTGTTCATTCGTGAGGGTCGGATCGAGTTGGAGGCCGATCTTGCCGGCCGCATCCGACCATTGGGTGCGCAGATGGTTGGTCGGACAGACGACCAAGACCCGCGTGGCCGAGCCGTTCGTCAAGAACTCATGCGCGACGCGCAGCGCAAAGCGGGTTTTGCCTGCCGCCGGCGTGGCCATGGCCAGAAAATCAGGATGCTGAGACCCGAGCACGGCGGCGAAGGCCCGTTGCTGCCACTCACGCAACGGGGCGGTCCAGGCGGGAAGTGTCTTCATCATGCGTTCGACAGGCTGCGACGGAGGCACAGGGGCCCTCCTCGAACCGCAACGATCGTCCTTGTCATGGGGTTCAGATTCACTCGGAAAGAACGAGAGGCAGGAGCACCATCCTCGGCTGGTTCGCCTGTGTCATGACTTCACGACAACCGACACAGCTCGGCCATTGTAGCCAATTATCCAAAACTCGCAAGGGGAAAACGTCGGATCGGAGGCGGCAGCCGGTTCAGGCGACCGGGCCCAGGTGATCCGACCACTCACCGGCTAAGAGGCCTCCGACGTCGGCCATGCGTCTCGACTCGGTCCCGGATAATGGCACGAAGGTCCGGGCGCGGCGGAGATTGTCGGCCAGTTCTTGCCGGGTCGCCATGCCGATCACCGCGCAGGATACGTGGGCCTGACTCAGGGCATAGCGGAAGGCCATGTCCAGATGCTCGGTTGGCATTTTACAATGGCTCAAGGCGGCCGGGGGCGGGCTGTGGGCGCCGCCGAAGACCTTCATGGCAATAAGGCCGACATTGGCGCGAGCGGCCGCCGGCCACACCTGCTCCTCAAAATTGTACGTGTGGCGATCCGCGAAGTTCACCGCGTTGAGCAACACATCGATGTCGACGTGCCGCAGCGCCTCGAGGAACCTCGCGGGCCGGCTATGACCGGAGAGTCCGACGAAACGCGTGAGGCCCTGGGCCTTTGCCCGCATGAGCGCCGCATAGGTCCCCGACCTGCCGAAGACCCGCCGGGGGTCCATCATGTCATCGCCGACACTGTGCACGAACACCAGATCGGCGTAGTCCGTTCGCAGTTCACCCAGGCTTCGCTCCAGCAGCCGGAGCGCCTGCTCGCCGTCGGGCTCGAAACACTTGGTCACTAAAAACATCTGGGACCGCACCTGCCGCAGCAGATGGCTCAACTGAGTTTGCGCCTGGCCGTACCCGGCGAATTCCGGTGCGGTGTCGAAATAGGTGATTCCCTGGCGAAAGGCGGTTTCATACAAGCCGACCGCCTCTTTGAGCTTCAGCCGTGAGCCGGCCGCGGCCGTACCGAATCCCAGGATCGGCAGTTCCACCCCGGTCTTGCCCAGCAGGCGCGTGGGCATGCGTGGAGCGCTGTCTTGGACGAACCGGAGAGACGCTCTGCGAGATGCACGGTTCACCCTCCAACCATAAGCGGTCGTCCGCCATGGCATCACTCGGAAGCCGCCTAGAATTACGACTCGGCATATGCCCTCATACCAGGGTCATAGGAAACCGGATGCCGGCGGGCGTGGGACATCAATAGGTAGCCTACGGCTTGATACAATTTCATGTCTATGCCGACCATCATGCCGCACTGCCTTCTGCTTGCCCTCTGCCTGCCACTCCTGGCTCCGGATTACGGCACTGCGGTGCAGAATGACTCTTCACCGGTCCGCGTCCTGACGTACAATCTGCTGCACGACGGGCCCTGGTCCGGCTTCATCGACAATGGGACGCATCTTGAAGAGCGTCTCGACATGGCGATACGGGAATTGGAGGTTCTCCGGCCGGATATCATTGCGCTCCAGGAGGCCTCGGAGAGCCGGCGACACGGCCATGTACCGCATCGCATCGCCGAGGCGCTCGGACTGCATGTGGCCTTCGCGCCCGCCACCGACCGGTTGCTCGGCATCCAGTTGCTGGACCGGCTCATTGTCGGCCTTCTGGGTTTTAGGGAAGGGTCCGCCATCCTCAGCCGTTTCCCGATTGCCGATGTTGAAGCGTATGACCTTCCCCGCTGCGCCCGTCGATGGGACCCGCGCATCCTCCTCCGAGCGGGGATCGATGCACCCCAAGGACGGATCCAGATCTTTTCCGCCCATGCCGCGCACGGTGACGAATGTCAGCTGCAGCGAATCGGCGAACTCGTGGATGGCTGGAGACGGCGAGGGCCGGCGATTCTCATGGGAGACCTCAACGCCCCAGAGGATTCTCCCACGCTGACCGATTGGAGGGACCGCTACGGGTTCATCGATGCCTTTCGGACGGGGAACCCTCACCTTTCCGGGTTTACGGTATGGCAACAGATCCACGCGGGCGCACCGACGGTGTCGCGGCGCGTGGACTATATCTTTCTGATCAATGACTCCAAGCGGAGAATGGTCACTCGCTCCAGCCGCCTGGTGCTGGACCGGCCAGGCCGTCTGCCGGACGAATCGGTGCTCTGGCCGTCCGATCATCGCGGGGTGTGGGCGGAGGTTGAGACGACGCCGGCACTCGACGGATTTTAACTTCGCGGCAACCGGGGCGCTAACCGGCCGGTCAGATCAGTCCAGCCAATCGCGTTCCTCGAGCTTCCTGGGCAGGTACTTTTTGGTCAGATATTGGAAGTCCTTGTTCGCCAGCGCATCCAGTTCATATTTCAAGCCGCTGGTCAGCATGCGTCTGATTTCCGCCTGCCAGGCCGGCTTCTGGAACCACTGATAGTTCATCAATTCTTTGGCCCGGGCGATGTCCTTGTCGTTCAGTTTAATGCCCACGTTGCGCGGCAGCTCATACCGCTCCGGATCGGCGCTGGACAATCCCATGAACTTCGCTTTGGGAATGGCCATGCGCTGGCTTTCAAAGGCGAGATTGATGGAGCCCTGTTTGATGACCGAGTAAATGTAATACCCCCAAGGGTCGTTATCCACGAGTACGTACACCGGCAGACGATGTTCTTCATGCAGTCGCCGGGCGAGGCGGCGCACGCCGCGCGGCGGTTGGCCGTTGCCGGTGAGCAGGACACAGTTATAGCGGCGCCAGAACTTATCCTCCGACAGCCGGTTCCACTGCGTGCCCTTTTCCACGAGCAACACGAAGTCCGCGGTGCAGCGGCGGATCTCCAGATACTCCGGCTCGACGATGGAGGGGACGGAATAGCCGCCTTTGCCTAATTTGGCGCAATCCACGCGATCACCGTCGTCGCCGAAGACGACCGGCCCCACGATGCTCCCGCTGTTCTCGGCGCGCACGTGCAGCTCTTCCCGGAGCGCGCCCAGGGAGACTTCGAGGTCCTCGATGACCGGATCCGATTC
>CBDIWQ010000343.1:0-4201 GCA_965285965.1 uncultured bacterium | reverse complement strand
TCCCGGGCCTGCTGCAGGGTCAGCGTGGCGGCATAGTGTCCGTCCAGCGAGTGGAACGTGACATGGTCCGCGTGGATATCCAAGGCCGGCACCTCCAGCAACCCCTTCAAGGCGATGGCCCGCCCCTGCATGCCCGGCATCACCGTGCTGACGTCCGTCACCTGGTGCTCGACCGGCAGCTGTTCCAAGGCGGTTCGATCCATGGAAACCGGCTGCACGACCGCTCCTTCGATCCGCACCACGCCGGCGCCGGCTTTTTCCTTCTCAGTGATCGTCTTGATCATCGCGGTTAGGGCCTCGTTCACCGGCGTCGGAATGCCCAACTCGCGTCCCTTTTGCACGATGTAGCCGTTCAAGTAATCAATCTCCGTCGGCCGCCCGGCTTTCCAATCGTCGTACATTGACGTATGGATATCGCGGATCTCTTGCGTCCACTTCACGACCCGTTCCGGCATATCCGGGGGCAAGGGCACCTTCACCGCCGCTGAAACCGCCGTAATCTCATCGACGATCTGGTGAATCACGCGCAACATCTCGGGATGATCCAACGCTTTGGCCACCCGATCGTTGATCAGCACGGTGATGGGATTGAACACGCAGTTCCAACACATCTTTTCCCACTTGCTGCGCCGAATATCTTTTGAAAACTGACAGGGAACGCCGGCGGAGGTGAAGAGATCGCGAATCTTCAGGAGGCGCTCGCTTTCATGCCCCATCAATTCCCCGACCGCCACCGCCCCTTTCTTGTAATGATCAATGACGCCCGGTTCGACGATCTTCGAATAAATGAAGGCCACGCCGCCGACGACGCAATCCCGCTTCATGCGGGCGATCAGGCGATCTTCCGTGTCGATGCCGTTTTGGAGCGTGAGGATGACGGTCCGATCCGTCATGACCGGTTCGATTTGATCCATCACCTCATCCAGATCGTAGGCCTTCACGCCTAAGATAATGAGATCGGGCTGCGGAAGCCTGGTCGCATCCGCCGCCGCCGGCGGGCGCACTGTAAAGCTCCCGCTGGCACTGCGAATGGTCAGTCCGTTTTGTTCCACGGCCGCCAGCGTCTTCGGCCTCAAAAGGAACGAGACATTGGCGTGCGATCTGGCGAGCTGCGCACCGAAAAATCCGCCGACTGACCCGGCACCGACCATCATGATGTGTTTCATAGCGTCCCCGTGATTTGCCTCAACCCTGCGCCGCAATATAGCATGCGGGGATCAACTACCGCAGCCGCCCGACGGCTGGGAATCGCCATGGAACCGGGCTCAAACCTCGCCATCTTACGAAGCCGATTGGCAGAATCGCGGGCCGTCACCGTTCTCACCGGCGCGGGCATTTCCGCCGACAGCGGCGTGCCCACGTTCCGGGGTGCGGAAGGCTTGTGGCGCCAGTACCGGGCCGAGGATCTGGCCACGCCCGAAGCGTTTGAGCGCGATCCGCACCTCGTCTGGGAATGGTACAACTGGCGGCGCGAACTCATTGCCACGAAACGTCCCAACGCGGCTCATGACAGCGTCGTCGAACTCGAGCGACGGTCCCGGCAGTTCTGGCTCATCACGCAGAATGTGGACGGCTTGCACCGGGCCGCGGGATCGCGGCAGCTATCTGAGATTCATGGCAACATCTGGATGGTGCGCTGCACCGCCTGCGGCATGGTCGAACACAACCGCGACGTGCCGATCGCCCTCCTCCCGACGTGCCGCCGGTGCCGCGGGCTCCTCCGGCCCCATATTGTCTGGTTCGGTGAATCCCTTGCGGCGGAGGACTTGGCCCGTTGCGAAGAGGCGCTCCGGAACTGCGATGTGTTGCTGATCATCGGAACGTCCGGTGTCGTCTATCCTGCAGCGGGCTTTGCGTCCGTCGCCAAAGACGCGGGGGCATTCGTGGCCGAGATCAATCTGGACCAGACCGCTCAGTCGGCCCGGGTCGACCTGTCGGTGCAAGGGCGCGCCAAAGACGTCGTCCCTCTCCTTTTATAAGCGTTATAAGCGAGCGATCAACGGCGGCAGTTGCGTGAGGGTCTGAATCACATGACCGCCCGTTTCATGAGGCCTCCCCTGCCGGTCCAGCAGCACCGCATGCAAGCCGGCCTTCTTGGCCCCCTCCACATCGTCGCGGACACTGTCTCCGACGTGCACCGCCTCATCCGGGTCGACTGCATGCTTCTCCAGCGCAAGTTGAAAAATCTTCGGGGCGGGTTTGGCCGCGCGGGTGAGGCTGGAGATCGTGACCGTATCGAAGACATCCGCAAGTCCCAGCCCGCGCATGACCGGAAACAGGCGTGAATCAAAATTCGAAATGATGCCCAGCTCCAGCCCCCGGGCCTTGAGTTCTCCCACCGCCGCCATGGTGTCCGGAAACAATCGCCATGATCGCGGGTCCTCGAACACCTGAAACACCTGCTCGAAGAAGTCATCGAACCGATCGAACATGCCGACCCGATAAAAGACATTGTGCACGATATCGAACCACCAGAGCCGCTCGCTGTGCTTGATCTGTGCAAGGTCGGTTGCGGCAAAGATCGGCGGCGGTGCGTCCCGGAACGCACGGCTGAAGGCCCGGGAGATCGCACCGAGCGAGTCCGGCGTTTTCGGGAACCCGAATTGAACGGCATGCTGGAGATAGATGTCGGCCACCGATCCATGAACATGAAACAGTGTGTCGGCCGCATCAAAGAACACGACGCGAATCGGTGCACTCATGCCCGTTGCACCCGTCCTGCCGCCACGGCACCCGCGCATGGTTTTCCCACATGAATACAATCACCTAACGGCTGTTTCATTGACAAAGCATACCCCCCCTGCTAGCTTCGAGAAAGTCCACGCATTTGGAGATTGTCATGTCTTCTTCGATCTTTATTGTCGACAGCAGTCCCGCCGTCCGACGAATGGTAGAGGAAACATCCACTCCCGAAGGGTTCGATGTCGTCGGGTTTCAGGATGGTCCCGCGGCCCTCGAGGCGGCCCGCCGCATCAGCCCCGCGCTGATCATTGCAGATTACCACCTCGACAATATGACGTTTTCCGGGTTTTGCAAAGAAGTCAATAAGCTGGACCATCTGACTGAGACCTATCTGATTTCGATGATCGATTCCGCCGACCGACCGGATGAAGGCCATCTGCGGACGCTGGGCGTGAAAGCCTTCCTCAAGAAGCCCTTTCAGGCCGGTGATTTGCTCGATATCATCAAATCCCTGCAACCGACCCCGCAAAGCAAGAGCAGCGGCTTCAAACGACGGGTGTGGCCCCCCGTCTCCACCGGGACGGATTCCGACGAACACCATGAGACGGCCGGCTTCATCGACGACTCGCCTGAACAGGAGGACGCGGCCATGAACCAGCGCATCGAGTCCCTTGAAAGTCCTGCCGCCGACCCTCCCTCCCAGGATCCGGAAGATGTCATGAAGAGTCTCCTCGTGCAGCTGCTTCAATCGCTGAGCGACCGGACGGAAAAACGACTGGGCGACCTGTTGTCCGCCGCTATCGAGGAACGAATGTCCAGCCAGGTACGTCCCCTCGTGCACCATGAATTGGCGGCGCAACTGGGAGATGTGCTGTCGCGGGAACGGCTCGCCACGATCCTTCAACCGCTGATAGCCGCGGAGCTACCTGGCCTCATTCACAAAGAAATGACTGCCTCTGAACCCCTCATCTGCCAGATGGTATCCGATCTGACTGCTGCCTCCATCAGCGAGACGCTGGAACAGGTGGTCCGGGAACAAGCGGAGGCGGGGGTGCGGAAGCAGGTACCGGAGGCGGTGCGCGAACACCTCAGTGCGATCGATCTGGTGGTGAAAGAAGAGATCCGGCAGGCGGCGTTGAAGCAGGCGCCGTTGCTTGCTGATGAACTCGTTCGGACCACCGCTGAACGAGCCGTCGACCTAGCGGTGCAGCGCCTCGTCCCGGAAATGGCCGAGCAGCACATCCGCGCAGAACTGAAGCGGCTGGCTGATGGTGCCGAAGAAACTCCGCGCGTATCCGACCGCTAGCTGCTTTTCTTCCCGCGCTTGGCGGCTCCCTTCCGTGCTTTGACCAGCCCCTTCTTTCGCTCCACATTCTTCCGATGCTTCTTTTTTGTTTTACGATCCTTCTCTCGTCCTCGTGCCATGGATGCTCCCTACGGTAATGTGAGTGAATGCCGCCGCGGGCGACTGTATAGCATAAGCCTCACATCGTCACAAGCAGGAAGCACACCATTTTCG
>CBDIWQ010000342.1:0-4085 GCA_965285965.1 uncultured bacterium | reverse complement strand
TGGCATGCGCGCCCGCGTGGCCTCATTCACCCGGCACCATGTCAACGTATCGATGACCCGGGGAAAGATTTCGGGCTATTACGTGAACTCGATCTTGGCCAAGCGAGAGGCCAAGGTCGATGGATACGACGAGGCCATTCTTCTTGACCCGGAGGGCTACGTCTCTGAGGGAACGGGGGAGAATATCTTTATCGTGCGGCGTGGAATCCTCAAAACGACTCCTCTCACTTCGATACTCGAAGGCATCACGAGGGATTCCGTCATCGAACTTGCGCGCGAACGGAAGATTCCGGTTGTAGAGGAACGGTTCACGCGAGATGAAATGTATATCGCTGATGAAGTCTTCGTGACAGGAACCGCTGCCGAACTGACGCCTGTTCGGGAAATCGATAATCGACGGATCGGGACTGGTAAGCCAGGACCCGTCACGCTCGCCCTCCAGAAGGCCTTCTTTTCCGTCGTGCACGGGGAAGATGCCACACACGAAGCATGGCTGACCCGCCTATAAGCTGGATCATTGCCGGCACAATGCCAAGCGCTTCAGGGCGCTTAATGCCCGGCTGATGAAGGATCCCCTGAGTGGGATTCGGTCTTGGGCTGGTCTGCGGCCGGTGCAGGCGTCGTTGGTGCGGAAGGAGCGGCCTTTTGTTTGAGATCAATCACGGTCGAAGCGAAGTTCCGTTCCTTGGCCAGGATGGCCAACGTGAACGAGGTGAGCATGAAGACTCCTGCGACAATGACGGTGAGCTTGCTCAAAAAATTGGCCGGACCCCGGCTACCAAACACGGTTTGGCTTGAGCCGCCGAACGCCGCGCCAATTTCGGCTCCCTTGCCGGACTGCAATAGAATTGCCCCGATCATCAGGAAGCACACAAAGACGTGAAGGATAACTACTAAGGTATAGAGCATTGTCGTGACACTCCAATCTGTTCGGCAACCGCGGCGATTGTAGCAAAGGCCTCAATCTGGAGACAAGCCCCGCCGACTAAGGCCCCGTCAATATGGTTGGACTCCAAGAAGGACGCAATATTGTGGGGCGTTACACTGCCGCCGTACAGAATTCGTGTCGCATCGCCGATGGCAGGACTCCATGTCGTCGACACAAACCTTCGAATAGCGCGGTGAGTGTCGACGGCTTGCTCGGGAGTGGCGGCTTTGCCGGTCCCGATCGCCCAGACCGGTTCATAGGCAATGGATACGGCAGTCATGTCCTGGGATGACAGCCTGGCGAGGCCTCCTTTCAACTGCTGCATAAGGACGGCTTCCGTCTCACCGCTTTCCCGCTGGGCCAAGGACTCGCCGATGCACACGATCGGCTGAAGTCCGTGGGCCAGCGCGGCGTGCACTTTCTTGAAAACGGCCTCGTCCTGTTCGCCGAAAAGATTACGCCGTTCGGAATGACCGACAATGACATAGCGGCATCCGAGGTCCCGCAACATCGGCGCGGAGATTTCTCCGGTAAAGGCCCCGTGATCTTCCCAAAAAAGGTTCTGCGCCCCGAGTTGAAGGAGGGAGGATGATCCAAGCGCCGCGCGGACTGACTCCAGTGAGGTGAAGGGCGGAGCAATGACCAGTTCCATCGAGAGAGACGCCGGAATCCTTCCGGCCAGTTCGCGGACGAAAAGCGCCGCTTCTGAGGCGGTCTTGTTCATCTTCCAATTGCCGACGATAAGAGGTATGCGCACGATTGAGCCGTTCCGGATGGCGTGGGAACAGATATTCTTAAGCAGCGCGATCGGGTAATGCCACGAGACCCGGGAGTTGCTTTCCTTCGAGTAACTCGAGCGCGGCGCCGCCACCGGTCGAGATAAACGAGATACTGTCGGATTCGCCCGCCCGGTGGACGGCCAGCGCCGTTTCGCCGCCGCCTACGATAGTGAGGGCGTAGGCATTGCCGACCGCGTGGGCTATCGACAAGGTGCCTCGGGCGAACGCATCCACCTCAAACATCCCCATCGGCCCGTTCCAGAGGATCGTTTTGGCGTCCTGAAGCGCTTCACTGAACAACTTCACCGATGCCGGCCCGATGTCCAGGCCGTACCAGCCTTTCGGGATTTCTTGAACGGGGACGATCTTCGTTTCCGCGCCGGGTTCGCGGCTCGCTGCGACGACGCAGTCGACGGGGAGATAAAATTTCACCCCCCGGGACAGGGCATGGTCTTCGATGCCTCGGGCGAAATCCAGCATGTCTTGTTCCACGAGGGAGTTGCCGATTTCCAACCCTTTGGCCTTCAGGAAGGTAAAGGCCATGCCACCGCCGATGATGACCTTGTCGACCCGCTTCCCCAGGTTTTCAATCACCCCGATTTTGCCCGAGACCTTGGCCCCGCCGAGAATAGCCACGAAGGGACGGACAGGGTTTTCCACCGCACCTTCCAGGTATTCGATTTCTTTTTTCAGCAAGGCGCCGGCTGCGGCGTCCTTGATGAATTTGGTGATGCCGACGGTGGAGGCATGCGCGCGGTGGGCGGCGCCAAATGCGTCGTTGATAAAGACGTCGCCGAGCGATGCCAGCGCCTTTGAAAAGGCATCGTCGTTTTGTTCTTCGCCCGGATGAAAGCGAAGGTTCTCGAGCAGCAGGACGTCACCCGGACTCATCTTCGCGACCAGTTCTTCAACCGCCGGGCCGATACAGTCGGGCGCAAAGACGACCGCTTTTCCCAGCAGACGTCCCAGCCGTTTCGCGACCGGGGCCAGACTGTACTTGGGATTAAAGGCACCCTTGGGCCGGCCTAAGTGAGAGCAGAGGATCACCTTGGCCCCTTCGTCGACGACACGATTGATGGTCGGCAGCGTAGAGCGGATGCGCGTATCGTCCGTGATTTGAAGGGATTCGTCCAGGGGGACATTGAAATCAGCGCGGATGATCACCCGCTTCCCGCGCAGCTGCACGTCATCGATGGTTTTCTTGCGCAAGTTCATGGACGCTCCTTCATGGGCTCTCGAAAGAGGTAGCGCTAGAACCGTGCGCTACTGACTTGAGCGAACCGATACATGCTGCTCACCGGGCGGCTGTGTGCTTGTCCAAGAGCTTGATGAGATCACGCACGCGACATGAATACCCCCACTCGTTGTCGTACCAGGCCGTGACTTTCACCATGCGCTTCTCCACCACGTTGGTCAACGGAGCATCGACGGTCGCCGAAGCATCGTCGCCTTTCTGGTCGATCGAGACGATGGGGGCTTCGGAGTATTTCAGGATGCCTTTCAGCGGCCCGTCGGCCGCTTTCTTAAAGGCGGCATTCACCGACGCCACATCGCAATCCTTTTCGGTTTCGACCGTCAGGTCGACCAAGGAGACGTTGGGCGTCGGCACGCGGATGGCCAGTCCATCGAGCTTGCCTTTGAGTTGGGGGATGACCAGGTGCAGCGCTTTGGCAGCGCCGGTGCTCGTCGGAATCATCGACATGCCGGCGGCCCGGGCGCGCCTGAGGTCTTTATGCGGAAGGTCCAATAGCTGCTGGTCATTGGTGTACGAATGGATGGTCGTCATCACCCCGTGCTTGATACCGAAGTTTTCGAGGAGCACCTTGGCGACCGGAGCGAGGCAGTTCGTGGTGCAGGATGCATTGGAAATAATCTGATGGGATTTGTAATCGATTTTGTCGTCGTTCACGCCGAGCACGACCGTCAGGTCGGGATCGGTGGCCGGAGCCGAGATGACGACTCGTTTGGCGCCGGCTGAAAGATGTTTCCCGGCCCCTTCCCGATCGGTGAATCGGCCGGTAGACTCGATGACGACATCGACGTTGAGCGCTTTCCACGGCAATTCCTTCGGGTCCTTGACGGCGAGCACTTGCATCGGTTTCCCGTCGACCACAATCTGATCGTTCTTCGCTTCGACGGTCGCGTTGAGGGTCCCGTGCACGGAATCGTACTTCAGGAGATAGGCCAGCGTTTTAGCATCTGTGAGGTCGTTAATGGCGACGAATTCCAGGTCCGGATCACCCATTGAGGCTCGAAACACGTTGCGCCCGATCCGTCCAAACCCGTTGATACCGATGCGAATGGTCATAGCCAATGTCCTTTACAGCAAAACAAACCGGTTGCAGAAAACCGGCAAATATGACTGCGATAGTATCGAC
>CBDIWQ010000341.1:0-8164 GCA_965285965.1 uncultured bacterium | reverse complement strand
CATGTGTTACGCGCGAGTGATCTGATCCGCGTGCCGGTCGTGGATGCCCGGGATCGGCTGATCGGCATCATTGCCAGGCGTGATGTGCTGCGCGCCTATCTGGGATCCGGCTCCTCCAAGAGCAAGAAGCCGAGAAAGTGAGGAAGTGACATGCGACAAACGGAATTCTTCATGAAGGCCTGCGATCCGAAGACCTTGACGGTCGGCCAGTTGATGCAGGATGCAGTTACGCGTTGCACGCCCCGCACCTCCGCCTTGACGGTCGCGCATCTGATGACTCACCGGAACTTCGGGAGCCTGCCGGTCGTGGAAGAAGACGGCACCCTGGTCGGCATCATCAGCGAGTATGATCTGCTGCAAGCCATGATCGACGGACGGGACCTCCAAAAGATTCTGGCGACCGAAATCATGTCTCCGCATCCCGTGACGGTGACCGAGGACCAAACGCTTGTCCAGGTTGCCGATCTGTTTCAGGACCGGTATCTGGCGCGCGTGCCGGTCGTGCGGAACGGCAAGCTGGTCGGCATTCTTGCCAGACGCGATCTGTTGTATGGGTATACGAAGGCCCTGCAATACTGGTCTTAGCAGGCCGTTGAAAACGGGCCGCCAGCGGCGTTCTCGCATCGTTCGGACCTTCAACGTACGGCCCGGGAAGCGACTGTTTAGCTATGCTTCGGCTCGAAGATACGGGGCGCTCACCATCTCGCGCCCGTGCGCAAACGTGACGCTCGTTATTCCTCGCGTCGCGCACCTTGCTGGACGGCCGTTTTGAACGGCCTGCCCTCACAGGTTTCGGCTTACACGAAGAGCCTAAGAAGTTGTACTTCCAAGGCATTGAAGAACGCATCCGGGTGATTGACTGGACGCGTGTGTCGAAGGATCTGGATGTCGAAGGGTACGCCACGATCGAGAATTTGCTTAGCGTTGATGAATGTGCCCAGGTCGCCGCGTGGTATGACCGAGAGGAGCTGTTCCGAACCCGAGTCGTCATGGCCCAGCATGGATTCGGCCGCGGAGAGTACAAATATTTCGCGTATCCGCTGCCGGAGCTCGTTGCGTCGCTCCGGACCTCCCTCTACCCTCATCTGTCGCCCATCGCCAACCGCTGGAACGAGGCCCTGGGTAGCACAGTCCGCTTTCCCGACCGGCATGCGGAGTTCCTCTCCGATTGCCACCGAGCCGGCCAGGTCAAACCGACGCCGCTCCTGCTCCGCTATGGCGCCGGGGATTACAACTGTCTGCATCAGGATCTCTACGGAGAGCAGGTCTTCCCGCTGCAAGTGGCTGTGCTCTTATCCGCTCCGGGCAAGGATTTTACCGGCGGTGACTTCGTGATGACCGAGCAGCGGCCCCGCAGGCAATCGAGGCCCATGGTCGTTCTGCTTCACAAGGGCGATGGCGTGGTGTTCGCGGTGCATCAGCGGCCAGTCCAGGGCACCCGGAGCGCCTACCGGGTGAATCTGCGGCATGGCGTCAGCTGCGTCCGCTCGGGACAGCGCCATACGCTCGGCGTTATCTTCCACGACGCCCGGTAGCCGGCATCCCCTTCCCGGACCATCTTTTCCCGACTCAAGACCACCTTCGCTCAATACCGGCCGGGTAGGATTTCCGTTGTGTATACATGGTTTATAGAGGGCCATGTTGTGCTCCTGTCAGGCCGCTGAGAGCTGAAACCGGCCATCAGGATGTCATTCAGGCTACAGCTTCTTCCGGTTTGTGCCGAACAGGACACGAACGAAACAAGGTGAATCGTCATCCCATGGAAGGGGCCCTCGGCTATGCAGAAATCACAGAATGGCCGCTCGAGTGGTGGGACAGACCTGAGTGAGCATGAGGCACGGACGGCGCTCATCTTGGAAACCGCGCTTGATGCAGTGGTCGCGATGGACAGCCAAGGGTCCATTATCGACTGGAACCGCCAGGCGGAAGTGGTGTTCGGCTGGCAAAAGGAGGAGGTGCTCGGTAAGCAGTTATCTTGCGTCATCATTCCCGAGCGGTTCCGTGAAGCCCATGAGCAAGGCATGCGACGGTTCTTGTCCAGCGGTGAGCCGCGAGTGTTGGGCAAACGCCTTGAACTGTCGGCGATTCGTCAAAATGGGGAAGAGTTTCCAATCGAGCTGGCGATTGCTCCACCGGGCAAAGTCGGCGGCGCCTATGTGTTCAGCGCGTTTCTCCGCGATATCAGTGAGCGGAAGCAGGCGGAAGCGTCGCTCAAAAGCGCGCATGATCAGCTGAACAATCAAAATCACCTGCTGGAAACCGCCCTTCGGGATGCTCGCGTAGCCGCTCAGGCGAAGTCGACATTTCTCGCAACCATGAGCCACGAAATCCGCACTCCGATGCACGGCATTCTTAGCATGACGGGGTTTTTGCTGGGGTCTTCCTTAAACCGGGAGCAACAGGAATTTGCCGAGACGATCCAACAATGCAGTGAAAGTTTGCTGCAAATCATCAATGATGTGCTGGATTTTTCCAAGATGGATGCCGCGAAAATGTCTCTTGAATGTATCGGCTTCGATCTCCGGCGTCTCGTGGAAGAAGTCCTGCAAATATTCGCGGTGAAGGCGGAAGAAAAGCAACTCGAACTGGGTTCTCTGATCGTCACCAATACGCCGCGCCGGTTGATGGGCGATCCTGGACGTCTCCGCCAGGTGCTGATCAATCTGGTGGGCAATGCCGTCAAATTTACGGACCGCGGGGACGTCACCGTCCATGTGACCCGCCTGAGCGAGACCTCCGAGACGGTGACGATACGCTTCGCTGTGGCCGATACCGGTCCTGGGATTTCGCCGGAGTTCCAATCCCAGCTCTTCGATCCGTTTACCCAGGGCGATGGGTCGACCACACGCCGGTACGGAGGAACAGGACTCGGCTTAGCGATCTGTAAGCAACTGGCGGAATTGATGGGCGGCGAGATTGGCGTCACCAGCTCCCTAGGCAAGGGGTCGACGCTGTGGTTTACCGCAGTGCTGGGGAAGCCCTCATTGAGCGAGCTTCATGAGCCGCCGCGTCTGATGTTGCAGGGACGGCGGATCTGCATCGTTGATGACAATGCCACGAATCGTCTTATATTGGAGAATCACTGTCGTGGCTGGGGGGCCGAGTATGTGTCGGTAGCGGGGGCCGAAGAAGGCCGGACTGTCATATGCGCCGCATGGGCCGCCTCCAGACCGTTTGACGTCGCCATCATCGATATGCAGATGCCCGGGATGGATGGGTTCCAGTTGGCCCATGCGCTCCAAAAGGAGCCCGGGGTGCTCCAGGCGACCAAGTTGGTGTTACTGACCTCGGTCGGCATGCGAGGGGACGCCGAACAAGCGCACCGAGCCGGGTTCAATGCCTATCTGGTGAAGCCGGTGAGAGAGACGCATCTCGCCGACTGCCTGGCGACGCTCTTGAACCAGAGTCCGGTGCCGGCACTATCGCAGGATG
This sequence comes from uncultured bacterium, assembly GCA_965285965.1. Lineage (GTDB taxonomy): Bacteria > Nitrospirota > Nitrospiria > Nitrospirales > Nitrospiraceae > Nitrospira_D. Next base: position 4,732 of record CBDIWQ010000341.1, on the reverse strand, counting down.
CGGCGCCCCTCATGGCCTGTGCCCCCGGCGCCGCTCCCCAGGCGGTGCGCCCGACTGCCGCCATCTTGGTGGCCGAGGATGATCTCATCAATCAAAAAGTGGCCGGCCGGATGCTCAAGGAATTAGGATACCAAGTCGATGTCGTGAGCGGCGGTATTGAGGCATTGGAGGCCTTGGAGAAGAAGGCCTATGGCGCGGTGCTGATGGACTGCCGGATGCCGGGCATGGACGGATACCTTGCGGCAGCCACCATTCGGGCCCGGGAGCAACCGGGCCGGCGGCTCCCGATCATTGCCATGACGGCAGATGCCATGCCGGAACACCGCAGCAAGTGTTTGGCCGCCGGCATGGATGACTGTGTCACCAAACCCGTCCCGCTGGCCATGTTGGGGGAAGTTCTGCAGCGCTGGGTCACGGGACATCCCGTAGGTCCGCTGCCCCCCGAGGCGCCCGTCAGCGACGATATACTCGACCGCGCGGTCTTGAATGAACTTCGCAGGCTGGATGGCGAGATGCTGGTTAGCCTCATCGCCCATTTCGCGGGCCAGGCCGCTGAGGTCTTAGCGGGATTACAGGCAGCCTATCAGGCCGGCGACTTCCCCGCGCTTGCGGAACTTTCGCACAAACTCAAGGGCAATGCGCTGAATCTCGGCCTTCGAACCTTGGGCGCCAGGGCCGCCTGTCTTCAGACCGCTGCCGAACGACGCGATAGCGAGGCGGCCGGCCGGGTCCTGACACAGATGGCTGCGGAACTCTCGACTGCCCAGCGGGTGCTCGATCATGAGCAGAGGTTGTGGAACGGCTTGGGGAAGGAGTAGCGCCGTGACGAAAGGCACTGTTCTCATTGTGGATGACGATGTGGATACCCGCATGATCTTAAGCGCACGGCTGCGAAAGCAAGATTATACGTGTGTGTTTGCCGCGGACTGCTACCAAGCCATCAGCAGCGCACGTCAGCATCATCCGCTGGCCATCCTTTTGGATCTGCATTTACCCGCCGGCGACGGCTATATGGTGCTCCAACGGCTGAAGTCCATGCCGGCCCTCTCGTGCATTCCGGTTGTCGTCATCAGCAGTGATGAACGCACGGCCACCGAGTCGCGGGCGCTGGCAGCCGGGGCCGTCGCCTATCTGGAGAAACCGGTCGGCGATGAGTCGTTACGAACCGCTCTCCAAACGGCCTTCGGCGAGTCGATCTAAAGCCACTGCGTCGTGACTATCCGAGCGTGGGCAGTGACCCGTTGCTTGACCAGCGACTCCGCGGTGAGACCGATGCGTTCAGCCAGCCTCACTCCCTCCGGGCTACAGACCGCACCCGACTGATACCTGCACTCGCATGACTTAGTGACATCGCCTTCTGTTGGCCGGGTGAGACGCAGTGCACGGGCTTTCCCCGGTAATAAGGCGTGAGCCACTGACAGACCGCTTCCGTCCACTCGCCGCAATGCTTCTGCTCCGCTCCCCAGTGGACAAAGTGGGCAGGCAAAGGCCCACATTTGTCCAGTATTCCTGAAGCGCATTGTCTGCTTGAATACGAGCCAGCAGTCCCAGCGTATCACCGGTGGTTCGTACCGGGAACATCGCGGATTCTCAGGCTGCGTCGCGACGCCGTCGCCCGAGAGCGGCCGTGCCGGGCCCAGTCACCAACCGCTCCCCGCTTGGAGGAAAGGATCCAATGAAACTCGCGCAAGTCGCTCCGCTATGGGAAAGCGTGCCACCGAAACTCTATGGCGGCACCGAACGGATTGTCTCCTATGTCACTGAGGAACTGGTGCGCATGGGCCATGAGGTGACGCTGTTTGCCAGCGGCGATTCGGAAACCGCCGCCCGGCTCGAGGCGGTGTGCCCTCAGGCGCTCCGGCTCAATGCCGGTATTTTCAATCGCGACGCGCCCATGATCATGTTGCAAGAGCGGTCGCTGGGCGCGACAGGCGATTTTGACCTGATTCATTCTCATTTGGATTTTCTTGGATTTCCTCTCGGCCGAAGAAATACGGTCCCGGTGCTCACGACGTTGCATGGGCGTTTGGATCTGCCCGAACTCGTGCCCGTCTTTCGCGAGTATGCCGACATGCCGCTGGTGTCGATTTCCAACGCTCAGCGGCGCCCGATCAGCTGGGCCAACTGGCAAGGGACGGTCCACCATGGGTTGCCGCGCGATCTCTATAGTTTTCATCCGCAATCCGACAGGTATCTGGCCTTTGTGGGACGGATTGCCACGGAGAAGCGGCCGGATCATGCCGTCCAGCTGGCCAAACGGACCGGGCGCCAGCTCCGGCTGGCGGCGAAGGTCGACCCCGCGGATCAACAGTACTACCAGTCGGAAATCGAACCCTTGCTCGACCATCCGCTCGTCGAATTCATCGGTGAGATTTCGGACGCCGAAAAAAATGAGTTTATCGGCAATGCCGCCGCCTTGGTCTGTCCGTACGACTGGCCCGAACCCTTCGGGTTGGTGCTGATCGAAGCCCTGGCTTGCGGGACGCCGGTCATCGCTTACCGGCGCGGATCGATTCCGGAAATAATCGAGGACGGCGTCACCGGCTTCGTGTGCGAGACGCTCGCCGAAATGGCGGAGGCCGTCGAACGGCTTCCCTCGCTCGATCGGCAACGCTGCCGGGCATCCTTCGAAGCGCGCTTTACGGCCGACCGCATGGCGCGGGACTATGTGGCGCTCTATGAACGGGTTATCGAAGAACGAAGCGTGTCGGCCGGACGGACCGCCGGCTCGCGACACGGACGTCCGCATGGCCGGGCGTTGCCCGCGGAGCGAGGCCGGCATGCCTGAAGACAGGCGGGAGCAGGGAGAGACCGCTCAACCCGACAGCGGAGGTCGGGCGTGGGAACTGCTCAAGACAAGGGACTTCGGTCTGCTTTTTGCCGGACAGACGATCTCGCAGATCGGCGACAGTCTCAATAAAGTGGCTCTTCTCTGGTTTGTCTACGAACTGACGGGCTCGGCGCTCAAGATGACGGTGGTGGGGCTGTTGCAGACGCTTCCGCCGCTGCTCGTCGGTCCGCTGATCGGCGTGTATCTGGATCGGATGCAGAAGAAGCCGGTCATGATCGCGGTCGATGTGCTCCGTGCCGGACTGATTGTCTTGATCCCGCTGCTTTTTTTGATGGAGGCGTTGACGCTGGACCGGCTGTATCTCCTGGTTTTCGTGACAGCGATCGTCTCGACTGTCTTTGGCCCCGCCCTGTCCTCCGCTCTTCCGCTGATCGCGCCTCCGGACCGGTTGGTGGGGGCCAATGCTCTCCTGCAATCGACGAGCAATGTCGGGCTGTTGGTGGGACCCGCCGTGAGCGGGGTCGGGATCGCGCTCATGGGAGCGCAGAATGTATTGTATGTCGATGCGGCCACATTTCTTCTCTCCGCCCTCTGTCTGCTGCCGGTCCGCATACGGGAATCGGAGAGCCTCCGGAGGACGGGATGGACGACCGGAGTCGTGCAGGATCTTTCCGCCGGATTTCGGTTCGTCTTCTTAGAACAAAAGACCATCCTCCTGCTGATGATCACGGCCGCGCTGTACAGCGTGGGAATCAGCGCGTTCGTGTTTCTTCTGCCGGTATTCGCCAAGGAGGTGCTCGCAATGGGTCCGATCCAGATGGGCTGGCTGTGGTCCTCTCTGGGCTTCGGCATGCTGCTCGCCTCGCTTCTCCTCGCCTCGATCACGCAACGAGACCTCTCCCGGCGCCTGCGTCTGATCGCAGGCGCCCTGGCGGTCGGAGGGCTGGCCGTCGGCGTGCTGGGCTTTCTCGAGGCTCCTCTCGCGGCAGCCGCGGTGATCGCCCTGATCGGCGGCAGCACCGCGATGTTCACGCCGCTCGTTTGGACGGTGCTTCAGGAACTGACGCCCGCGCATCTCCTCGGCCGCGTCTTCACGAGTTTCGCGACCGGGGGAATGGCATCGTCGATGGCGGGCATGGCCGGCTTCGGCTGGGCGGCGGACAGTCTGGGTCCCAGCGCCAGCTTAATGGGGATCAGCCTGATTCTCTTGATGACGGCGGCGACCGCGGCCTGGTTCAGCCGGTACAAGCCGCAGACGCCTCTTTCCGCCGTTTTTCAAGCCGGTCCCCTCGCCCCGGAACCGGTCCATTCCCATTCCTAGCTCTAATCCCGCAGCTCGGTTGCGGGTTAACTTGAATGACTGATGCTGTCCTTCAGATAGGAGAACGCGGACGCGGGCTCTCGGTCCCGCCATTGCTGCGGCGGGATCGCCGTCCAATCGTCCGATTTGGCCGCCTACTTGGAGCTTTCTTGCCCTGGAGGAACCGCCACATCGGCCACCTGGTTATCTCCATCGACCAGCAGGACGACCGCTTCTCCTTGGGTGAGCGTGGCCATTTTGTCTCGCATCGACGGTCTCACTTCAAAAGGCTGTTCTTGGCCCTCGCGTGTGCGGATGGTGATGCGGTTCTCTTGCATAGGCTTCGCCACGGTCCCAAGCACCCGTTGTTGCGCGCCTTTCAACGGTGATTTCTGCTCGGACATAGTGCCCGCCTGCTCGACTGCTTCTTTGTTCGCGAGATTCACGTCCACGATCTTGTTCGTCTCATCCACCATGAAGACGGCTTCAACCCCGACGGGGATCGACGCCATTTTGCTGCGTGCCTGCGTGCGAATCGGGAAACTCGTTTCCTTGCCGTCTTGGGTCCGGATCAACGCCCGGTCATGTCCGATCACCAGAGGCTGAGCGATCTGCCCTTTCAGTATTTGATGCGTGCCGTG
>CBDIWQ010000340.1:0-5228 GCA_965285965.1 uncultured bacterium | reverse complement strand
GATGACGCCGAGGGCGAAAAGGAATCGGCTTAGCTACAAGAGGTGCAAGGCGTTTTTGATGAGCCGAAGTTGGTTGCCGGCGCTTTGAGGCAGCCCGCTGGGAGCGGTGTCCCACGGCGTAAAGATGCCGTCTTTCCCCTTCGAAAGGACCTGGAGTCGCAGGCGGGTCGTCTCATCCGGCCACGGTGTGATGAGAGCTTCGACTCGACTTTTCACGGTCCCGAACCGCCAATGAAGCAGCCCATTCCAAGGACCGCCTGTCTCATCCCGGTAGCCGGTGCTGAGTGTTTCCTCATCCTTCCACTGAACCTCATATCCCGCATCGGTCAGGACTTGTGCCACCGCGGTTTTGACGTCGCCGGCCTGGGCGGACAGCATCACATCGATGCCATCCGTTTCGTAGGGTTCGGGCATGCTGGCGCAACCGATGAGGAAAGCCGCCAAGACGAGGACCGAGGCCGTTCTGAATCTCATTTCGCTTTGGATTCCTGGAGGCGATAGACGAGGTGAGTATCGGTTTGCGTCACGCCTTCAATGGCATGGATGCGGCTCAGCACTAATTGTGTCAAGGCATCTTGGTCCGGCACATCCACAAGGGCGATGATATCCGGCTTGCCCCAACAGGGATCGATGGTCTTGATCTCTTTAATCTGGCCGAGCGCCTTCACCACGAAGGAGGTTTGCCCCGGCAGCACGTTGATCAGAATATACGCCCGGTCTGACATGAGTCGTTCTCCGGAAGTCGGCGCATGGATGGTATAGGGAATCGTCGTAGGGACCGGCTCGGGCCCACCGTAGCGAAGTCGTTGCGGCCCTGTCAACAGCGGACCCGGAGTGGAGGGAGCGACGGCGGGAGGGACGGTCTTCAGTTTGGTTTTAGCCATAGTCTCATTTGGGCGCGACAAGCACGTCAATCATATAGCGGTCGCTGACGCTGGTTAAGTCCGTTTCCAGCCGCTTCGGGCTTCCGATGCGACCTTCCGGATCGTAAATAAAGCAGAACAGTGTGCGGCAGTGATCCCGGCCGGTAAAGCGCGAAGAATCGGCCGCCACTTGATCGGCCAGGTCCGTCGGCGTCAGTCCGGAGCGGGTTTTCTTGGCGACCACGGCAATCCGGTCGCCGTGCAGCAGGAAAGCCGTCCTGGCTGCCCCGCCGGCATAGGGCGGGGTCCATTCGTCGGTACCCACTTCATCGAACTCCCCCTTGAGGAGCGCACATAAGAGGTCTTGCAGATCATAGTCGTCCTCCACTTCGAGCGTGGCACGATAGTCCTTTCTGAGCCGCAATTGACGTGCGACGGCATGGAACCGCAGGCAGACTTTGCGCAACCGTTCGAGCGGATCCGCTTCCGTCGATGGGGCGGATGCTTCGGAGCCGCGAGGGGAACCTGCTTGGAGAAAGGTCGGCGGTGGCAGTGGCGCGGCCGGGATGAGTATGGTCACGGGCGCCTCGGCCGGAACAGTTGAGGTTGCGGGAACATCGTCGACCGCCTGCGGCGGCGGGCCTGCTGCGACAGGCGGGATAGGAGACGGCGCCGAAGTCAAAGGCGGGGCTGCCTGTGGGCTCACCGATGATGGCGGGATGGATACATCTGACGATACATAGCCATCCGGCTTCACAGAAGGGATCGGTGCCATATCTCTTTCCACCGTTGGGGGAACGGGTGGCGCCATCACGGGTGGAGCCTGCGCGGAAGCAACCGGCATTGAAAGGCACACCTCTACAGGTGGAGGTAAAGGAACCGATGCAGCCGCCGAGGAACTGTCTGTGCCGGGGATCGGTGGCGCCTCGATCGGAGGCTGACAGTCGGCCGGCTGTGCGGCGGAAACGGCCGCCTGAACCAGCGTCATTGCTGGAGGCGCGGGAACTGGGACGACGGCGGGGAGCTCTTTTGCCGGCGGTTTGTTTCCTTGAAGATCCGATTTCTTGTCTTCGAGCGTCTGGATCAGGGACCTCACGACAGCCAGACTCTGAGCCGTTTCATCTTTGTTCGTCGTCCGAAGTCGATAATTGCGGCAGGTCTGAAACTCCGGTGAACGTTCCCCGAAGATCCGCCGCACGCATTCGCGCAGCTGCAGCTCGGCCTTGGCCCGGGCCGCATCCCGGTAGGGGAACCCTTCACGGCTGAAATCTTCGATCGACGTAAGGATATCCTGGAACTGTTCGATGCCTCGTGTGATCTCTTCGATCACAACGGGTTTCGGACGCGGGCGGGCATTTTCTGTTGCGCGTGCTCGTGCCATGGTGGAATGGAGAAAAGTCTAGCGCAGGGTCCGCAGCCTGGCAAGGAAAGCCAGGTTTAACGCGAAGACCCTGACAGACCAGTCAGTCCACCCACTGCACCTCGTCCGGAGAAGCTATGTCACCAATAGTACTGTGGGGGATGGGTGGAGCAGCGAGTGCCGCGGCCACTTGGGTGAGAAGAGACTCAACCGAGAATGGTTTCTCAAGGAACTGTTCGCGTCGAATGGCCATCCCTTGCCAATCGAGGCCGGCATAAGGGTGGCTGGAGACGAAAAGAGCGCAGACCTGCCTCTTGAGCGAGAGCACCTGGCACAACAGTTGATGACCATTGACGCAGGGGTACTGAGTACCCGCCGAATTCAATTGGAAGTCTGGCGGGGGAAGGAAGAGATCAATCAGAAGCAGATCGATCGGTTCCGTCGCCGCGGTATACAAGGCCATGGCTTCGGAACTGCCCGCCGCCTCAAGGACGTCATATCCAGCCTGATTCAACGATCTGGTGCAGAGGAGGGATCGTCATCGACGACGAGAATGCGTTTAACGGCAGCGAGCTGCCTGAAAGCGGCACGTTGGCCATGGGCGCCCTCTGTCGCGATTGAGCGCTGAAGCGTCATGGTCTTGTTCGGAGCCTCGAAAGCGGAACCGCAATCCGCGCGGTTACCGGGTCGACGTTGGGCATGTCAGCTGGATGATGGCCAAAAGTTGTTCATCATCAACTGGTTTGGCCAACAGATGGTGCGCATGAAGCGACTCGGCCCGCAGCAGAGTGGTGAGTCCGTCTCCGCCGCGGGCGGGCGCCAGTGCGACGACTTTGGTGGCGGGAGCTTGGTTCAACAGCCGCTGTAAGTAAGGCACCGCCCTTTCTGGAATGGCACTGAGCGATACAATCGCGACATCGATATGCCGCCCGGTCAGCTGTTCGAGCGCAGCATCGAGGTTCAACGCCTCCAGGACGGTATGTTCGGTGCCGGACAGCGCACGCCGGATCACCGCTTGGTCCAGAAGATTGTCTTCGAGAACGAGAATGGTCATCGTTGAGCCAGGATAGCAGGATGCACGTATGCCGCCACCTGGCGGATGGGCCAGGTGCGTCCTGGCGATCAGCGGCTGATCCTAGCGAGCCTTGTGCGGAAAATCCGGCGGAGGCGGAGGACTCGGTGTGGCGGCCGGCGGCAATATGGCGGGCGGCGGAGAGAGTTGGAGCGGAGGCCCCACATTCATGGAGGGGCTTTGCGGCGGCTGCACGGTAAACCGGCGTGCGCCGCCTGGCGGATCAATGACCGTGCCGACATTGCCTGCCGCGTCCTGATATACCTGGACGCCCCCGTCCGCTCCCAGCGCCTGGTTCAGTCGCTCGTTGAACCCCGGAACCGTCTGCGGTTCACCGGTGATCAGCATCATGTGTGGCGACGAACATCCCACCACGAACCAGAAGACCGTTCGATACATACGGTTATTCTATCCTGCTTTTACGCCGCTAGGGGCCGCCGGGGCCGGCATGCGCCCGCTGGCGAAGGGGGCCTGTATAGCGACCTCGCCGGATCTACGAGGCCAGGACCTTGGCCAGGAACCGGCCCGTATGGGACGCCTGCACCTTCGCCACCTGTTCGGGCCGCCCCTCCGCCACAATGTGACCGCCTGCTGCGCCGCCTTCCGGTCCCAGATCGATGACCCAGTCGGCTGATTTGATGACGTCGAGGTTATGCTCCACCACGACGAGCGTATTGCCGGCATTCACGAGCTTATGGAGCACGCCGAGCAGCTTTTTGACATCGTCGAAGTGGAGGCCGGTCGTCGGCTCATCCAGAATGTAGAGCAGGTCTTTCGCGCTCGAATCTTTCAACTCCGCAGCCACTTTCAGCCGCTGGGCTTCGCCGCCCGACAGCGTGGTGGCGGACTGGCCCAAACGAAGGTATCCGAGTCCCATGGACGTGAGCAGATGCAGGCGGGCTTGCAGCTTCGGAGAGCCGTGAAAGAACAGCACGGCCTCGTCAACGCTCATGGCGAGCACGTCTGAGATCGTTTTGCCGCGGTAGCGGATGGCCAGAACGTCGGGCTTGAAGCGCTGGCCGTCACAGACCTCGCACGGCGCGTAGATATCTTCGAAGAAATACATTTCCAGCTTTTCGACACCGCTGCCCTCGCAGCGCTCGCAGCGACCCCCCGGGGCATTAAAGGAAAAGTGACCCGGTGTAAACCCCTGCCGCAGGGCGTCGCGTTCCGAGGCAAAGAGCTGTCGGATTTCATCGAACGCCTTCAAATACGTGACCGGGTTCGATCTGGGAGTGCGGCCGATGGGTTGTTGATCGATGAGCCGGACACCTTTCAGATGTTCGAGCCCTTTGATCGCCTTGAACCGGCCCATGGGGAGGGACGCGACGCGAAACGCGCGGGCGAGGGCACGGTAGAGCGTATCTTCCACCAGGGTGCTTTTGCCGGAGCCCGAGACGCCGGTGACGCAGATGAACATGCCAAGCGGCAGGCGAACGAACAGCTCCTTTAAATTATGCTCGGCCGCCCCGGCCAACACCACGAGTTTCCCGGTGCCGGAACGGCGGGATTTGGGCACCGGAATGGCGTCTTCTCCACGAAGATAGCGCGCCGTGATGGCCTGTGAGTCGGCTCGGAATGCCTCGGTCGTCGCGGCGCAGACGACGCGCCCGCCCCGGTCTCCCGCATGTGGTCCCATCTCGACGATATAATCGGCCGATTCGATCATCCGGCGGTCATGTTCCACGACGATGACGGTGTTCCCGACGGCAGCAAGATCGCTCAAGATGCCGGCGAGTAAGTCTGTGTCCCGCGCATGCAGTCCGATGGTGGGTTCATCCAGCACGTACAGCGTCCCCACCAGTCTGGCCCCTAGTTGATTCGCCAGCGATACCCGCTGCGCTTCGCCGCCCGAAAGCGTTTTGGTCAGCCGGGCTAAGGTCAGATACCCCAACCCGACACGGAGCAAAAAGCCCAGCTTGGCCTTCAGTTG
>CBDIWQ010000339.1:0-13655 GCA_965285965.1 uncultured bacterium | reverse complement strand
GCAACCTCTCGTGACAGGGGCCAAGGTGACGGCCGAAATCGTCCGTCACGGGCGGACCAGGTCCATTACCGTGTTTAAGAAGAAACGCCGCAAGAACTATCGCCGGACACGAGGCCATCGGCAGGGTTTTACCAAGCTCCGTGTGACCGGTATTGAAACCCCATAGTAGACAGAAGGAAGATCGACCATGGCAACAAACAAAGGCGGCGGATCGTCCCGCAACGGCCGGGACAGCAACCCGCAGTATCTGGGCGTGAAGGCCTTCGGCGGACAAACCGTGAAGGCGGGCAGCATCATCGTCAGGCAACGCGGCACGAAATTTTTTCCAGGCTTTAATGTGGACCTCGGAAGAGACCATACCTTGTTTGCGCTGGTGACCGGCGTCGTAAAGTTTGAGGGTGGAGAAGCCAGACGCAAGGTCAGCGTGTACCCTGTCCCTGCCAAGCCCTGATCCTCTCCGGTCGTTTTCGCTCACAGCCATAACGCAGATGCGCGCGTATTTCTACCCTCCCTCTCTGAGGGCGGGTAGGATATACTACCGCCTCTGTGCATTCATGTAGACCGGCAATTGAGAGCATGCATGTTTGTCGATGAAGTACGGATTGTGGTCAAGGCCGGTCGGGGCGGAGACGGCATTTGCAGCTTCCGACGGGAAATGTTTGTGCCCCGCGGCGGCCCCGACGGCGGAGACGGCGGCGACGGGGGCAACGTCGTGTTTATGGCCTCCCATCGGCTCACGACGCTGCTCGATCTGCGCTACCAAAAGCATTATGACGCGGAGGACGGACGGAACGGCGGTGCCTCGAACTGTACGGGCCGATCAGGAAAAGACGTGGTCGTCACCCTGCCGGTCGGCACAGTCATTTTCGATGACACGACAGGAGAAGTGCTGGCCGATCTCGTGGCCGATGGCGACAGGGTGGTCATCGCGCGCGGGGGGCGAGGCGGGCGTGGCAACAGCAACTTTGCGACGTCGACCAACCGGGTCCCGACGCGGTGCGATCAGGGAACCGAGGGTGAAGAGCGGCACCTGCGACTCGAACTGAAACTGCTGGCCGATGTGGGGTTGGTCGGATTTCCGAACGCCGGCAAGTCGACGTTGATTGCCGCCATTTCAGCCGCGCGGCCGAAAATCGCCGATTATCCGTTCACCACATTGATTCCCAACCTCGGGGTTGTGCGCTGGGGCTCGGACCGCAGCTTCGTCGTCGCCGACATTCCGGGTTTGATCGAAGGCGCCCACGAAGGCAAGGGCCTAGGATTCCAGTTTCTTCGCCACATCGAACGCACGGCATTTTTGCTCCACTTGATCGATGTCTCCGACTGGGCGCCCGATGAACCGGTCGCCAGCTTTGAAATCATGCGGCAGGAGCTTTCGGCCTATGAAGAAACGATGAACAACCGCCCGTTCGCCGTTGTCGCAACCAAAATAGATATCAGTGGAACCGGCGACCGGTTGAAGCAGCTTCAGGCCTATTGCCGGCGACGGAAATACAAATGTTTTCCGGTGTCGGCTGCCACGAGAGCAGGGCTCGACGAACTGGTTGCCTTCGTCGGAAAACAGGTCGATACCCTCCGGAACCACGCACCATGCGAGACGAACTCTTAGCGCACGCCAGGCGGATCGTCCTCAAAATCGGGAGCAGCCTCATCGCCTCCCGCGCCTCAGGACTGCGACCCGAGCAGATCGACCGGTTGGCGGATGAAATCGCGACCCTGCGAATGAGCGGCCGGGAAGTGTTCGTGGTGTCTTCCGGCGCCATTGTCTCCGGCATCAAAAAGCTCCAGCTGAAGGAATATCCAAAAAGCCTGCCCGTCAAGCAAGCGGCCGCCGCTGTGGGCCAGAGCCGCCTCATGTGGGCCTATGAAAAGGCGTTCGAACGGCTCGGCATACAGGTCGCTCAGATCCTATTAACCCACCAGGACTTGGCCGACCGGCGGCGCTTCTTGAATGCCCGCTACACGCTCGCCGCGCTCATTGGATTCGGCATTGTGCCCATCATTAATGAAAATGACACGGTGGCCGTAGATGAAATCCGGGTCGGCGATAATGACACGCTCGCCAGCGAGGTGGCCCATTTAGTCGACGCGGATTTGCTCGTGATTTTATCCGATGTAGACGGCCTGTATACCGAGGATCCTCGCAAGAATCCGGCAGCCACGTTGATTCCCGTTATTCCGGAAATTACGGAGGACATTGAACGCCGGGCCGGTATGTCGCTCAGCTTCGAAGGGACCGGCGGCATGGCGACCAAAGTCCGCGCCGCCAAAAAGGTCGGCACCTACGGCGTCTCGACGCTCATCGTGAACGGGGAACGAGCCGGACTGCTGGCGAGCGTGTTCTCCGGCGGCGAGGGCGGAAGTCTCTTCCTCGCCAACGAACGACGCCTCACCAGCCGGAAGCATTGGATCGCGTTCACGCTTCGCCCCCGCGGACATCTGCGTCTCGACGACGGCGCGGTCGACGCCTTAAGAAATCGAGGCAAAAGCCTTCTGGCATCCGGCATCGTACAAGTGAACGGTCCCTTTGAAGCCGGTGATCCGGTGAGTTGTTTGGACAGGGATGGCAAAGAATTCGCCAAGGGACTGGTCAATTTTTCATCCGACCTACTGGGCCGGATGAAGGGGCTCAAGACACAGGATATCCAGCAGCAGCTCGGACCGCAGGAATACGAGGAAGTCATCCATCGAGACAATCTGGTCATTCTCTGAACGGAATATGCGTTTTTCAGATACCCACCGCTCCGGCCCCCTATGCGTCTTGGACTATTAGGCGGCAGCTTTAACCCCATCCATTACGGCCATCTGGGCATTGCCCGACACGCGCGTGAAAGCCTCCAGCTTTCCAAGGTGCTGTTCATTCCGACCGGAGATCCGCCCCATAAACGAGAGGGGGCGCTGGCGCCGGCCCCCGATCGTTATGAGATGGTCCGGCTCGCGATCGCCGACGATCCATGCTTTGGCATCTCGGACATTGAGCTGCAACGCAAAGGGAAATCCTACTCCATTGATACCGTGCACGAACTTCAACGCCGATACGGCGCGGGCACCGATCTGTACTTCCTTATCGGCCTGGACGCTTTTCTCGATTTCGCGACATGGAGAGAACCGCACGCGCTCTTGCAAGCCTGCCGCTTTGTGGTCATGTCTCGCCCGGGACGATCGTTTCACTCACTCCAAACCCTGCCTCTGCCGTCCCTCCCGGATCCCGAGGCCCTTGCGGAACTGGACTTAGGAAAGAGATCGCGGCTGGATATCGCCATACCGTCATGCCCGGGCATCGTCTGCCTGGCTCTCCCCCCCTGCTCCATTTCTGCATCCGACATCCGACAGCGGATCAAGAACGGCATGCCGCTGGCAAATCTGTTGCCGGTCACAGTTGAATCTTATATACTTCGGCATCAGCTGTATAAGGAGGACTCCGATCACACGCACATCTAAGGCGACCGCCCTCGCCATCGGCAGGGCCATGCTCGATAAAAAAGCCCTGGATGTACAAGTTCTGCATGTCGCGCCGCTCACGTCTGTGGCGGATTATCTGGTCCTCGGATCTGCCGAGTCGGATCGACAAACTCGCGCCATCGCCGATCACATTCAAGGCCTCCTCTCACGAGCCGGGGAAAGACCGCTGAGTATCGAGGGCGCGTCGTCGGGACAATGGGTCCTACTCGACTTCGGGGACGTGGTGGCACATATCTTCCGACAGGATGTTCGCAGCCACTATGCCCTTGAGCGACTGTGGAGCGACGCCAAGGAAATCACCATTCCCGACGAGGCACCGGCCCCTCCCCCACCGAAGAAACGCATGGTCGCACGGAGAGCCAACGCACGAAAGTCGGTATAGGCCATGCTCAGGCTGCTGATCACCATCTTCCTCGTCAGTGCAAGCGTCTTCATCTACAGCTATTTCAGGGAGCTGAACCCCGGGCTCGTCACGATCAGAACCAGTTCGGCCGCCGAATTTGACCTCAGCCCCGTCACGCTCGTCTTGATCTCCATGGCCCTTGGCGCCGTGATCGTGACCTTCGTGGTGGGGCTTCAGCAAACCGCCTATGTGATCCTCAACTGGCGCAGCAACCGCTTGGTGCGGCGCAAAGAAAAAGTCGATGCCCTGCATCGGGACGGCACCCATGCCTTTATGTCCAAGCGCACTCTGGAGGCGATCGGCCTCTTCGAAAAAGCGCTCACCATCGATCCCAATCGCGTGGACTCCTTGCTCTGGCTGGGAAACATCTACCGGTCGGAGCAGAATTACGCCGAAGCCATCCGTTTGCACCAACATGCGCATCGGGTGGACGACCGGGATATTGAGGTGTTACTGGAACTGGCCAAGGATCTCGAAGGAGCCAAACGGTACGAAGAGGCGCTGCAAACCCTTCAGAAGATCTTGAAGCTCGAACCGGACAATCTCACCGCGCTGATTCGGCAACGCGACCTGAACATCCGCTTGGAGAAGTGGAGCGATGCGCTCGAGATCCAGCATCGTTTGCTCAAGGCCAATCTGCCGGAACCGGATAAACAAGCGGAAGCGGCGCTGCTGGTCGGCTGCATGTACGAAGTGGGACGCCAATTGCTCGAACGAGGGCACCCCGACAAGGCGCGCCGGTACTTCCGCGGGGCGATCAAGAAGGATCGCAGTTTCCTGCCTGCCTATATCGGATTGGGCGAGATCCTCATTCACGAGGGCAAGACCAAGGACGCCGTTGAAATTCTCAAAAAGGTCTACACCAGAACGCGCAGCATCATCATCCTGCACCGTCTGGAAGAGTTATTCCTGGACCAGGGGGAGCCTAGCGAGATCATACGTATCTATCAGGAGGCGCTTCAGCAGGACCCTCAGAACCCGGTGCTGCAGTTCTACCTGGGCAAACTCTACTATCGGCTTGAAATGGTCGATGAAGCATTTGACGTGCTGTCCACCATCGAAGGGCCGCAGGATCACCTGCTGGACTACCACAAGATCATGGCCAATTTGTATTTGCGGAAGCAGCATTTCGAGCAGGCCATCGTTGAACTCAAGAAGGCGCTGAGCTTCAAAAAACGGGTGGTCGTCCCCTACATCTGTACTCAGTGTCAGCAGGAATCGCTTGAGTGGTCGGGGCGCTGCCGGCGTTGCGCGCGCTGGAATACGCTGACCGCGCTTCCCTGGCTGGAAGCCGCCGCGCAAGCCGCCTCGGGTGGCAGTGAACCCCCGCCTTCCGTCCGCGCGGTGCCGTATCAAGGGATTGCTTCTCCGTTTGAAACCGTGTAGTTTTTCCCCATCCGATTCGGTTTACCGCCCATTCTTCCGCAGACGAAGTAAGTATGTTGACTGAAAGGTACCTGTGATGACCGACTATATGGCCCTGGCAGGCAAAGCGATCCGCGATGAACCGCTGACCAGAGCGGAATCTCAGTCCGTCCTGGACACACCGGACGACGAACTGCTGGCGCTCCTGCACGCCGCCTTTCAGGTTCGGGTCAAGTACTTCGGTCGCACCGTCCGGCTCCAGATGCTACAAAACGCCAAAAGCGGTGCGTGCCAGGAAGATTGTCACTACTGCTCACAGTCCGCGGTCTCCAATGCGCCCATTGAACGGTACAACTTGCTGCCGCAGAGTCAGATGGTCGAAGGAGCGCGCCAAGCCGCCGCGTCGAAAGCCCAACGTTATTGCATCGTGATCAGTGGCAGGAGTCCCCTGGACCGGGAGATCGACCAGATAGCCGGTGCGGTCCGCGCCATTAAACAAGAAGTGCCCATTCAAATCTGCTGTTCGCTGGGTTTGATGAGCGCCGAGCAGGCCACGCGGCTGAAAGCCGCGGGCGTCGATCGAGTGAACCATAATTTGAACACCAGCGAAGCGTATCACGCATCCATCTGCACCACGCATACGTTTCAGGATCGCCTCGCGACCATTCGGAATGCGAGGGCCGCCGGGCTGGAGATCTGCTCAGGCGGCATCGTCGGCATGGGAGAGCAGGACGAGGATATCATTGATCTTGCGACGGCTCTACGTGACGTGAAGCCCGACTCCATCCCGCTGAATACGCTTCATCCGGTCGCAGGCACACCCTTGGAGAATTGCGATACGCTGACCCCGCAGCGCTGCCTCAAAGTCTTGAGTCTCTTCCGGTTCCTCCATCCCCGCACAGAAATCCGCATCGCCGGGGGCCGGGAGCATAATCTCCGCAGCCTTCAACCGCTCGCTCTCTACCCGGCCGACTCCGTTTTCGTCAACGGCTATCTGACGACCCCTGGTGCGCCAGCCCCCGAAGTGTGGGGCATGATCGAAGATCTCGGATTCAAAATCGAAGTGGACTATCAGCAGCCGGTAGCTCACTGAGGGCGGTTTTCTAGATCAGCCTATTCATCTCGTAGCCCGTCTGCTATCGGTTGTTGAGCTGCCCAGCGAGCCGGGAGATAACCGGCGATCAGAGTGGCGGCGGCGGCCAGTCCGACCGCTTGCAGGATCGCCCCGAGCGGCACGATCATCTGAATGGTCCAACCGAAGGACTGCTTGTTGATCACTTTGATCAGCAGGAGCGACAGCAATCCCCCGCCGACCAGTCCCAAGGCGATCCCTACTAGTCCAAGATAAGCGGCTTCCCACATGACGAGTTGCCTGATCTGTCCTGCGCTGCCCCCGATGGCCCGTAGCGTGGCGAACTCGCGTCGTCGTTCCAGCACCGACGTGACCAGCGTGTTGACGATGCCCAACATGGCGATGATGACGGCAATCGCTTCGAGCACATAGGTCAGCAGAAACGTCCGGTCGAAAATCTCGAGGATTTCCTTACGCAATTCGGCATTGCTGATCATGAGCGGCGGAAGTCCTCCGCCACGCGTGTCAAGCTTGTCCGCAATCCGGTTTCTCACCACATCAACATCGGCCCCTGCTGCGAGATACAACGGAAACACCGTCACGCGGTCGTCGTGCCACAGCGACTGATACAGAGCCCGATCCATGACGAGCTTCCCGCCGTCGGTCGCATAGTCGTAGAACACGGCGATAATTGGAAACTGCCGTGTCCCTTCCGGTGTGGCGATCTCCAGCGAACCGCCCTCACGCACCCCCAGCCGATCCGCCAACACTTCAGACACCAAGACCCCGCCGATGTCGGCGGCGCGGTGCAGCCGCTCATATGATGAACCTTGCCGTACCAGGTATCGGCTGCGCTCGGCATGCAGCCGCAAATCGCGCGACACGAATGCGACGCGCTGACCGTTGATCTCGAGACGGACGTCACGATAGGTATCGACTGCCGCAACCTCCGGGATCGATGACAGGAGGGGAAGCCAGGATGGCGGAAGACTTCGTCCGGCGCTGCCCGCTTCCGTACCCTGCAACCATGTAGAGGGGGCCACGACGATGTCGGCCACGACCGTGTCCTGAATCCACAATTCGACCGTATGGCGAAAGCTCCGGACCATGATCAGGACGCCGATCATGATCGCCAGCCCGACCATGAGCGCGGATACCGTCACGCCGTTTCGACCTGGATTTCGCGCGGCGTGGTCGACGGCAATGTGTCGCATGACCCCCTGCGCGCTCACGATGCGAGCCGGTTCTCGCCGCGGCTCGTTCGCCTTCCATCCCGTCACACAGATCGGCGCCAGACAGGACAGCCCCGCGAGCAGACAGAAGGTGGCCAGATAGCCCGAGAGCGGCACGCCATTGATCGGGCCGGTCAGGCTCAATAATCCTGCCCCCGCCAGTAGCGCCAGCCCCATCGTGCCAAGCATGCCCACTCGGACCTGCCGGCTCGCTTCATAGTCGCCCGGAGACAACGCCCGCACGGGAGCCGTGCGGCTCGCATCCATACTGGGTCCGATCGCCCCGACCATCGCAACAAGGCACCCGATCAAGACGCCTTCGAACGACAGGTCCTGGAACTGGCTCACTCCCAACAGCTCGCCTTCTTCTGTGCCGACCGGCACATACAAATCTGAAATGGTCCGGCTTACGAGCCCGACGAGCCGGTGCGCGAGCAGCGTTCCGGCCACACTGCCAACGATGCCCCCAAGCAGGCCCAGAAAAGCCGCCTCGGCGAGAAAGAGCGCGGCGACCCGCCCTTGAGTCATGCCGATCGCCCGATAAATTCCGATCTCGCGCCGTCGCTGAGCCACGGCGACCGCCATGGTGTTGTAGATCAGGAACATACCGACCAAGAGCCCGACCCAACTGAGCACCGTCAAATTAAGGCGGAACGCGCGGACCATGTGCTCCACCTGCTGCGTGCGACTCGTCGGTCGTTCGACCATCACGTGAGGCGGTACCAGGCCACGCACGGCCTGAGCCACATCGTCGACGGAGCTGTCCGCTGCGGTCACGAGATCGATCCGGTCCAGACGCCCCACCCGATCAAATGCGATCTGCGCGGCGGCGATATCCATGACGGCCAGCCGATCCCAGGACGATGCCCGCCCCGAAGAACCCTCCAGAATTCCCGCCACGAAGCAGGTCATGCGCCGGGGACCGACTTGAAGGTCTACCGCATCGCCGGGACCCACTCGCCAGTCGGCGGCGAGCTTCGCGCCCAGAAAAACACGATCACCGGCGAGAAGGGTTTCAAGCGGCCTCTCCGCTGGTCGCTGCGTCAGCCGAAACCCGCGGCCCTCCGCCTCGGCTAGCAGGTCCATGCCCAGCACTGGTACCGCCTGACCCGTCTCCTGTGCGCCATTCCGAACGGCGGTCTGAAGAATGACGGGATTGGCAGCCGCGACACCGGGGACGGTCCGGACACGCGTAATGAGGCCTTCATCCAGCCCGAGTTCTCCGCCTGACACTTCGAGCGTGGTCGGGCCCGCCACACTAAGGACCGCCTGCTCGAACGAGCGCAGGACGTCGACGTTGGCCGTCCGCACTGCGACGGACGCGGAGACACCCAGCGCCACTCCGACGACCGTCAATATCGTGCGTAGCGGCCGCTGCCGCAGATGCGCGCCGAGGATAATCAGGAAAAAGATTTTGACTGTCGACAGCATGCCAGAGCCTTACCACTGCGATGCGAAGACCGCTGCGCATATCGGTAGTTTCGTTTACACACTTTCCTTGCTTTGTTAGACTGGCTCGAACCCGCAGAGGAGCACAGGATGGCGAGAACCAGAGGCAATACGGTACTTCAGCTTGAGCGTAATCACAAACCGGGGCTGGACATTACTCCCCGGCAACACGAGATATTAAAAATGGTCGCCATGGGTCACACCAACCGGGAAATCGGCGAATCGTTGAAAATCAGCGTGCGGACCGTGGAAGTGCATCGCTTTAATCTAATGCGGCGGCTGCAGGTCCGAAATGTCGCGCAGCTGCTGCGCCAGGCCCTGCAACAACGCCTGCTGCCTCGTAATTTCGGGGTCAAATAACGTCACAGCTCTTTGAGCTTTCCCCGGCAGTCGGCAATCGACCCATAGCCTTTCTTCGACAAGACCTCAGCCAGTTCCTTCTCCAGCCGGCCAAAAACATCCAGCCCCTCTTCGACCAGGGCCGTGCCGATTTGGACGGCCGACGCGCCACACAAGAAATGCTCGAAGGCATCCGTCCCATGGACGATCCCTCCCGTCCCGATGATCGGAATCCTGCCCTGAAAGATCTTATAGAAAGCGCGAACATTGGCCAGCGCCACGGGTTTGATCAACGGCCCCCCCAGCCCGCCGAATCCGCCTTTGGGCTTGATGACCACGGCTTCCCGCTCGGAATCGACGACAAGGCCATTGCCCACCGAGTTGATCATGTTGATGAAATCCACGCCGCACCGGCCGATGACCTTCGCCATCGCCTCATGGTGCGCCGGATCAAAATAGGGCGGCAGCTTCACTCCCATGGGAACCGTGATGACCTTGCGCACGCGCTTCAGCAAGCGCTCGGACGCCTCGGGGTCATAGCCGATCTGAGGCTTCCCGGGAATATTGGGGCAGGACAAATTGACTTCAATGAGATCCGGGCCGGCTGCATTGATGGTGGTGGCAATGGTCGGGAAATCATCTTCACAGAGTCCAGCCACACTCGCGATCAGCGGCTTCCCGAACGACTTTAACTCGGGGATCAGTTCCGCATACACCTGGTAGCCGAGATTGGGCAATCCCATGGAGTTGATCGATCCACCCGCAAATCCGTAGTAGCGAGGCTCGGGATTTCCTGAGCGCGATTCCACCGTCATTGATTTGGTGACGATCGCTCCGGCTCTCGAACGCCCCAGGGCCATTAACTCCTCGCGCGTCACACACAGCGCTCCGGCGGCGTTCATGAAGCAGCTCGGCAACGTGACGCCGGCAATCGTGGTGGATAGCTCGGTCATGGGGCCACCAGTTCGGACCGATGTGGCACGCGCGACATCAGCCTGCCGTCCTGCATGGTCCAGACGTAGTCCGCCGTCTCCGCCGCTTGCCTACTGTGGGTCACCAGTAGGACCGTCTGCTCGCCGGCCTTGGCCAAAGTCCTGATCAATGTCATGATGTCGGTCCCCTGATGTGAATCCAGATTGCCCGTCGGCTCATCCGCCAGCAATAGGCGCGGGCGATGGGCGAGCGCGCGGGCGATGGCCACCCGCTGTTGTTCTCCGCCCGACAGTTCGCCGGGCCGATGATGGCGTCGCCGCGTCATGCCGACCATGTCCAACACTTCATCCACGCGGATGCGCACGGCACCCTCCCGATCGCCTCGCAGCATGAGCGGCAGCGCAATATTCTCCTCAGCCGTGAGGCCCGGCACGAGGTGAAAGGCTTGAAACACGATCCCGATGGTCTCGCGTCTCATGGTCGTCCAGTCATCGCTGGTGAACTGTCTGGTGGAGCGTCCGTCCAACAGCACCTCTCCGCCTGTCGGCACATCCAGTCCCGCCACCAGGCTCAAGAGCGTGCTCTTCCCGCAACCGCTAGGGCCCACAAAAGCGCAAAATTCACCCGGCTTGATTTCCAAGCTTACATCATGCAGCGCCACCACGGTGGTGGCACCGCGCAAATAGGCTTTGGAGAGGTGTCTCAGTATGACCATGGCGGGATAGACCGTGCTAGGGAAGGCATGATCGCTATCCCTCCTATAACACAACCCCCGAGAAGCGGACAACCTTGACAGGGCACCGCATTTCACCATAATGAACCTTCAGCGGAGGATGGCACGAATCTCATGGCGGCTCTATTATCCGGAGCGGTTCACGGATTCATGCGGCAGGCGATCCGCTTCTGCATCCCTGTCGACTGTACGGCGTGCAGTGTACCGCTGAACCGGGGCCCCAACCCGCTGTTCTGCGAGGACTGCTGGCGCATGATTGCGCCGTTGCGTCAACCGGGTTGCGCTCGCTGCAACCGGCCCTTCGCATCTCCCATTGCAGCGACCTATAGCCCAACCCATATCTGTCAACCGTGCGCCGAACGGCCGCCCGCTTATACGAAAGCCTGGACGCTGTATCCGTATTTGCCGCCGCTGCAGGATGCCATCTGTCTGTTTAAGTACCGGGGCAAGATCGCCCTCGCCTCCGCCCTGGTGCAGTTGATGATCGATCGGCTGTCCTCCCTTCCCGCCGTCGATCTCATTATGCCGGTGCCTTTGCATCCTCAACGCCTACGGGAGCGTGAATTCAATCAGTCCCTGCTGCTTGCCGATCGGATTGGCGCTTATTTGAACCGGCCTGTTTCCTGCACCGATCTGATCCGAAACGCCCCCTCGCCGGCGCAAACCACGCTCTCCCGCCGAGGCCGATTGAGGAATCTCCGCGGCGCCTTCTCGCTCCCAGCGCCCCGTGCTGTTCAAGGGAAACGCGTGCTGCTCATTGACGACGTGTACACGACCGGCACGACGGTAAACGAATGCGCGAAAACGTTGCGCAAAAGCGGCTCCGCCGACGTGTTCGTTCTCACGCTGGCACGAAGCGTGGACGCGCAGCTCGTGCCCGACCGGATCCTGGCGCAACAGGCACGGCCGGCCACCGGATTGCTTGGAGGGTGATGGATGCCCATCTATGAATATCAATGCCGGCATTGTCGCAAGCGCAGTACGGTGCTGGTCCTCAGTTTCCGCCATCCCGCCTCGGCGGCCTGCCAGCATTGCGGCAGTTCCGACCTGGACCGTCTCCTCTCGCGGTTCGCAGCGCCCAAATCGGAGGAGGCACGGCTTGAGTCGCTGGCTGATCCCGACAGTCTAGGTGGGCTCGACGAAAACGATCCCCATAGCGTCGCGCGCTTCATGAAGAAAATGGGGGAAGAGATGGGAGAGGATGTCGGCGATGTCGACGCGATGATGGAGGGCGGCGGAGATGAGAGCGGCATCTCAGACGGCAGTGACAGTCTCTGACCGTCACTGTCATATATTTACGCTTGACATTCTACGTATCAGCCCTACAATACGTCCATCGGTGGGAGTGGCATGATTCTGCACTACGATGGCAACGGGTGGCGAGATGGGGACAGCCCCGAAGAGCGAATTGATGACCGCGTTGGAAACCTGCCGCTACCTCAAAATCACGCAGCGCACGCTCTATCGCTATCTACAGAGCCAGCAGATTCCCGCCTTCAAACTGGGCAAAGAATGGCGATTCGTACGTTCGGATCTGCAACAGTGGATTCGAGACCGCACCAGAAGCGCCGCACATTCCTAAACTAGGACGGGTGCATGTTCGCTGGCGAGTACCTCTGCAAAGTCGATGAAAAGGGACGTTTCATCGTTCCCTCGCCGATTCGCGAGCTGATCGAAGCGGATGGCCAGGCCGTGGTGTTTCTCAAGGGCCCGGAACAATCCCTCCTCATTTACTCCACGCGGGAATGGGAAAAGGTGCTTGAACGCACCAAGGCCACGCTCGACGAGGACCAGAGCCGTTTATTTATGCACCATGTGGTCTCGGAAGCCGGCACGTCGGATATCGACAAGACGGGCCGCATCCTCATTCCGGGCCGGTTGCGCAAGATGGTGCCCGTCGACGAAGACCAGGAAGTGGTTTTACTCGGGCTGTACCACCGCATGGAGATCTGGAATCCGAGTGAATGGCGCCGCTATATTGCCCGCACAGAGGATCGCTACGAACAGAACATGGCCAAAATTTTGAATTTGTTGTAGATTCGGCCATGTTTTCCGGCCGACGTCGACCAGCTCCCCGCACATCGAAGCTTCCCGTTCGCATGACCTCATACCGCCCGTCGGACCAGCGCAACGGCGCCCAACCGCTGAAAGCCCCCCCGCCACCGGATCGCGCCGCGATCCTGGCACAACTGAAATCCGGCAGGAAGCACGCTGTCCTCCAGGGCCCCCTCTCCGTATCGGCCACCCTCACGGCCGAATGCCTCCTGATCACCCTTCCTCTTCCGCCGAGCGTCAATCATCAGTATGCCACGGTCAACGGCCGGCGACTCCTGTCCTCTGCCGGACGGACCTACAAGGCCCATGTAGGACAACAGGTGTGGGTGGCGCTCTCCCGATCGCCGGCTCGGACTGAGCTGGTGCATCGGCTGCAGTCCGGGCCGCTGACACTCTCCATCCGCTTTTTCTTTACCTCCGCCTTGCGCCGGGACGTCGATGGCGGACTGAAGATCGCGCAAGACGCGCTTTGCCAAGGCCTGGGGCTCAATGACAACCGCATCATTGAAACCCACCTCTACAAAGAGGTCGACAAAGCCCGTCCGCGTATGGAAGTGTCTTTATCTCGGGCCGTGTCCCAGGGCCGCCCGGCGGGCACGTTTTCGCGCTTCA
>CBDIWQ010000338.1:0-7017 GCA_965285965.1 uncultured bacterium | reverse complement strand
TGCTGGCACGCCCTCCATCCGGATGGACTCCGGGCCTGTACCGCTGCGGACTGTTCGCGGGCGAGCGGACATCGGCCTATACCCAGGTCGATGAAGTCCGGTTCCGCATCAGCGATCGCCGGGACATGTTCTAGCCGACCAGAGAGCTCCTAGCCGGGCCGGACTGTCGCCACCGGGCGCAGGGGGTAGAATCCATCATGGCCCTGGTACGCAGCAAAGAAGCGCAAGCCGAAGCACTGGCACATGCGCTCGACGATATGTTCCGCATCCCGGGCACCCGCATGAGGGTCGGGGCGGACCCGCTGCTGGGTCTGATTCCGGTCATCGGAGATACCCTCGCCGCCTTGCTGGGCATACCGATCCTGGTGATCGCCCGACAACTGCATGTGCCCTGGCGCATTGTGGCCTACATGGCCTGGAACCAGTTGAAGAACGGATTGATCGGCGCCGTGCCCTTTATCGGCGACGCCTATTCGTTCCACTTTAAGTCCAATGCCGTCAATGCGGCCCTCCTGCTCCGCACAGTCAAGCGAGGCGAAGAGGGCACCTGTGCGCTCACCACACCTTCCGTCCCGATCCTGGATGCGATAGGCGTCGCCGCGCTGACCCTTCCCGTCGTCGCGCTCGTGGCCTTCGTCAGTGTCTGGTTCTGGGCCCAGAACATTTCCTACATCTCCCTCTTCTTTCCGACTCCCTACCACAGCCGCTAAGCCGTTGCACGATCGCACCGCTGCATTGCGGGAAAGCACGTGAAAACATGTCTTTGCTTGCTCCTGACCGCCACGCTTGTATACTGCCCCGACAGAAACATGCCGAGGCCGCCTGACAGGCGAGCCCGCGGAACACTCATCGTTATATTGGAGGCTTCATGAAGCGATTGTCTCGCCACAGCATCCTGGCCCTATGCATCCTCGCGCTCCTGACCGGATGCGCGGATGATCCCTACCAAAAGACCAAGATCGGCGCGACGCTCGGTGCGCTGGTCGGCGCAGGAACCGGAGCGGCCATCGACAGCAAGAACCGCGGGCGTGGCGCAGCCATCGGCGCGGCCGTCGGGGTCCTCACCGGCGGCGGCGTCGGTCTCTATATGGATAAACAAAAGAAGGCCATTGAAGAACAGCTCTCTAAAGAGCTGGCCAACCATGACGTGGAACTGAAGAAACTCCCGGATAACTCTATTGAGGTCGATCTCAAGAGCGAAGCCTCATTCACCAGCGGGAGCGCCGACGTGAAGCCGTCGTTCAGCAACGCGTTGGCCAAACTCGGCAGCGTCGTCAAGCAATATGACAGCACCATGGTCCATGTGTTCGGCCATACCGACGACCAGGGCAGCGCGGCCTTCAACCAGCAACTCTCCGAGCGCCGGGCCGGCGCCGTCGGTCAGGCGCTCACAGCCGCGGGAGTGGATGGGAGCCGCGTCCGCATAGAAGGCCGCGGGGAATCGCAGCCGGACACCAGCAACGCGACTGCCGATGGCCGCAGCAAGAACCGCCGGGTCGAGATTTACCTGAAGCCGGTCGTGGAAGGGAAAGAGCAGGAAGCCCTCCAGGCCCCGAAGTAGCGACTCAGCCGGGGAGCAGCCTTTGGGCTGCTCCCCCGTTCATTCCGACCGCCGGTGTTTCACCGCGGGGGCGCGCTGAGTTCATCCTGCGCCACGTGGCCTCTCATGGATTTCTCCACGATGTTCTGTTCAATTTCCCGGGCGATCACCCAGGCCAACTGGTCGGCGGAGAGCGCGCCCATCGGCAGTCCCCGGGTCTCCCCATAAAACGGATCCTCCGGCGAAGCTGTCCGGTACACATTCACCAGGATGGTCGCCGGCTGGATCAGGCGCCCGGATTCCCCCACCGCCACGGCCTTCTCTTCCGGAAGAACCCGCGTGCGCGTGGCCCAATCCCGCTGATCGATCTTCACGAACGTCACCTGCCAAATCTTTCCGTTGAGCAGGCTGCGAACGGCTTTCGGGGTCCGCTCCATGAACACAGGTTCGCTCACGATCTTGTGCAGCGCTTCGCGCACCCGGATATCGTAGAGCTTGATCGTCGAATCCGCCTGCGCCGGAGGCACCGGCGTCGTGGCGCCCGTCTCATAATACGGCTGCGCGGTCAGGCTCCTCTGGTCGTCGACCGTTCTTAAATAGGTATGGAACAGTTGCTGAAGGAGGCCGGCGCGTGTCCCGGCGGAAAGACCCGGGATCTCTTGGTCCGTGCGGATGGGCGCCTGCGCGGGAGCGCGTACGGCAGCCACGGCATCCGATTTCCTGGCCGTCTCGGCTTTGCTGACGACCCATTGAAACTCTCGCGCCAGCGCAGGGACCAATTGTTCCGGGTGATTGAGGTAGCCCTTCTCCGCCAACGAGGAAACGCTGATCAGGAGGTTGACGCGTCCCGGCTCCTTCGTTCTGACGACTAAGAACGGAAAAGCCTTGCCCTCCTGATTGACCACGATGGGCTCAATGAGGACATGCCGGAGCGCGTCTTTCCTGAGGCTTTCGTCAAACCGGGGATAGTCCGTCCGATGCTGCACCAGATAGGTGAGCGCCCGGAGGACCGTCTGGAGAGCCGCATCGGCCTGAGATCCGGTATCCCCTCCGCTGCCGCTGTCTTGTTTCATGAGCACGTGAAAGGAAGCCCCCGGAATCGCATGGGCTACCCCGGATGATTCGACGCCGTCCTGAGCCTCATGGCGTTCATGTCCTTGGTGACTGGCCTGGACTAGTCCGCCCGACATCGCCAGGCAACCAGCCAGGAGAACGGCCGACATTCGGTTCTTCACATCTCCCTCCTTGCCTCCTCGATCGAACAAGACCCGCCCCTCATTCTACACAATCTTGCAGGACGGAACCCCGTCAGGCCGGGGGTTCGCATGGCCGGGAACCGATCAAAACCCCGCCGGCGATTAAACGCAACCTAGGTCATCGGAGACGGCTTGATCTTCGGATACGTGAAGCGCACAGTATCGATGATCAATGACGATCAATATGGTCAATCCCGATCCAGCCGTGCAACCAGCGTCCGTGCTCATCGTGGACGACGATGTGGACATCGCCCTGGGTCTGCATGATCTCCTCACATTCATGGGCTTTCATGTCTCGGTCGTGCATACGGGCGCCGAAGCCATCGCGACGGCTGAACGCACGAACTTCGATGCGGCGCTGGTGGATTTGATGCTGCCCGACATGGACGGTCTCACCGTGCTGCCCGCCCTGCACCGGATCGATGCCGCGCTGCCGGTCATCATCCTCACCGCCTTTGCCGATATCCCCAAAAAACACGGCTCACTGACGGAGGGGGCTTTCGGATACCTGACGAAGCCGTACGATACCGAGGAGCTGAAGGCGCTCGTCCGGCGGGCGATCGGAGTGAAACACCTCTCGGGCGAGGCCGCGGAAGCCAAGCAGGCTCTGACGGCCAGCGAGGAACGCTTTCGTGAGGTGGTGGAGACGGCGCCCGATGCCATCGTGACAGCCGACGGGCGGGGCCAGATCCTGTCGTGGAACGCCGCCGCGGTCCTGCTTTTCGGCTTTTCCCAGGAAGAAGTCCAGGGACAGCCGCTCACGATGCTGATGCCGGCCCGCTACCATCGGGATCATCTCGACGCCCTGGACCGCGTCCGTGCCACGGGCGAAATGCGTCACAAAGGCAAGCTGATCCGGGTGCACGGTCGCCGGAAGAACGGCGACGAATTTCCGGTCGAAATGTCATTGAGCAGCTGGATCTCGCGGGGGCAACGGTTCTTCTGCGGGATTCTTCGGGATGTCACCGCCCGGGAGGCGGCCGAAGGTCGGCTGCAACGGCAGCAGATCGAGCAGCAAGCGCTCTTAGACTTGATCCCTGCGATGGTCTGGTACAAAGACACGGAGAACCGGATCCTCCGCGCCAACCGACTGGCCGCCGAGTCGATCGGCAAAACGGTGGAGGACGTCGCAGGCAAATCGACGTACGACTTGTATCCCCAAGAGGCTGAGAAATATTACCAGGACGATCTGGACGTCATCCGAAGGGGGCATCCTAAACTCGGCATCATGGAGGTATACCGGCTGCCGACCGGGGAAACGCGATGGGTCCAAACCGACAAGGTGCCCTATCGCGATACGAATGGGGCGGTCCTCGGCGTCCTGGTCTTTGCGCAGGACGTTACGGAGCGGAAACGCACCGATGAAGCGCTGCGCATGAGCGAAGAGCGCCTCCGCTTCGTGATCGAATTGTCGCCGGTCGGCATGGCCATGGTGAATGGAGCCGGCACCATGGTGCTGGTGAACTCGGCGCTGGCCCGGCTCTTCGGCTATGATCCGTCCGACCTGCTCGGACAATCGGTCGACCTCCTCGTCCCTGAACGCCTGCGCGCACAACACCCGGACGGCCGGCGAGGCTTCTTCGCGTCTCCGAGCCGCCGCCGGATGGGGGCCGAGAGGGACACGATGGGAGTACGGAAAGACGGCACGGAGTTTCCAGTTGAGATCGAGCTCGAACCGCTTCTATCCGCGGAAACCGGATCGGCCGCCGCCTCCATCATTCATGTCATGCCGCGCGCAGGATAATCCCGCCTGGGCCGTTGCCAGAGACCGCTACACTATAATGGCTGGTTGCCCGCTATCGGGAATTCTGCGAAAAACCGGCTGCCTTCCCCCAGGACACTCTGCACCCGGACCCGTCCCCCATGCAACACGACCAGGCGTTTGGTGATATAGAGGCCGAGTTGCGCGCCTCTCGCGGACGCGGCCGGACTATTCACTCCGGAAAACTGTTCAAAGACCCGCGGCAACTCTTCCGGCGCGATGCCGCAGCCGCTGTCGCCGATCACGAACTGAACGGCGTCGTCGACACGCCGGCATTCGACCGTAATTTGCCCGTGCGCCGGAGTGAATTTGACGGCATTCCCGATGAGATTCCACAGCACCTGCTCGAGCTTGTCCGCGTCGGCTTGGAGCGCCGGAAGATCCGGCTCCACGTGCGTCGAGAGCAGGATGGATTTGGCGGACGCAAGGGTCTGTGCGTTGTCGCACACGGCCCGCACAACGGAAGCCGGAGACACGCTCGTGCGCACGAGCTGCAAGCCTCCCGTTTCCAACCGGGACCAATCCAGAATCTGCGCGATGAGCCGGGTGAGCCGATCGATGTTCGAGCGTATACGGGTGAGATACGTCGTCTGCTGGTCCGTGACCTCGCCCGTGACGCCGCTCAACATGTTGTCGACGAATCCCTTGATCGCCGCCATGGGCGTCCGCAGCTCATGTGACACGACGGACAGAAACCGGGTCCGGATCTCATCGCGTTCCGTGAGGCGCTGATTCGCCGATTGAAGCTCCTGCTTCGCCCGCTCGAGCGTGTCGCGATTGCCGCGCTGCTCGGTGATGTCTTCATAGGCGTCGATGAGCACCAGATCGCCGCCTTCGCCGAAAATGGCCGACGTGCATCGTCCCCAGAACAGCGAGCCGTCCTTCCGCTTGTATGGGGTTTCGCACACATGGCGGCCGGCACGAACGGCCGCGATGCGCCGGCGCCGGTCTTCCGGATCCATGCACGGCGAGCTCGGGTCCTGGAGCAGTTGCTCTTTCGACTCATATCCCAGGATGGTCCAGGCAGCGGTATTGACGTCGAGCACACGGCCCTCTGCCGTGCTCAGGGCGATGCCGATGGGAAGCGTTTCCATCACGCGCCGCCACTTCTCCTCGGATTCGCGCATCGCGCCTTCCGCCTGTTTTCGATCATCGATATCCCGGATGTAGGTCAGAAAGTGCAGCAGCCGTCCCTCTCGGTCGTACACGCCGCAGCAATTCAGGTACACCCACACGACGGTGCCGTCCCGCCGGATGTACCGTTTCTCGAGTTCAAATGACTTGATTTCTCCACGGATCAGCCGCTGGCACTGGCTCCAGTCAGCCTCGACGTCCTCCGGATGCGTGACCGTCATGAACCGGTCCGCCAGTAATTCAGCCTCGGAGTATCCCAGCAAGCGGCACAACGGAGCGGGCACCTTCAGCCAGCGGCCATCGAGCCCTACATGGGTCACCATGACGCGGGAAAAGGCTTCCGTCCTGGCGAGACGCTCCAGGCTCTCGTGCAGCGACCGCTCCGTTTCCCGCCGGACGGCCACTTCCGCCTCGAGCGCCTGATTGGCCGCGCGCCACTGGGCGGTACGTTCCTCCACGCGCCTTCCGAGTTGCGCCTGGCTTTCCCGGACCGCCGCCTCCGCGACGCAACGATTGGCGACCAGGAGCGCGGTGAGGCCCACGGCCGCTGCCGTAATCGCCCGGTTCACTACGATCGACCAGTCCAACGGAGCGCTCCAGAACAAGGCCGGAGGAATAGCGATGAGCACGAGAGCCGTCCCGGCCGCCACGAAAGGAGCCGGCCGCCACGAACATCGCAGGCAGAGCAGAAGGACGCACATGTAGAGGATCGGAATATCCACCGAGGGGCGAGTGAACACATCGAGCAGGAAAATGACCCCCGACGTGAGGACCAGCTGCAGCGCAATCCGGATCGAGTCCCGCCGGCTCGACCCGTCGGTCCGTGGATCATCATGCTGGGGCGCTGGAATCGTCATCCCGCCACCGCTTCGTCTGTTCCGTCGAGTTCCCACTCATTCGGCGAGGCTCCACTGTAGCATGGTCGCACGCATCGTCCCATCCGGTTTTTCCAGGGTCGGCTGACAGCCGGCCCTGGAAGCGCCGAACGCCGGCCTGAAGAACTCTTGACTTCATATGCGGCAGGATTACTTATCGCACCAACAGTGCACTGGGTTGACGAAACAACCATGACACCATCCATTCACACAAAGGAGGGACATCATGAACCGGACACCGGTTGCCGCAATCCTTCTGTCGCTGTAAGTCGGATCGTAGCCATGTCGTTCTGTGAGCCAAGGAGTTGAAGTGGCGCATTGTCTTCCTAAGACCGCTTGGCCCTCCGACTTAGTGCACTGGGTTGACGAAACAACCATGACACCATCCATTCACACAAAGGAGGGACATCATGAACCGGACACCGGTTGCCGCAATCCTTCTGTCGCTGT
>CBDIWQ010000337.1:0-12666 GCA_965285965.1 uncultured bacterium | reverse complement strand
CGGAATGGCTCGTATCGCCCGGCAGCAGAACTGGCCCGTCGTGGAATGGAAGTGATTCGTAGCCGTGCATGGCACGGGGCTCCCTGCGATCACCTAGACTAGAAACTCAAGTCCTATGCTACGCGTCACCGAGATTTTTCACAGCATTCAAGGAGAGTCGACGTTCGTCGGCCGGCCCTGTGTCTTTGTGCGGCTGACGGGCTGTCCGCTCCGCTGCACCTGGTGCGATACCGAATATGCGTTTTACGGCGGCCGGGAAGACTCGATTGACCGCATTCTTGACGCCGTGCGGGCTTACGAGTGCCCCCTGGTGGAAGTGACCGGAGGAGAGCCGCTAGCGCAGCCGCAGACGCTCGAGTTACTGAAGGTGCTCTGCGAGCAAGACTTCACCGTCCTGCTCGAAACCAGCGGGGCGCTCGATACGTCAGGCGTCGATCCGCGGGTGCGCATCATCCTGGATGTGAAATGTCCGGCGAGCGGCATGACGGAGCGGATGCACTGGGCCAATGTGGAACGGCTCCGGTCACAGGACGAAGCGAAGTTCGTCGTCCAGGATCGAACCGACTATGACTGGGCGAAAGACGTCGTGGCCCGCTATCGCATGCTCGATCGATGCACGGTCCTCTTCAGCCCGGTGTTCGGCCGGCTTGACCCGCAGCGCCTGGCCGAGTGGGTGCTGGCTGACCGGCTGCCGATTCGATTTCAATTGCAGTTACACAAGCATATCTGGGCCCCGGACATGCGAGGGGTGTAAGTATCAGCGACTCTTCATCCCGATGGTGAACGACCATGGATGAGGCAGGCACAACAAGGAGAGCGATCGAATGAACATTATGAAAGTGGAGACCACGTCGGGGTCAGTCGATGCCGCAGCGACGGAGGTCCTCGTCCTCACGCACTGCGAAGGCGAGGCGCTGGGCAGGCAGGACGCAGCCATCCTCGACAAGGCTCTCGGCGGGGCGATCCAAGAGCTGTTGCGGTCCAAGGAGTTCGAAGGGAAGGCCAATGAACAGGTGCTCCTTCATACGCACGGCAGAGTGCCCGCGAAGCGGCTTCTTCTGGTCGGCCTTGGCAAAAAAAAGGATCTGGGTCTCGATCACATCCGACAAGCCCTCGGTCATGCGGTGAAGCGCGTGCGTCAGGCGAAGGGCGGCTCATTCACTGTCGCGCTGCCGGCCCTGCTGCCCACCGGCGCCTCGCTCCTCGACGTGGCGCAAGCCATGGCGGAAGGTGCCATTCTCGGGAGTTACCAGTTTACGGTGTATCGCAGTGAAGCCTCGAACAGGGATGTGGGCGCCATGTCGATTCTCGCGGCGCACAAAGATCAGCTGCGAGAACTCAGTGAAGGGGTTCGGCGGGGCGTGGCGACCGCGGAAGCCACGGTGTTCGTTCGCGATCTGTGCAACCACCCGTCCAACGTCATGACCCCGACGAAGATTGCCGCCGAGGCGAAGGCCGTGGCGAAAGAGAGGGGGGTGAGCCTCAAGATTCTCGAACAGAAGGAGATGGAGCAGCTCGGCATGGGGGCCCTGCTCGGCGTGGCCAAGGGAAGCCACGAACCGCCGAAGTTCATCATCCTCCAGTATCACGGGTCAAAAAAGAAGGATGAGCGCCCGGTCGTGCTGGTCGGCAAGACGATTACCTTTGACACGGGCGGGATCTCGCTCAAGCCGGCCGAAAATATGGAACAGATGAAGGCCGATATGACGGGCGGCGCCGAGGTGATGGCGACGATGCGAGCGGCGGCCCGCTTGAAGCTTCCCGTCAATCTGGTCAGCATTCTTCCCGTCGCGGAAAATATGCCCGGCGGCCGGGCGATGCGGCCCGGAGACGTGGTTAAGACGCTGTCGGGCAAGACCGTCGAAGTGCAGAATACGGACGCCGAGGGCCGGCTCATTCTTGCGGACGGCCTCGCCTATGCCATGCGATTCAAGCCGGCTGCGCTGATCGACATTGCCACGTTGACCGGCGCCTGCGTAGTCGCGCTGGGCCAGTTCGCCATCGGCATGTTCGGCACCGATGCGGCGTTGAAGGAATCCCTGCGCAAGGCCGGATGGCGCGCCGGCGAACGGGTGTGGGAAATGCCGCTGTGGGACGATTATTTCGAGCAATTGCGGAGTGACGTGGCGGACATGCGCAACATCGGCGGCCGGGGAGGCGGCATGATCACGGCGGCGTTGTTCTTAAGCAAGTTCGTCGGAGACTGTCCCTGGGTGCATCTCGATATCGCCAGCACCGATTGGAGCGAACGCGAGCGGGCCTACGTTCCGAAGGGGCCCACGGGAATCGGCACGCGGCTTCTCATCCAATATCTGATCGACCGGACGGCGGAATGAGCCGGGGAATGGTGCCATGACGCCGTTGCGTGAGGCCATCGGACAGCTCTTCATGCTCGGGTTCGAAGGTCGGTCGGTGTCGTCTGAACTCGCCTCGTTCATCCGAGAATACAAGCCGGGCGGCGTCATCTTGTTTGCCAGAAACCTAGAGTCCATCGAGCAGATCGTCGAGTTGACGAATCGGTTGCAGGCCTGCAGCCCGCATTCCCCGTTGCTGATCGCCATCGACCAGGAAGGGGGCCGGGTCTCCCGATTGCCCGACACCTTTACGATCTGTCCGCCGTGCGAGGTGCTCGGCCGCTGTAATTCTTCCGAATTGGCCTATGCCGCCGCGGCGACCGTCGGGAGGGAATTGAAGGCCGTGGGCATCAATATGAACATGGCCCCCGTCTTGGACGTCAACAGCAATCCCGCCAATCCGGTCATCGGCGATCGGGCCTTTGCATCCACTCCCGGTCCTGTCTGTGAGCTGGGGTGGGCCACGGCGGACGGATTGCAGGATCACCAGGTCGTCGCCTGCGGGAAGCACTTTCCCGGACACGGCGACACCAATGCGGATTCCCACAAGGAGTTGCCGGTCGTGACGGCGCCCCGTGAGCGGCTGGAGCAGATTGAATGGCCCCCCTTCCGTCATGCCGCCGCTCATGGTGTGGCCACGATGATGACCGCCCATGTGGTCTATCCCGCGCTGGACGAGCACCTGCCTGCGACGTTGTCTCCAACGATCATCGGCAAGCTGCTGCGGGAAGATATGCGGTACGACGGCGTCGTGCTGACGGATGATCTGGAGATGCACGCGATTATCGATCATTATGGAATCGAGGACGCCACCATTCGGGCGCTGTTGGCCGGATGCGATATGCCGTTGATTTGCAAAGACCACAACCGCGAGATGGCGGCCGTCGCCGCGGTGGAGAAAGCCGTCGCCAATGGGACAATTACGAGAGAACGGTTGAGCCTGTCGCTGGCCCGCATCGCGCGTCTGAAAGAGCGCTTTCTCAATCCGTATCGGCCCGTCATGATTTCCGATGCCAAGCTCGTGGTCGGATGCCGAAGCCACCGGGCATTGTTGCATTCCATCGAACAGGCCCATGAACGTGTAGTCAAGACGCTGCTCTGAGCGGGGAATGAGGCATGAAGGACCGAATATGGCTGTGAAGAAGGGCGATATTCTGGATGAGCATAAACGGCACCCGGATGCCTGCGGACTCGTCGTCAAGGTCATGGGCGGCGGCGACGGGTTTGAAAAGATCGTTTGTTGCGAGCACGAACTGACTGCCGACGACGTGGTGCCTGAGATGGGATCGCCTGCCGGGAGACGGAAGGGCGCCTTGCCGCCGGCCGTCATTCTCGATGAGAAGAAGCTGTATCCCGACTCCTGCGGCCTCCGCGTGATGATCATGGATGGTGGGGCGGGATTTAAGGAGATCCATTGTTGCGGGCATGCTTTGACCGCGAGTTCGATGCGCGAGCTGAAGTTCGGTCAGATGCGGGCTCCGGAACCGGACGGTCCGACCGGACACGCGTAGCGGGGACGAAGGACCCATCACAAGCAGGGGCCGCAGAGCCTTTCCAGGCCGCGATGCACCCGCACGCGGCTATGGATGAGTGTGTGAGCGAGGCGAGGAGCAAGACAGACTGGACTGGTGCACCATTCGGCGACAAGGGGGCAGCATGGCGATTGTAGAACCGGCCATTCACCGCGGCGAGATGATGAAACGTTGGTGCGGATACATGGAGTGGCTCGATCGTCTCGGCTATGCGACGGCCGGCCTGAGCCTGCTCATTCTGGGGATGCTCATCTTTGCGCATGCCTGGTACACCTTTGCGTTGAAAGCCGGACAGATCGGCTTGTTGCCGGCCGGTCTCAAGCTGCTCAATGATCTCCTGCTCGTCATCATTTTGCTGGAGCTCTTCCGCACCGTGGTGCGCTTTCTTCAGACAGAAGTGCTGACGCTCGAACCCTATCTGGCCGTGGGGATCATCGCCTGCACGAGGCGGGTGCTGACGGCGAGCGCCGAACTCTCGCATCTTCCCGCCATGACCGAGACGCAGTTTTATCAGTACCTCATGGACGTGGGTTTGAATGTCATCGTCATCATGGTGCTCGTCCTGGGCGTGTATATGATCCGCAAACATCCGCCGGAAAAGACGTCCGCAGCCATGCCCGCCCCCTGACCGCGCTCTCCGCTTGCCTGGCCCCGACGTGTTATGGCATCATGGCCGTCCTTGAGGAGCACATGCCTGTGTTACTGGAATACGTCGGGTCCGTGCATATCTATCTGGGACCTTATCGGGGGAATCCGATCGCCTTGTATTTGAAGCGGACGGAGTCCGGCTGCCAGATCGGTCCCAAGGTGTATCCATGGAATGATGTGACAGGCGTCGGCGAGACCCCGAACAAGGCGGCCGCCGATTTTGAAGAGAAATGGAAAACGAAAGGCCTGACGGCGGACATGTACTCGGGGCCATCCTGGGAGGGCGGGATCAAGCCCGAGCGACCCGCGCCGCCCAAGCCGGTGGCCCCCGCTGCTGCAGCGGGCGCTCCATCAGGAACTCAGCCGACAGGCACTCAGCCGGCCCCTCCGGCGGCATCCGCGGAACCGAGCCCCTCACCCTCGATCCCTGCAGCTCCTCAATCCACGGTACAGTAGCCAGCTCCTAGGACAGCGGAACAGCAATCCCAAGACCGGTGTCAGGTCTGTTTCCTGTCTGACGATATCGATGGTCCGTTGTAACTGTTGTGACTAGGGAGCGTGCGGCCCGGCGAGCCGGCTGTGCTTCAAGCCATAGCCGGCATAGACGAGAATTCCCACGATCGTCCAGACCCCGAAGCGGATCCAGGTGAGTCCTGGAAGGAAGGCCATTAAGCCCAGGCAGGCCAACATGCCGAGGATGGGCACGAGCGGCATCAAGGGGAGGCGGAAAGGCCGCGGTTGATCCGGTTTCGTGTAACGCAGCACCATGACTCCGAGACAGACCAACACGAAGGCGAACAGCGTGCCGATGTTGGTCATGTCTGCAGCATCGCCAATGGGAATCAACGCGGAGAGGACGGCGACGCCGATTCCCGTCACGATGGTCGCGTGATGCGGAGTGCCGAATCGGGGATGGACGGCAGACAGCCAGGGGCCGAGCAACCGATCCCGCGACATGGCAAAGAAGACGCGGATCTGGCCCAGCATCATGACTACGAGCACGCTGGTGATGCCTGCCACCGCGCCGACGGCCACCAGGGCCGCGCCCCATTTAAACCCGGCCACGCGTAAGGCATCCGCCACGGGGGCGTGAATATCGATCTGAGCCTGGGGAACCAATCCGGTCAGAACGGCGGCCACCGCGATATAGAGCACGGTGCAAATACCCAAGGAGGCGATGATCCCGATGGGGAGATCGCGTTGGGGATTGCAAGCCTCTTCCGCTGTGGTCGAGACGGCGTCAAAGCCGATGTAGGCGAAGAAGATAATCGCGGCGGCGGCCCCGACGCCCGCAAAACCTTGCGGCATGAACGGCGTCCAGTTGCCGGCCTCGACCGAAGGCGTGCCCACGGCGATGAAGAAGAGAATCACGGCCAGTTTCAAGCAGACAATGATCCCTGTGGCCCGGGCACTCTCTTTGATTCCGATGACGAGCACCGTGGTCACCAACAGAACGATAATGGCGGCGGGGAAGTTCGCCACGCCTCCCTCCGGGCCTCCCGGCGGATGTGTGGCCCAGTGCGGGAGTTCGATGCCGGCCAGCATCAAGAGATTATTGAAATAGCCGGACCACCCGATGGCGACGGCGACGCAGGCCACTCCATATTCCAGAATGAGGTTCCACCCGGTAATCCAGGCCAGGAACTCTCCCAAGGTGGCGTAGGTATAGGTGTAGGCGGATCCGGCGGCCGGGATCATCGTCGAAAATTCCGCGTAACACAACGCGGCCAGCGCGCAGGTCAGACCAGACAGGATGAACGAGAGAATGATGCCGGGGCCTGCACCGGGCCGGTGGCTGTCACCCACGATGGCGGTCCCGATGAGAACGAAGATGCCGGTGCCGATGATCGCGCCGATCCCCAGAGCCGTGAGGTCCCAGGCGGTCAAGGTTCTCTTCAGCCGGTGACCCGGATGGTCGGCGTCGGCCAAAATGTGTTCAATGGATTTTGTACGGAGCAGGCGGTTCGTGAGGGACGCACGGGACACCAGAGGGGATGACGGCGCCGGCGATGAATCAAGTGACGGAGGCTGCATATGTCACCAAGTATAGCAGGACTCACTGTCCCGTCGGCGCCGCCAGCGCGGCCGGAATGTTTCAGGCACGGGTGCGCGCGGCTGCCCGTAGCAGCGCGGCGAACAGCCGGCGATGGGACGTATGGCGTTCAAAGAGGAATTCGGGGTGCCACTGAATGGCCAGAAGAAACCGGTGCGCGGGCGATTCGATGGCTTCGACGATGCCATCCGGAGCCCTCGCGCTCGCGATGAGTGAAGGGGCCACCGCCTTCACGGATTGGTGATGCGAGCTGTTCACCATGACCGTTGCTTTGACGAGGATCTTCCGCAGCAAAGTATGGGGTGTGACCATGACGGGATGGGAGACATGAGTCGCCGTGGTGTTCTGCCGGTGATCTAAGGCGTTCGTCACCTGCGAGGGAATATCCTGGAACAGGGTGCCTCCGCAGGCCACATTAATCGTCTGCAGGCCACCGCAGATGCCTAAGAGCGGGAGATCGTGGAGGCGGGCCTGATGGACGAGCTCCAGTTCGAAGTTTGCCCGTCGCTCACTGACCAGCGGAAACGGGTAGCGTTGACGCTCCCCATAGAGGCGGGGCGGCAGATCCGGTCCGCTGCCGGTGAGCAGGAGTCCGTCCACCGTCCCAAGGAGGCGCCGCCGGGCCGCGTTGCCGGCGACCAACGGAAGGATGAGGGGGATGCCGCCGAGTTCTTCGATGGCGCGAACATACCGGGCACGGAGGAAATAGGTCGGTTCGCTTCCCCCCATATCGGTCCGGTCACCGGCATTGAAATCTGGGGTCACGCCGATGACGGGTCTCATATCACCGGATGGGTTCGGCGGGAGCGGCGTCCATCGGCGGGGCATCCACTGAAGCCGGTTCGTCGGCCGCGACGCCGAGGAACCGAACCGCGCGGTCTCCGGTCAAATGTTCCGGCGTGATCACGTAGGTTCCGTACATGCTGGGAATCCAGATATTCTTGGCGGTCTGGTCACTCCCGCCCGAGAAGGCATAGGCTAAGCCGCCGACGATTCCGCCGCCGATCGCAAACGCGGCTTTCAACGGAAAATACAGGATGGTGGCGACCGCGGAAGCGGCTTGCATGCCGGCGCCGGACGCCGTGCCTTGTTGCGTGTCCGCGGAGGATGATTGGCTCCATGCGGGAACCGTGATCATTGAACAGAAGGTCAAGGTGACGAGGAGCGTCACAAGCGGAAGCTGGCCGAAAAAAGCACCATGTTTCACGTGAGAGTCCTCCTTGTTGGGCGAGTCGGCGCGCCAGGCTGCGCGCTGCTGGGTTATAACAAATTCAATTACGAATGCAAACCCCCTGCCCTGACGGAATCTTACAGCGATGAAGGAGATGCATCGTGAGGCGCCAGATCCAGTTCAGTCAGGATGTAGGCCACCGCATACTCCGCCCGAGCTGCCAGGGCGTCATTCAACTCCGCCACCAAGTCGCCGGCCGGGATGCGTTGGTTCTCTTGGACGACCCCTCTTTCCAGACGCAGATCGAGTTTGCACCAACAGGCGGCCTGCGCAAAGAGGTCCGCCGCCCGTGCTTCGTAGTCCGGCCGCTCTTGGGGGTCCAGGGCCGAGAAGGGTGGCGAAAGTCCGTCGCTCAGCCGGATCTGCTCGCGGAGTGACGCGAGCTGATCGACATGAATGTCCACCGACACCTGGATGCCGGCCTTCCAGCTGCGCTTTTTGACGTTGAACACACAGGCGACTTCACCGGGCCGTTGCTCGACCGGTTCCGGTCCAAAGAACAAGGTGACACGGTAGGGAGAGGGCTCCGGCGGCGGTAGTGATTCGCGGGACATGGCGGGCATTGTAACAGAGAGGCGGTGATTGACGCTCTCTCACCTCGACGATAAGATGGCGCACCATGATGACGCCTCTGCATCAGACCCGCGTGGCAGCGATTCAACAGGCGTTGCGCGACAGCAACCTGGACGGCTGGCTGTTTTATGACTTCCGCGGAAGCGATCCGCTCGCCTATCGCGTCCTGCTGATTGATCCGGGGCGGCATGTGACCCGCCGATGGTACTACTGGATCCCCGCCAGCGGCGACCCTGTCAAAGTGATGCACCGGATAGAGCCCCATGTGCTGGCCGAACTTCCGGGAAGGGATCACTTCTATGTCTCTTGGGAACAGCAGCATGCGCTGCTGGGGACCCTGCTTCGGGGCCGGCGCGGTGTGGCGATGCAGTACTCGCCGCTCAATGCGGTACCGTATGTCTCCCGTGTGGATGCGGGCACCATCGAGCTGATCCGAAGCTTCGGAGTGCAGGTCGCCAGCTCGGCCGACCTCATTCAACGATTTGAGGCGGTGTGGACGGACGAACAACTCGACAGCCATCGGTATGCCACGACGGCGCTCAGACGCATCGTCGATGAGACGTTCACGCATGTGGGGGCTGCGCTCACCAAAGGGCGGGAGCTGAACGAGTATGCCTTACAGCAGTTTATCCTGTCGCGGATCCGTGATGCGGGGATGACGACGTCGAGTGCGCCGATTGCGGCGGTTAATGCGCATAGCGCCGATCCGCATTACGGCCCGGGCCCGGTGGGATCATCGGTAATCCGGCGGGACGACCTGCTTTTGATTGATCTCTGGGCCAAGCGGACCGAGCCGGGAGCGGTGTATGGGGACATTACCTGGACCGGGTTTACCGGCGGGCAGGTGCCGGAGAAACCCCGCATGGTTTTCGAGCAGGTAAGGCGCGGGCGCGATGCGTCGCTGGCCTTCGTTCGTGACCGGGTGGCGTCGGGCGTCTTTCCCTTTGGCTGGGAGGTCGATGACGTGTGCCGCCGAGTGATTGGCGAGGCGGGCTATGGCGAGTTTTTCGTCCATCGCACGGGCCACTCGATCGGTGAAGAAGTGCATGGCAATGGGGCCAATATCGACAATCTGGAAACTCAAGACAGTCGCCGCCTGATGCCGCGTACCTGCTTCTCGCTCGAGCCCGGCATCTACTTGCCGGATGAATTCGGTATCAGAAGCGAATTGGATGTCTACCTGTCCGATGCTGACGCGCTGGTGTACGGCGAGCCACTGCAAGCGGAAATCATCGCCATCCTATGAACCGGCCCGGCGGTCACTCCTTCGCTACCGGCCGACGGTCCGCTAGCCCATTGCCTCTCCGTTGACATGCCCGGCTCCCGGTGTTACCGTCCGCGCCCATGTTTCCGCGACGCTGCACCAGCCGATGGGCTTTCATCCTGACCCTCAAGGTCCTCTCCATTCCCTTCGTCCTGCCGGTGCATGCGGCCGTTCAAGATCCCGTCAATGTCGTGGTGACCATCCCGGTCTTGAAGGATTTGGCTCAGCAGGTCGGAGGTCCGCATGTCCGGGTCACCTCATTGCTCAGCGGCTATGAGAATGAGCATACCTATGCTCCGAAGCCGAGCGATTTGGTCGCGGTGCGGAAAGCGCAGCTCTTGTTTCAGATCGGCATCGGCCTCGAAGTCTGGGTGTCGTCGCTGGTCAAGAATGCCGGCAGTCCGTCGCTTCGCGTGGTGACCACGTCGCAAGGGATCGCGCTCGTCCGCGACCATCCGGACCACCACGGCGAGCGCCCGGTTTCCCAGGAGGCGGAATCGGGAGGCAATCCCCACATCTGGTTGGACCCCGAAAATGCCGCCATCATGCTGCGGCATATCACCGAGGCGTTGAGTCATGTGGATCCGGTGCATGCGGCAGAGTTCCGCCAGCGGCAGGCCACGTATCTCCAACAGCTGGACCAGGTGCAAAAGGAACTGTTGGGCAGGATGAAACCCATTTCGGACCGGCGATTCATTGCCCATCATCCCGCGTGGCCATACCTCGCGAGACGGTTCGGCTTGCAGATCGTCGGCACCATCCAAATGCAATCCGGCACCGAACCCTCGGCCCTTCATTTGCAATCGCTGATCACCACGATCAAGCGGGGCCGGGTCAAGGTGATCGTGTCGGAGATTCAGTTGAGCCAGAAAATTCCCGAGCTTCTGGCCAAAGAAACGAACGCCCGGGTCGTCGTCCTGACGACCTTGCCGGGCGGCCTGCCCGGGACCGAGACCTACCTCGACATGCTCCGCCATAATGTGCTCCAATTAGCCAACGCCCTCGAGGCCGCCTAGCGGCATCCCAGAAAGGCGGGCTGCTCAATGCCGGAAGGAGCGCCGGTTCCCGTGCCACATATCCGTGAGCCTATCATTCGTTTTGATCACGCCTCCTTCGGGTTTCCCGGGGTCGTGGCCTTGCAAGACGTGACGCTGTCAATCGAGGCGGGTGAGTTCGTCGGCGTCATCGGCCCCAACGGGTCCGGCAAAACCACTCTCTGCCGCGCGGTGCTGGGACTGATCGCTCCCATCGATGGCCACCTTCACATATTCGATTGTGCCTGCGACGAGCTGCGCTGCCATCATCGCGCCAAGATCGGGTATCTCCCGCAGAAGGGGGTGGTGGACCGGAATTTTCCCGTCACCGTACTGGAAACCGTCATGATGGGCCGCTATGGGGCCTTGGGGTTGTTCACGCGTCCCGGCCGGAAGGACCGCGAGATCGCCATGGACGCGCTCACGCATGTGGCGATGGACGGCCATAAAGACACCGCCTTGGGGCAGCTTTCCGGAGGGCAGCAGCAGCGGGTCTTCATCGCCCGAGCCTTGGCGCAACAGCCCAAGGTGTTGTTGTTGGACGAGCCGACCACCGGCTTGGATATCACCACCCAGCATAACGTGATCGAGCTGGTGGAACAGCTGCATCAGGACCTCGGATTGACCGTCCTCCTGATCACGCATGACATCAATTTGATCCGTTCCCGGGTCGACCGATTGGTCCTGCTCAAGACCAGGCTGTTTGCCGCCGGGCCGCCCGCCGAGGTGCTCAAGCCCGAGATTCTCCGGCAGGTCTATGGCAAAGACCTGGTCATCACCGAGAATAACCTCGTCATCGTCGAAGATTATCACCACGATCATCACTGAAAAGGCCCCTCGATGTTGGAACTGTTCACCTACGACTTCATGCAACGCTCGCTGCTCGCCGCCGCCATGGTCGGCGGGCTCTGTTCGTTCATCGGCGTGTTCGTGGTCTTGCGGGGATTGGCGTTCGTCGGTGCCGGCACCTCGCACGCGGCGTTCGCGGGCGTGGCTCTCGGCTACCTGATCGGCTGGTCGCCGCTGGGCTTGGCGATCCTGTTCGGCCTTGCGACGGTGTGGATTACCGGATGGGTGGAAGAAAAAGGCCGCATGAAGCTCGATGTGTCGATCGGGATTTTGTATACGACCACGATGGCTCTGGCGATTTTGTTCATCGGCTTGATGAAAACCTACAATGCCGAGGTCTACGGGTATCTGTTCGGAACGGTCCTGTCCGTCACGAGTGAAGAGCTGCGTGTGATCGGCGGGCTGGGTCTGTTGGTGCTGGGGCTGATCCTGCTGTTTTCCAAAGAACTGTACTTCATCGCCTTCGATCAGGAGATGGCCGCGGCGTCCGGCGTCCCGGCCCGGCGGATATTTTTTCTCCTCCTCACACTGGTGGCCCTCACGGTCGTCGTCTCGCTGAAGCTCGTCGGCGCGATCCTCGTCTTTGCGATGATCTTGATTCCCGCCTCCACGGCCTATCAATTGACGCACAGCTTGACCACGCTGACCTGGTATTCGGTATTCATCGGCGTGACAACCGCGATCGCCGGAGTGTTGATCTCGGCTACATGGGATGTTCCTTCGGGCCCCGCCATCGTGCTCTTGGCTACGGCTATCTTTTTTCTCTCGGTGCTGTTGTCTCCAAAGCGGACACGCACTGTGTCGATTGTGCACTAGTAAGCGGTGTGCTGTAGGGTCATATGTACAGTGGAGCAAGAGACTTCCTTCTCCGTCACAAGTGGCCACTCCCAAACACCCGGTAAAGCCCGATCGTGAGTAGAAAACCCGCATCCTAGGGTGAGGACTCTAAGGGCATGAGACTTGCTGTTCCCTATTGTTCAATCCATTCAGTGTGTCGAATGTGCACAGAGGAGGTGTCATGCGAAGTGTGATCGTACGATCGTTGGTATCAGGCCTCATGCTGGTGAGCGGCCTCACCATGCTCAATCCCGCTGCAGTCGTTCAAGCAGAAGAGGTCGGCGGGATTGA
>CBDIWQ010000336.1:0-8739 GCA_965285965.1 uncultured bacterium | reverse complement strand
GCTCCAGCCTAAGGTGGAAAAGCTGCACCGCATTGAAGTGGGGTTCCGGACCGACCGGCAGGGCCGCCAGCAGATGCTCGCCCAAGAAGCGTTGATGCTGACCGGCGACATGAACATCCTCGCCATCGAATTTATTGTCCAATACAAGATCAAGGAATCCTCCCAATATCTGTTCAACGTGGCGGAAATTCACGAGACCATCGGGAAAGCCGCCGAGGCGTCGATGCGGGAAATCGTGGGCAAGAGTAAAATCGACGAGGCGCTGACGACCGGCAAAGCCCAGATCCAACAGGACACCCAGGTCCTCCTCCAAACCATTCTCGATCAATACGAGGCCGGCGTGCAGGTCGCGGCGATCCAGCTTCAGAATGTGAATCCACCCGAAGCCGTCGCAGCGGCCTTCAAAGACGTCACGAATGCGAAGGAAGACCGGGAGAAACTCATCAACCAGTCCCAAAGCTATCGCAACGATATTCTGCCCAGGGCCAAGGGAGAAGCGGCCCAGATGGTGAATCAGGCGAAAGGCTACGCCCAGGCAAGACTGAACCGTGCACAAGGTGAAACGAACCGCTTCCTGGCGACGCTCAAGGAATACAATCAGGCCAAGGATATCATCACCAAGCGGATCTATATTGAAACGATGGAAGACATTCTGCCCACCATTGATAAAGTCATTATCGACGGCAAGGGCGGTGAACGGGTTCTGCCGTATCTGCCGCTGGATCGTCTCAAACCCAAGCCCGGCGCTTCAGCTTCGGCAGAGGAGCCCAAACCATGACGAAACAGGGCATCCTCATCGCACTCGTGCTCGTGGTCGTCGGTCTCTTTCTTCTGGGGGCTTCGCCTCTGTTCGTGCTAGACATCACCCAAAACGCCATCGTGGTCCAATTGGGGAAACCGGTGCGCAACCTGACCGAGCCGGGCCTCTACACCAAGATTCCATTTTTTGAAGAGGTCACCTACTTCGATAAGCGGCTCCTGGACTATGACTCCAACGCCCAAGACGTGATCACCCAGGATAAAAAGACGCTGCTCTTGGATAATTTCGCCAAATGGCGCATTACCGATCCGCTGAAGGTGTATCAGAATTTTCAAAGTCAAAGGGGAGCGCTTCAACGGCTCCACGATATTATCTATTCGGAACTTCGGGTGGAGTTGGGC
Organism: uncultured bacterium; assembly: GCA_965285965.1. Lineage (GTDB taxonomy): Bacteria > Nitrospirota > Nitrospiria > Nitrospirales > Nitrospiraceae > Nitrospira_D. The sequence continues at coordinate 7,578 of CBDIWQ010000336.1, read as the reverse complement.
CGGCATGAGTTGGCAGAGATTGTCTCCACGACCCGGGCCGAGTTAATGCGCGTCGTGACCCAACGCTCGAACGAGAAGGCCTCTGCCTACGGCATCGAACTCCTCGACGTGAGAATCAAGCGGGCCGATCTGCCGGAGCAGAATGAAAAGGCGGTCTTTGCCCGCATGCAGGCCGAGCGTGAACGGCAGGCCAAACAGTACCGGGCGGAAGGGGCTGAGGAAGCGCAGAAAATTCGATCCGAGGCGGAGAAGGACCGGGAAATTATTGTCGCGCAGGCGTACAAAGAAGCAGAAGAGCTGCGGGGAACGGGAGATGCCAAAGCGTTTAAGGTGTACGCGGACGCCTACCGTCAGGATCCGAAGTTCTTCGAGTTCACGCGGTCCATGGAAGCTTACAAGAAAGCCTTCAAAGACAAGTCCACGCTGGTCATGAGTCCGGACTCGGAGTTCTTCCGGTATCTGAAGCAACGGTAGCGGTTCATCACGAGAGCCCTCTGATGTCGCCGCTGACCGGATCCAGGTCGATGCGTTCGCCGGCGGGCTTCTTGGGCAATCCCGGTAGTAACTGGATGCCTGAGCAAACCGCCGTGACAAATCCTGCCCCTCCCAGGATGCGAAGTTCTTGAATAGGCAGCGTAAAGCCGGTGGGCCGTCCCTTAAGATTGGGATCATGCGAGAGAGATAATGGCGTTTTTGCCATACAGATGGGCAACCGGCCATAGCCCAGGGCCTCTGCCATGTCCAACTGACGCTCTGCCTGCGGTTCAAACTTCACACTCTCTGCTCCGTACATCTTTGTGGCAATGGTTTCGATCTTTTTTCTGATCGGCCATGAGAGATCATAGAGAGGGGCAAACTCACCGGGTTGCTCCGAGACCTTGACCACGGCAGCAGCGAGATGCTCTGCGCCTTTTCCGCCGTCGGCCCAATGGGTCGAGACGGCGGCGTCAGCGGCACCTGCTTCCAGTGACCGCCGACGGACCCATTCCAATTCACTGTGCGAATCACCTTCAAACGCGTTCACCGCCACCACCACCGGCACGCCATGAGCTTTGGCATTGGCGATGTGCTGCTCAAGGTTGGCGAATCCTTTGGACAGGGCCTCCTGGTTGGGTCCGGTTAAGGTCGGAGGCAACGGCATGCCGGCCTTCGCCGGGCCTCCTCCACCATGTAGCTTCAGCGCCCGCAACGTGGCGACGACGACTGCCACGGCAGGGATAAATCCGGCGATGCGGCATTTGATGTTGAAGAACTTCTCCGCCCCCAAATCACTACCGAATCCCGCTTCGGTGACGACAAAGTCGGCGCAGCGAAGGGCCATCGCGTCGGCAACCACCGAACAATTGCCATGAGCAATATTCCCGAACGGCCCACTATGGACGAATGCCGGCGTCCCCTCCACCGTCTGAACGAGATTCGGAAGCAACGCGTCCTTCATTAACACCGCCATGGAGCCGGCACAGCCAAGCTCCTCCGCCAGGACCGGTGAGCCGGAAGTCTTCAGCCCCACCATGACGCGGCCCAATCGATCCCTCATGTCCTGAGGATCTCGGGCCAAGGCCAACACCGCCATGATCTCCGACGCTTCGGTAATCACGAATTGTCCAGGACGGGACCCGGCGTCTCGACCCAGCCTGACGTCCCGTAGCGCCCGATCACTGACTCCCACGGCTCTCGGCCACGTAATCTGTGCAGGATCGATCGACAAGGCGTTTCCGTGGAATAAGTGGTTATCGAGAAAAGCCGACAAGAGATTGTGGCTCGCCGCAACGGCATGCGCATCGCCGGTCAAATGGAGATTGATATCTTCCATGGGGATGACCTGCGCCTGGCCGCCGCCTGTTCCTCCCCCTTTCACCCCGAATACAGGACCAAGGGAGGGCTGCCGGAGCGTCACGGCCGTCCGGTGCCCCAACCGAGTCAATGCCATCGCGAGCCCAATCGAGGTCGTCGTCTTCCCCTCTCCCAGGGGGGTGGGGTTGATGGCCGTCACGAGGATATACCGGCCTAACTGGTTGTCTTTAAGGCGCTCCAAAACACTAAGGGACACTTTTGCTTTGAGCGCCCCATAGGGAATCAGCTCTTCCGTGTGGAGACCCAACTGGCGGGCTACTTCTGCGATAGGTCGAGGTGGTAGAGAACGGGCACTATGCAGATCGGTCACACTTCCGTCTCCTCGGGATTCGAACCGAGGGCATTATACCATCCTGCAATCGAATGGTCTTATGTATGAGGATTAAGGGTTGGACCAGGATCGAAGGAGGAAGTTAGATTCAGTCGGGCAGGCTGGAGAGACGGAGAGAGCGAATTATTCAAGGATATACTTGTTTGGATCGAGGGCCTGACCATGCACTTTGACCATGTAATGCAGATGAGGGCCTGTTGCGAGTCCACTGCTGCCGACAAGACCCACCACATCGCCACGGTTGACTCTCTGACCTTCTTTGACCAGTGATTTCGCCAGATGTCCGTATAGCGTTTCAACGCCGAAACCGTGGTCGAGCCGGACAATGTTGCCGAGCTTCGGATCAAACCCTATCGCGGTCACTCGTCCTTGAGCCGGGGCCTGCACCGGCGCATTCGGAGGAGCGCCAATATCCAATCCATCGTGCCAGGCGGGTTTCTCTGTAAACGGAGAGATCCGAGGACCGAACCCTGAGGTCACCCATCCCTTAACCGGCCAGATTGATGGGGTCGCTGCCCATCGGGAAGACCGCTGTTCCGCTGCCTGTGATAATTCCTGCAAAATACGCTCTTGGTTCAAGGCTTCCTTTGAGAGCCATTCAAGCCCCTCTTTCACAGACACCACGGTTTCCACACCGTTTGATGAATCAGGCCCGACAGCAGAAGCTGCTCCAGGATTCGGCTCAGCATCCTGTTTGTGAGGCGGCGTCGTTAAGTCGGATACTCTGTCGCCCGCTGGAGCCGAACTTCCCTCCGGCAGAGGAACATCTTCGCCGCCGCGGCCGTTGACCATGTCTCCGGCCTTGGGGACGTCGATGCCGAGCATGACTCGAAGGCGCTGGTTCACTTCCTTCATGGCGGTAATGCGCTTTTTGAGGTCATCCACCGCTGATGAAAAGGCGGCGGTTTGTTCACGGGCACTCATCGCTTCATTGCGGAACGCCGATAATTCCCAAACCTCGCCTGTCCGAACCACGTAATGGGATATTACCAATAGGTCGGCAACGACCAATAAACAGGCTGTTATCAATATCTTACGAACAAAGTTACGCGGAAAGCTGAAACGCAACGGCTTGGCAGTAGAGCCTCGAAAAATAACCACCGTGTAGGCATCGCTAGTTTCCTGGCTATGCATTTGACTCATGATGTTCACTCCCTCTGTGGGGAAGCCGAGAGCCCCTCTACCATGTTGCGAGTCTAACGATCTAGGCCCTTACGGTCAACCTTTTTGATAGGTATGGATCAGACGGCGCTCAGGAACCTCTATATCTAGCCGTCTCTGCCTCAACCCATGCTAGATACTGGGGGAGCCCCTTAACCAAGGGAACAGCAACGATTTCCGGCACCTTGTACGAATGTATAGCCATAATGGTTTCTTGCAAGGCCTCAAATCTATCGCTGGTGGTCTTCAGCATGACCACTGACTCCTGATCCTTCACCAGTTTTCCCTCCCACCAGTAGATGGAGTGAACATTCTGGATGGTGGTCGCGCATGCAGCCTGATGGGACGCCACGGCTGACTCTGAGATTTTAGCCGCTTCCTCTGGATTGGCAGCCGTCACGAAGACGAGCAGGATATTACTGTGACCCGACATGATGTCTCACAATAAGCAAAATCCACGCCCTCACGAAGTGGTGCCGGCTACGAAAGATGGTTTTTTCATCAACCACTTACAGCCGATGCGCTCAAGGAAGTAAGAATATACGCTGAAATGTTGCCGCCGGGAACCTACAAGAGCAGCATGATGACAAAAATGTCCACATCGAGACATGAACCATCCGCCAACAAGCGGAACCTCTCCGTGCGGGACAGGCACTGCGAGATATTTGACAGGCTTTTTACTCGTCACATATGATGCAGAGGATTTGGAGGTGCACCATGAGTTTTTCTATTCTACCGAAAGAATTGAAAGCCAGAATCGATAAAGGGGATAAGCTCGTGCTCTTAGATGTTCGAGAGCCGTGGGAAAACGCCCTTGCCAAGCTGGACGGATCCCTGTTGATTCCTCTGGGGACCTTGCCGCAGTCCATTTCGAAGCTGGACACAAACGCCGAAATTATTGCCTATTGTCACCACGGGATGAGAAGTGCTGATGCAACAGGGTTCCTCCTTCAACAAGGGTTCAAAAACGTGAAAAATCTGGTCGGCGGGATTGATGCATGGTCGATTCAGGTCGACGGCACCATACCTAGATACTGAGACTCAGCTGGTTTTCTCCTGGTAAAAGCTCGCGGTTTTCTTCAGCCCTTCGGCTAAATCAACCTTGGGCTCCCACCCAAGGTCCTGCCTGATTTTGGCAGGGTCGATCACACTCCGCATCAACTCGCCTTGTTTCGCCGGCCCATGGACTTCTTTACAGGAGGCACCGGTGAGGCCGACGAGCATCCGGAACAGTTCATTGATCGACGTTTCTACGCCGGTTCCTACATTATAGGTTCCATACGAATCCTGTCCCATCGCAGCCAAACTCGCTTCGGCTACGTCGTCCACGAAAACAAAGTCCCTGGTCTGGCGGCCATTCCCATGAATGATGGGCTGCTCATTGTTCAGCATTTTCTGAAGGAAAATCGAAATCACGCCCGTTTCCCCTTCAGAATCCTGGCGAGGGCCGTAGACGTTCGCATACCGAAGGCTAATGACTTGGATGCCACTGGTCCGTCGAAAGTAGGACAGATAGTGCTCGCCGCACAGCTTGCTGATCCCATAGGGTGACATGGGATTCGTGGGATGTGACTCCTGTGCGGGGTAGAGCTCTTGCTCGCCATATATGGCCCCGCCGGAAGAAGAGAAAATCACCTTTCTTGATCCATGTCGGACGGCTTGCTGGAGGACGTTCATCGTCCCCAGAATATTGACCTGGGCATCGGCAATGGGATCTTCCACCGATCGCCGCACGTTGATCTGAGCGGCAAAATGCATCACGACATTCGGCCGCTCATTCCGAAAGACGCGTTCAAGTCGGCTACTTTGAATGTCGACCTTATACAGGCTGGCCGCACGATTCACATTCTTCTTTTTGCCGGAAGACAGGTCATCGACGACGACCACTTGATGGCCTTCCTCCGCCAGCCGGTCCACCACATGCGATCCGATAAAGCCGGCCCCGCCCGTGACTAAGACTTTCATTCACCCCTCCAGCAGTGGTCGACGACTATCCCCTGTCTTGATATCACAAATCCTTTCTTTGGAATTCAAAAACAGCCAATATCTCCAAGTTGCCCTTTTTCCCTTTCAGCGGAGAGTCTATCGCCTTCTGTAACTGCATTCCCAACAGGCGGGCACCATTCACGACGCCCTGCAGCGCCCCTTGCCGCTGCGCTTCGTCGCGGACAATACCTCCTCGCCCGACTTGGCCCTTTCCTACTTCAAACTGCGGCTTGACGAGCGTTATGATGATCGCCTGCGGCTGCAGCAACGGCAGGAGCGCTGGCAACACCTTGGTCAATGAGATGAAGGACACATCAATCACCACCAATCCGACCGGCTCGGGAATAAGGGAGGAGTCGATATAACGAACGTTCGTTCGCTCCAAAAGTACTACCCGAGGATCTTGACGGAGTCGCCAATCGAACTGGCCGTATCCGACGTCCACGCCGTAGACACGGGCGGCGCCCTTCTGTAAGAGGCAATCAGTAAACCCGCCGGTTGAACAACCGACATCCAGGCAGATGAGACCTCGCGGATCAATGGCGCAGGCCTCCAGTGCAGCATCCAGTTTCTCGCCGCCCCGACTGACATACCGAGTGGATGGACTGCGGAGTTCGATCGCCGCACCGGGAGGAAACAGCTTGGCGGGTTTATCTACGACCTCACCGCCCACCTTCACCTCTCCAGCGAGGATCAGGCGCACGGCAACATCTCGACTCTGCGCTAACCCTCGGGTCACGAGCAGATGATCCAAGCGATCTTTGGAAACGCGACTGTGGGTGGTCATGAAAGAGGAAGGAAGCCGACGCGAAGACCGGTGACGACCGGAAGCAGCCTAGAACGAAGGCTCGTCACTCTCGCTCTCATCCGGAGAAAACGCATGCAACTGCTTTTTGCCGTTCTTCTCCTGCACCAGAACTTCAACTTTTCGTTCCGCATCTTCCAACACCTTCAGGCAGCTTTTCGACAAGCGGATGCCCTCTTCGAAGATCCGCAGGGATTCATCCAGCGGCAACTCGCCTTTTTCCAATTCGCCTACGATGGCTTCCAACCTGGCCATCGCCTGTTCAAACTTCACTGCAGCCACCGATGCTCCTTGTTATACAGAACGTGACGTCATTATAACGGGTCACTGCCTGTTTTCAAACCGTAGGGTCGGAGGCGATCTCCTTGACGGCACAACGTAAACGTCCTGTGCCGAGACGTGCCAAGACATCCTGTCCCACCACGACTTGGTCGGCCGTGCGGATGACGCGGTGTGTGGTCGCATCTTCCACGACACTATACCCGCGCGCCAGGATGGCCAACGGACTCAAGTGATGCAAATTAGCGATGCAACCGCGGGCCGCCTGCAGGCGACGATCGAGGCGGTGCTGCATAACTCTCTCTAAGCGCGAGATCAATTGAGGAACGACCGCCAACCCATGACGCACCCGTGACTCGGGGCTTCTGGCCATTAACTCGTGTTTGACGCAATACACCTTTTCCCGGCCGAGCTGTACAGCTCGGTGCAAGGCCTGAGTCATGTGCCATACCGCGCCGTCCACCCGTTGCGCGTGTTCCAAAATGCTGTACCGAATTCTGCCGACGTGGGCAACCAGACCGTCGAGATGCTGTCGTTCTGCGGTGCACCGTCGTCTGATCGCCTGTCGACTTCGCATCTCCAGCTCTGCAAGGCGTTCCAGCAGATCGGCCAATACCGGCACCACGGCTTCGGCCGCCGCCGATGGTGTCGGAGCCCTCATGTCCGCCGCGAAATCAGCCAAGGTCACATCCGTCTCGTGCCCCACGGCCGACACCACCGGAGCGCGAGAGCCGATGATCGCACGCACCACGACTTCCTCGTTGAAACTCCACAGGTCTTCCGACGAGCCACCGCCTCGGCCCACGATGATGACGTCGACGGCAGCCACTTCATTCAGGGCGTGAATCGCGTCCGCGATCTGCCGGGCGGCCCCCTCCCCTTGGACCGGGACCGGCGCCAGGATAATTCTGAGGAGAGGACACCGTCGATGCAGAACGGTAATCATGTCCCGCACTGCCGCCCCGGTCGCGGATGTCACCAGCCCCACGGTGCGCGGACAAAACGGCAGCGGGCGCTTCCGGTCCAGATCGAACAGGCCCTCCGAAGCCAGCCGTTGCTTCAGTTGTTCGAACGCCAACTGGAGCGCGCCCAAGCCCTTGGGTTCCGCGTATTCCAGCACGATTTGATATTCACCCCGCGGCGCATACACCGTCACGCGCCC
>CBDIWQ010000335.1:0-4652 GCA_965285965.1 uncultured bacterium | reverse complement strand
ATGTCCACGCTCATCAATGAGATCGACGCACGGACCCGGCTGGCCGGGGCCAATCAGATGGAGTTGCTCCTGTTCCACTTAGGCAGCCCCGAATTGTAAGTCGGAGGCCAAGCGGTCTTAGGAAGACAATTAATGAGATCAACTCCTTGGCTCACAGAACGACATGGCTACGATCCGACTTATGTCCACGCTCATCAATGAGATCGACGCACGGACCCGGCTGGCCGGGGCCAATCAGATGGAGTTGCTCCTGTTCCACTTAGGCAGCCCCGAATTGTTCGGCATCAATGTGTTCAAAGTGCGCGAAGTCATGAAGTTCCCGCAGCTGACCCGTGTCCCGGAGGCCGATAACCGGGTGGTCGGGATGGCGAACATTCGGGGCACGATGGTGCCGGTGATTGCGCTGAAGCGCAGCCTGGGCCTTGGCGAGCATGAAGTCGACCTCTCCAACCTCGATGCCAAGGAAAACGGCATCCTCATCATCAGCGAATACAACGGCAGTCTCCAGGCCTTTCATGTCGCCGCTGTCGATCGCATCATTCGCACCTCCTGGTCCCAAATCAAGACGCCGCCGGCCCTGGTACGAGAAAACAACAAAGGTGCCGTCACGGCTGTGACGATGCTCGAGAATGGCCGGATGGTCTTGATCCTGGATGTCGAAAAGCTGCTCAGCGATATATGCCCCAGACCCGACGACGAGGTCTATGCCGGCCTCCAGTCGAAACCGGAATTGACCGCCAAATGCGTCCTCTTCGCCGACGATTCGACGGTCGCAAGAACGCAGATCCGCAAAGCGCTGGAAAAACTGGGCGTGCCCTATGTGCAGACCACCACGGGCAAGGAGGCCTGGGACTATTTACAGCAGCTCGCCGACCGCGCCGTCAAAGAGGGGCTGCCCCAGGTCCAGCATATCCATCTCATCTTCAGCGACATTGAGATGCCCGATATGGATGGATTCACCCTGACAAAACAAATTCGCTCGGATCCCAGACTGGCGCATATCCCGGTCGTCCTGCACTCCTCTCTGACCGGAACCTGCAACCAGGATAAAGGGAAGCAGGTCGGCGCGACCGATTATGTGACCAAATTCGATCCGAAGACGTTCGCCGACAAGTTACTGCGCTATATCAACTGAGTGCACGGACGGCTTTGAGCGCGGTCGGTTGTACCCCGGGCACCAAGGAAGAGCAGTGATGCCGAAACAGATTCAGGTCCTGGTCGTCGACGATTCAACGTTCATGCGGAAGAGCCTCTCTTCCATGTTGGCGTCGGATGCCCGTCTGGCGATCGTCGGCATGGCGAGAAACGGGGAAGAAGCGTTGCAACTCGTGCATCAATTGAAGCCGGATGTGGTCACCATGGATGTGGAGATGCCGGGAATGAATGGCCTGGAGGCGCTCAAGCGCATCATGGCCGAGCACCCGCTGCCCGTGGTGATGGTGAGTTCCATGACCACGGAAGGGGCGCGCGATACGCTGAAGGCGCTGGAGTTAGGCGCCGTGGATTTCATTCCGAAACAACTCGACGGCGTCGCGATGAAAATCCATGACCTTCAGGGTCAGCTGATCGCAAAGATCGTGGCGGCCGGCCAAGCCGGCGACAAGGTCAGGCAACGCCTCTCACCGGCGGCTTCCAAGCCCGCCGTGCGGCCCCGTTCTGCCGCATTGACCGCCGAATCGATCAGCCTCACGCGAGGGAGCCGCGCCGTCGCGATCGGCTGTTCGACGGGTGGGCCTCAAGCCCTGCTTGAAGTTTTGCCGGCCTTTCCAGCCGACTTTCCCGCCGGCATCGTGATCGTCCAGCACATGCCCAAGAACTTCACGAAGCCCTTTGCCGATCGGATGAACGCATTGTGCGTTCTGGAAGTCAAAGAGGCCGCCGAGGGGGATGAAGTGAAGCCGGGCCGCATCTTGATCGCCCCGGGGGGCGTGCAGTGCCGTGTGAAGCGCAAGTCCATCACCAGCACCGTCATTGGACTGAGTTCGAATGCGGAGCATCATCTCCACGCGCCGTCCGTCGACATCCTCATGCAATCCCTGGCCGCCGTCTATGAGGAGCGCAGCATTGCGGTGATTTTGACGGGCATGGGGCATGACGGACTGGACGGCATGAAAGCCGTCAAGGCGGCCAAAGGACGCACCATCGCACAGGACGAACGAAGCTGCATCGTGTACGGAATGCCGAAAGTCGTCGTGGAAGCAGGCTATGCGGATAAAGTCATTCCGCTGTCGGGTGTCGTAGGGGAAATTCTCAACATGGTGTAGAGCAAACGGGCGCCGGTCATTCACTCACATGGGAGAGGGTAGGAGGCATTATGAGCACGTTATTCAAGAGTCTTAATATCGGATCCAAGTTCGTCTTGTCGATCGGCACGATCGCATTCGCCGTCATCGTGGTCGGCCTCATCTTCATCTACAACCAGGAGCAGGAGAAACTCGAGTTGCTCCTGGAGCAACGCGGCAAACTCCTCGAGACGCAGATCCAGATCACCCGTTCCTATATTGCGCAGAATTATGTGGCGAAACTAAAGAAAAGCAAGGCCGGTAGCGACGTCGTCGTTGCGAAAGATCATGTCAACAACCCCGACGCCATCCCGTTCCCGGCCACCGCGACACGGGAAATGGGAGAGGAAGCCAACAAGAACGGATTGTTCACCGCCCGCATGATCAGCCAGAATCCGCTCAATCCGGCCAACTCCTCCAAGGACGCCTTTGAGGCCGACGCCCTGAGGGCGATCATGAGCGGCGCCGAGAGTTTTTCCCGGATCGAGGAGTTGAACGGCGTCCTGACGTATCGGCGCGCCTCGGCGGACAAGGCGACCTCCTCGGCCTGCATCGGCTGCCATACCGACAAGCAGGTGGGCGATACCCTGGGCGTCCTGGCCGTCGGCCTCAACATGACCAAAGGCAAAGCGGCTTCCGATAAATCGATGATGTCGACCGCCCTGTTGATGGGCGGCATGGTGTTGACCATCGTGGTCGTGACCTATCTCCTGCTGCGCAGCATTGTCTTGAAACCCCTTGCGCATGTGGCGACGATCACCAGAGACATTGCGCAAGGCGAAGGGGATCTCACCAAGCGCGTACCGGTCAATGGGAATGACGAGATCTCCCAGTTGGGCACCTACTTTAACCTCTTCATCGAAAAACTCCAGAAGATGATCGGCAAGGTCGCCCACGTGACGGACAAAGTCGCCTCGGCCTCCGTGGAATTGTCGGCCACGGCCGAGGAAATCTCCAAGGGCACGGACACCCTGACGTCACGCGCGTCCCAGACCGCCGCTGCGGTCGAAGAAATGAACGCCACCGTCAGCCAAGTTGCACAGAACTCCGGCAAAGCAGCCACGCTGGCGCAAGAAACCGTGAAGACGGCCAAAGACGGGGGAACCGTCGTATCGGACACCATCAACGGCATGCAACACCTGTCGGATGCCGTGTCGAACAGCGCCACCATCATCGCGGAGCTCGGCAAATCGTCGGATCAAATCGGCGAGATCGTCCGGGTCATCGAAGACATCGCGGACCAGACCAACCTGCTCGCCCTCAACGCCGCCATCGAGGCCGCACGAGCCGGCGAACAGGGACGGGGATTTGCCGTGGTCGCGGATGAAGTCCGCAAATTGGCGGAACGCACGACGAAAGCGACCAAGGAGATCGGCGACATGATCCGCCAGATCCAACAGGATACGCGGGGCGCCGTCGACTCCATGCAGCAGGGAACGCAAAAGGTCTCCGGCGGCGTCGAATTAGTCAATAAGACCGGCGAAGCGCTCACGCGCATCGTACAGATGGTTTCAGAAAGCGCGGACATGATTCGCCAGATAGCGGTGGCCTCGGAAGAACAATCGGTCGCCACGCAACAGATAGCGAACGATATCGAAAACGTCGCCAAAGTCACCAAGGAATCGGCCTCCGGCGCCAACGAGTCGGCTAAAGCCAGCCACGATTTGAGCCAGTTGGCGGTCGAACTGCAAGGGATCGTGGGATCCTTCAAGGTGTAAGGCCACCCACGGGAGGAGACGTCGATGATTGTGGAAGAAAAGTCCGCGCCCCGGGTCAATCAGGGCGCGGAATCGGGCAGCGGAATCATTACGAGAGAGGCCGTGGCCGGCGACGACCTGTGCCAGTTCGTCACGTGCCTGATAGCCGATGAAGAGTTCGCCCTGGATGTGCTGAGCGTCCAGGAGATCAACCGCATGGTGGAAGTGACCCGGGTTCCCAAAGCGCCGCGATTCGTGGAAGGCGTCATCAACCTCCGGGGGCGCATTATTCCCGTGCTGGATCTACGGCGGCGGTTCGGACTGCCGCCCACCGATCAGACGGCGGATTCCCGCATCATGGTCGTGCTGGTCCGCCAGAGGATGGTGGGGCTGATCGTGGATGAAGTGGTGGAAGTGCTGCGCATCCCGAAGTCCTCGATTGAGCCGCCGCCATCCGTAGGCAATTCGGCCGGATCCGAGTTCACGCAGGGGGTCGGACGGATCGATGACCGTTTGCTGATTGTCCTGGATTTGAACCGCCTGTTGTTGCCGAACGAACATGCGGCGATGGACGCGGTTACCGGCCAGGGGTTGTCTCATTAGCCGATGAGCCGGGCGGTTTCGGCTGCTGGTTCTCGATCACGCGCTCCAGCAAGCGGAGGGACTCGTTCAG
>CBDIWQ010000334.1:0-11530 GCA_965285965.1 uncultured bacterium | reverse complement strand
ATGCCGCAACGCATAAACCGGCGGACGTGGGGCTGGGCTGTTACCAGATGTACATCATGGACCTGGAAAGCGATTCCATTCGACTGGTCAGCACCGGCATGGGGGCGACCACCTGCGGGTATTTTTTCCCCGGTGATCGTCGGGTGCTCTATTCGTCGACGCATGCGGCCGGTCCCAACTGCCCACCCAAACCCAAGCGGGACGGGGCCTACCGATGGGCACTTGATGATTACGACCTGTATGCCGTGCGCATCGACGGCCAGGAAATGCAAAAGCTCACCTCGAACCCGGGCTACGACGCGGAAGCGACCGTATCCCCCGACGGCAAGACGATCGTCTGGACGTCGGTCAAGGACGGCGATCTCGACATTTATGCCATGAACCTGGACGGCACCAAAGTCCGTCGCTTGACTGAGGAAATCGGGTATGACGGAGGCGCCTTTTTCTCACCCGACAGCAAGCGCATCGTGTATCGCGCGTCGCATCCCACGGATCCCGCCGAGGTGAGCCGCTATCAAGAATTATTGGCGCAGCGGCTGGTCGAGCCGGGCCAATTGGAACTCTTTGTCATGAACGCGGACGGCACGGACAAGAAGCAAGTGACCGCCAACGGCGCCTCCAACTTTTCACCGTTCTTTCATCCGGACGGTCAGCGCATCATCTTTTCCTCCAATGTTGAGACCAGAGGAGAAGGGGGCCGGCCCAGTTTTCATCTCTATCTCACCAGTGAGGATGGAACCGGGCAGGAACGCCTGACCACCGAAGGACGCTTCAACAGCTTTCCGATGTTCTCGCCGGACGGCAAGCGCCTGGTATGGGTGTCGGATCGACATGCCAAGGAGCCGGGCGAATTCAACGTCTTTGTGGCTGATTGGGTCCCGTAAGGCGGTGGAGCAGTGGGCAGCGATGAGCCATCCGTGACGGGCCCCCAGGACTCCGGTGGCGTCATCACCCATCAGGCACGCATCGCCGGGCTGGTGTCTTCCAGCGCCGCGTTGGGCGTCACATTCTACGGCCTTCTGCAGCTTGATCTGCCGATCGTACGGTATGTCCGGTCTGTCACGATCCATCTGCCATGGGACCAACTCACCATTCCCTGGATGGCCTTTACCAGCAATGCCGGAGATTGGGTTGGTGAGGGATCGCACTTGGTGGCGATCAGCGTGCTGTTCCTTGCGGCGGGTTGGTGGCTGTCCAAGCCGTCGATCACAGCGGCCGGAATCCAGACTCTACTGGCTCATGGAATAGCGGCGGGAGTCGCCAATGTCCTGAAGCACCTGCTCGGGCGCCCTCGCCCGAAGTTCGTCCATTCGGGGGAATGGCAGGTCGCTCCCTCATGGGCATCGGGTCTGGACTCCTTTCCCTCCGGCCATACCACCGCGAGCTTCGCCGTGGCGACCGTGTTGGCCAGGCGATTCCCATGGTGCGCCCCCCTCTGCTTTGCCGTGGCCGCCTTTGTGGGATTGAGCCGTGTGCTGCGCGGCTCTCATTTCCCCACTGACGTGTTCGGCGGTGCGGTGATGGGCATGTTGAGCGGCTCCTTGGCTTCGGCTCCCTGGAAAGAATGGCGGATGTCCCTTGAAGAAGGGTTGCGTCACGCGGCGATCGGGATGGCTGCAATATTTTCGGTGCTGTGGACGTTCGCCCATGATGCGGATGAGGGAGTCACCGGAGCTCTCTTGATCGCACTCGGCATCGCCGCCACAGCGGGCGGAGTCTGGTTGCGGCGGGCGAGATGGATGGACGGTGCAGTGCCCGCCGATGCGACGAACGAGAAAGTATCGCGAGGGCTGATTGCCTACGGCCTTGCCGCGATGACGACCGACCCGTTGGTGGTCGCATCGGTCGGATTTGCTTGTTTTGCCTATTGGGCTCACAGCGACCCGGACGCCGGAAGCGGGAGGCAGTTATCTCAGGCTCGCATCGCGCTGACGGAAGGCGCGCTGGTGGCCGGTGTCCTCGCCGCAGTGACGGTCATTTTTTCTGCCCGTGGCGTGTTGCCTTTCCGGTGACGCGGAGCCAGGCTGGGTTTGGCAGAATGCGCTAGCGGGCGATCCCACCAGTGATTAATGCCCGAAGATGCGGGGAGCCTGATTATCCGCCGGAGGGAGCGTCCTCTCCGGAATCGTGACCATGGGTTGGCTGGCGAGCAGCAGATAACCATGGCGCTTCAGGATCGGTTGAAACGTCTTGGCTTCCTCCGGCAAGCGGTCGCGCATCGCCTCGGGCAACAGGATCATGGTCTGGCCCTGATGCGCCAACGCGGCACGCAGCCGGTCTTCCTCTCCGGACGGAATAAAAACCGTCTTTCGTCTGGCATAGAACACGGTGGAAGGACGAGTGGAGCCATAGGCAATCAATTGGTCCCCCGGGCCGAGATTTTGTCCCGCGGCGTAGGCCAGTTCCTGCGGCGGGGCGATCGCATAGCGGTTGAAGCCGGGAATGACGGTGACAATCACGATCAGGATCAAGCCGGCCAGCATTCCACCGGCCGCCCAGAAAGCCGCCCCACGCCGTTCTTCGTTGAGTCCGAAGTATCCGACCAGCACCGTCCCCGCTAAGATGACCGCGGCCGCCACATAGGGACCACTGCCCAGATCGAATTGAGTGGCCAAGGGGAATTCCCGAACCATCTTGACGGAAAACCTGTCATAGAGTGTGGGCAGGCTGGCAAAGGCCAAGGAGAGGAGATAGCCCAATCCCATCATGCCGTGGATCGAGCCGCGCAGCCCTTTCGTCGACGGGTTCTTGAGACCTTCCGACCAATACAAGGCGGTGAGCATCGCGGCGGCCGGAAACAGCGGGCCGATGTAATGGGGAAGCCGCGTCGACGACAGGGTAAAGAAAACAAACACACCGACGACCCACAAGGCGGCGAACCATTCAAGGTGATCGCCGGAGGGGGCGGCATGCGGGGTACCGCCCGCCTCGAGGGATGCGCCGGCCGGCGTCACGTTGGATGTTTGACGTGTGTCCCGCCAGCTTCGAAAGGCGCGATAGAGCGCGGCGGGAAGCAGCCCGCTCCAAGGGAAAAAGCCGAGCAGCAGCACCGGCAGGTAGAACCACACAGTGCCCCCATGCCCTTCCATCGGGCTCAGGAACCGGCCCACCGTATGGACCTTCGCTTGTGACGTGTAGGCATCTCCATGGACGAGGAGCATCGCGGCGTACCAAGGCAGGGCTAAAACCAGCAGGAGCAGCAGCCCGGCGATTGGATACCCGCGTTGCCAAAAGGTTGCCCAGCGGCGGCTCAGGGTCAAATAGAGGACCACGGTGACCAGCGGGACCGCCACTCCGACCGGTCCTTTCGTCAACGTGGCGAGGGCCATGCCGGCATAGAAGCCCCACATCCAGTGACGTGTCCTTCCTTCTCCATGCAGCCCGAGCCAGAACCCATAGAGCGACAGGGTCGTAAAGAAGATCAGCACACTATCCGTGAGGGCCATGCGGCCCAGCGCAAGCATTTCGACATTCAATAGCAGCATCAGGGCGCCAAAGAGGCCGGCGGCCTGGCCGCGAAGTCTGGACAGGAAAAGGTACTGCATTAGAATCAAGCCCACGCCGAAGAGCGCGGACGGAAAGCGGGCGGCAAACTCGTTGACGCCGAAGAGTCGGTAAGAAGCCGTCATCAACCAGTACAGGAATACCGGCTTGGCGACGCGTAGTTCCTCGTTAAAGGTGGGCGTCAGCAGGTCCCCCGATGCGAACATTTCACGTCCCGCCTCGGCGTTTCGTCCTTCGTCCCGGTCGGTCAGCCCCATATCACCGAGCCCGAGGAAGAACAATAGCCCGGACAGAGCCAGGAGCACCAGGAGGACGAGCGAAGCCTGGTTGGGAGACTGCTCAGAGGTCATGTGCAGTGGTCCTGGCCTGTCGAAATCGGCGTGGGCCGGCGAACCGAGTGGGAGCGGATCATGCCTGTTGCGACGAAGAGCGAACCGGACCCTTGCCCTGGTCAGCTCGGTGGATGAGGACGAGATTGCGGAGGTAGACGAACGTGCCGATGCCCTGGCCTGAAATAAAGACCGGGTCTTTGCGGTAGATGGCGTAGGCCAGCGTGATGAGTCCTCCGACGAGACTCATGTACCAGAAGGCGGTGGGCACGCGGCTTTCGGCCGTCCGCTCGGACGCGATCCACTGGACGACCCAGCGGCCGAAAAACAGGCCCTGTCCCAGGAACCCG
The DNA here is from genome assembly GCA_965285965.1 of uncultured bacterium. Lineage (GTDB taxonomy): Bacteria > Nitrospirota > Nitrospiria > Nitrospirales > Nitrospiraceae > Nitrospira_D. Next base: position 7,347 of record CBDIWQ010000334.1, on the reverse strand, counting down.
ATGCCGATCCAGATGGCTTCTGTAGTCATGATGATGCGGTGAGCAGTGATGAGCGATGGGTGATGGGTTTCTTTTTTAGAGACCGGAGCAGCCCAAGGAGCAGTTTTCTGACTTCCTCGAGGTGGGTGAGGGCGCCGGCATCGGATGCAAATCCTAATCGCGCCGCTAAAAGAAGCTGGGTCTCCAATTCAGCGACAGAACCCGAAGCGATGTGGAGAAACTGAATATACTCTTTACGAGACTGCCTGGCCGCTCCCTCTGCAATATTGCTCGGAATGGAGATGGCGGAACGTCGGACTTGCGATGTGAGCCCGTAAAGCTCTTCCTTGGGAAATTGGCTTGTGAGGCAGTACGCGCGTGCCGCTAGATCCATTGCTTTCTTCCAGACGTCCAGATCTTTGTGTGTAGTAACAATACGTCCGTTCACACATCACTCATCACTGATCACTTTTCTCTGAATTTATACCGCAGCACCCGGTCCTGCATCCAGCGCACGGCGATCAAATCGTAGAGAGACTTGAAGAGGCGGTTGCCCATGCCGTATTTCGAAACACCATGGATGCGCGGGTAGTGCCGGACCGGCACTTCCGTGACCGTGAACCCGTGCATGAGCGCCAAGGCTGGAAAGAAACGGTGCAAGCCTTCGAACAGCGTGATGCGCTCGAGGACCGGCCGCCGGAAAATCTTGAGCGGGCAGCCGGTATCGTGCACGCCATCGTTGGTAAAGGCATTCCGGACGCGGTTCGCGATGCGGGAGGACAGTTTCTTCACCAACCCGTCCTGCCGCTCCTGCCTCCATCCGCACACGACATCGTACGTTGCGGTATAAGGAAGGAGTTTCAAGATGTCTTCGCTGTCCTGCTGAAGGTCACCGTCGATCTCAATGATAATCTCACCCGCGGACTCTCTGAACCCGGCGTCCAGTGCGCAGCTTTTGCCGTAATTACGGTCAAGGTGGAACACCCGCATTTGCGGGTACTGGGCGGCCAGGCGATCCAGTTCGTCGCTGCTGCCGTCAGTACTGCCGTCATCCACGAAAATCATCTCATAAGGGCGGGTTCGTGACAATTCATACTGATCCATCACCTTCACGAGGCTGGCCAGGAGCGGGGGCAGGTTGTCGCGTTCATCTTTGATGGGCACGATGACAGAAGCCCATGGAAGAGTCGACACGGTCATGATCGGCAACGGCTCCGGGATGAATGAATGATGATGGCAATCACGCGGGGCATTCTAGCGGATGGTCGACAGAGGGTCAAACGAGGGCCGACTTCTTCTATTCAGAATACTCCCAAGGCGGTACTGGCGCCTCCTCTCTTGTGATCTGTGGAATCCTGCTCTGAATCTGCAGTCTATGGAACTGTCCCCGCTTCCAGGCGAGAGGCCATGACGAGAAGGATCGAGATATTGTAAACCAGGGCCATTACCGCACTATCAGTCTCATAGCTGGAAACCCACCGGAGTGCATAGATGATCATTCCCGATCTGTATTCTTGATTACGGCCCTCACCGCTCGCAGTAGCGCCAGTGTTCCGCACCCATGAGCAGGACCGCTAATCCAAATCCGAGGACAGGCGAAACGGCGGTCCAAACCATGCCCGCTGCTGTGCTCGAAACGAACTTAGCACTACCGTTGACCGCGCCGAGTGCGCCGTAACTCATGGCGGGGTTTTCATGTGGCACCATATGGGGCGTCCGGCGGCGCGCTAGCGCTTGCATTCCTGCCATGGCGGCCTGTGTTTTTCCGCGAGAAGGTGTGCCTCATGGCCGGCCGAGGACAACGATAGTGCAGAGCCAGGCACGCCGAAGCGTGAATACCACATAACGTGATAGTCAAAACGCATGTTCAGGAAGGACATCGTTGAACCGGGGAGCGAGTGTGCGACTCTCTATGAAGATCGTTCCGCCTTCCCGGTCGCTGTCATAAGTGAGATTGACCTCGGTTTCAGTTCCGCGCCAGGTGAATTGTTGGTTAAGGCCGCGCATCATGGAGCCGGGGGCGCGATCGATGGGGCCGAAGAGAGATTGCAGATGGTGCAGGATCTGATCGTGTGTGGTATTGCCCTTGTCGCGGATTACGACGCGCGCAAATTGTCGATCGTACGTCACGAACCGCAAGGACTCAACGACGGTGTTACCAATCATGCGGAGCCGGTCTTTGAATTCGAATGCTTGAATGTGTTCGGTGGATTCAACTTCGATTAACTCGGGATTGTCGGCCAATCGAATCCCCCAGTGAATACCTGAAAAACCGTTTGGGTCCGTCGATATTGGAACCGCTGCAATTGGGGGCGACATCAGTAGGCAGCATAGGCTGGCCGTCGTCAGGATTGCCGGAAAGGTTAGTGGATGCCGGGACCCTCTTTTTGAGATTGAAAACATTGTCTCCTCAATGGAGGAAAGGTCATGTCAGTATCACCCGCCGCTCGGCATGCATGAACGTGGGATCGTTGGAGACGAAGATAATCGACCATGGTTCGTCCTTGGAGCACAGACGGCGGAGAATGATTTCGCGAACAGATGGCATGATGCTGTGCAGCGTTCCGTCGACAATCAATACAGAGGGGCGCGTGACGATGGCTCGCGCCAAGAGCAGGCGCAGCGTCTGGCTGAGGGTAAATTGCCCTGTGTGGCCGGTGATGTGCGTGGAAAGGCCATCCGGCAGCGCATCGACGTCATCGTCAAGTTGGACAAGCCGGAGAGCCCACTGCACGTCCTCATAGGCGATGGACGGCCGCCCGAGCGTGATGTTGTCCTCGATCGTGCCTTCGAGGAGAGTAGGATGGGAATCCAACATGAGGCTTCGGCGGAGATCGACGGAGCGGAGATCGACCTCAACCAGGTTCATTTCGTTGTAGAGGACGACGCCGGTGGTGGGCGCCATTAAGCCTGCTAAGACCTTGGCCAGCGCGGTTTTTTGCGTGTTGGTCTGGCACAGCACGAGGACCTTTTCGCCGGGTGCCACCTCGAGACGAAATTGTTCGAACAACAAAGCCCCGTCAGGGTAGCGAAACGACACATTTTTGGCCGACAGATGCAGGCCGCCCAATCCGAATTGATCGAGCGGGATGATTTCCTTGGTGGCTGTGTCGTCTTGAGGCAGAGAGAAGAACGCGCTCATTTCCCGGAACGCGACGAAAGCGAAGAACATCTGGACCATGCGGCGAGCCAGGGTATCCATGTTCATCAATAGTTGCCCGGCAAGGAGTTCGGCCGCCGCGAACTGGCCGACGGTCAACTGGCCGGTGGACACGAGCATCCCGGCAGTAGCAATCATTCCGGTGTGCCCCACGACAAGCCACAAGACGGCCGCTTTGTACTGGCGACCGGTCAATAAATCGGATCGGCGTTGACGGGTGCGGATATAGAGTCCGGTCAGCTCGTCGGTTTTCCGCATGAGATAAGGGCTTTGCCCTGCCGCTCGCAAATGCGGCAGATTGGCCGCGATGTTCTGGATCCAGTGATAGAGCTCGTAGTTGAGGCGCGACATTTTGAGCGTGATCAAAAATCCGTCGCGACCGAAGACAGCCAGGAGCACGACGAATCCGGTAATGAGGGTCACATTGTAGAGAAGGAAGTAGGGGTGGAAGAAAATGAGCATGGACATGCCGATAGTGCCTACCACGGCGACGTTGAATAGATCCGCCACCATGGCGACCAGCGCGCGCGTGAGCAAGTCGGCCTCAGAAAATCGGTGCGCGTATTGAGGCAGGAACGATTCCTCCTGCAGCCTCGGCAGGACCTCGGTAAACGCAATCGCGATCCGCGTATAGATGCGCTGCTGCAACGTTTCAACAGCCCGTGCCTGGAGGACACGAAAGGCTGCCGCCCCCGTGAGCGCCAGTCCCACGACCAGGGCCAGTGTAAAAATCATGACCGGCTGGACGGCGAAGGAAAAGGTGCTGACCAGTTCCTGTACGGCGATCGGCACGCAGAGTAAAAACATGCCGATCGCGACGGCATAGGAGGCGATGATGGCCAATATCTTGCGCTCCAGCCTCAGGAGCAGGCCGAGGTGGGACACAATATCCTCGACAATGCGGCTGATCCGGTATTGCGAGAAGGGCTGGTGCATAACGGCGAAGCTGATCCCAAAAAAAACGCCCCTGCCGAATGATCGACAGGAGCGGCGTTTCGTCAAGGGCTCCTACCGGTCGGCCTGGTAGGAGTTATCAGCCTCTGGCTGGGCCTGAGGCGGTTCCGGTGAACCCCATCACCGTAATCTTGGCAAGTAGGTTGCTTATATACGCACGGGCCGGACACGTCAACCATCCGTTCGGTGCGGTGAGCAGTGGTTAGTTGCACAACCGTTGGCCGGTTCTCGTATCCATCACAGGTCACGTCCCCTTGGCGATAATCGTAAAGCGCATTGTGCCGACCAGGGTCATCTCGTTGACCTGTTCACCGGCGTGGATCTCCACCCGGTAGCGGCCTGGCTTCCACCCGTCACTGGGCCGAAACAACCTTAAATAGCCGGTCTCGTCTTCGAGCGCCATGTGCATCGCGTCCTCGCTCACGAGCGTACTGGCCGCGACACCGGGGACTTGCTCCGGGTAGCAGAGACCAAAGACCTTGAACGCCTGATAATGTTGATGCAAATGAAACACGATGAACACCGCCGGGACATCAGCCGAAAAGCGCTCCGTCGGCTTGACGGGCACGATCTCATGGGTCCGACGAAAGCCCAACTCCTCTTCAAATCCTTCCGCCGTCGTGATGGAGAGGAACATCCCCTGCGGCGGAGCGTCGAAGTCGTAAGGCTTGACGTCCTCGGTTTTATTCTGAAATTCCGGAATCGGCAGATTCTTGGTCAGCGGCAGGTCGTCGGCCCAGCAGACTGAGACCCCGAAGGAAATGGCGATGAGAGCCAAGCACACCTTACTCATATATCAAAACTGGTACACCTCTGCTGCGCAGAGAGTCAAGAACCGCGACGCGGTGTCTCCCTATCGGAGTTGGAGTCCGGTCCCCTTCCACAGGTTTCCCGCCAAACCTAATCCCTCCTTACAAAGAGTCTTCCTTCCCCTTTGTAAGTGGAGGCCAGGAAGGGGAGAGTCCGTCCCGTCATCGGCAGGGCCCATTGCGGCTGTTTCGACGCGTCTGCTAGAATCCGCGTTTTCGACGCCAAGGCAATGGGGGTAGGGCAGGGGCGATGGGCAGAAAGGGCTTTAAGGACCTCCTTGTATGGCAGAAGGCAAAAGATTTGGCTGTGAGAGTCTATCATGTGTCCGATGATCCAGCTCTGAAGAAAGACTTCGGTCTTCGCGATCAAATTCGACGCAGTGCGGTCAGCATCGCGAGCAACTTGGCCGAAGGCGACGAGCGAGGTACGGATCGAGAAGCCGTCCGTTTTTTCTACATCGCGAAAGGCTCTGTAGCTGAATTGCGGACACAATTCCAAATCGCTTGTGAAGTGGGTTATGTAGAGCAACCGGTTTATGACGGCATCGAAACAGAGTGTATACAATTGGCAAAAATGATTGGAAGTCTTATACGGGTCAGGAGCCAATCCTCTCGCCTCTCGCCTCTTGCCCAAAACCTGGACGGAAATTATGCTGCAAGACGCTGATGCTCTTCCGCAATTAATCGGGGATTACAAGCCGCTCGATCAGTGGCAAGCCCATATCAATCAGCTGTTCTATGGGCTGCGCGGCGACAAGCTGCGTTCGTATTACCAGACCTTTGCGTCGGCCGATTATCGCCTCGCGCATGCCTTGGCGGTTCATTATTTCGAGCGCGTGACCAAGCGGGACAAGGCCGCTTCGCAGCAGTCGACTGGTTCTTCACGCATCACGGATCACGCATCACCTCTCACGATCCACGAATGGGGCCCCGGTAACGGCAATCTGGCGGTCTGTTTCCTGAGCCACCTGAAGCGGCTGGATCGCCAAGGCGCCGTCTATCCGCGGGTACGCTATGTGCTCGTCGATCGCGAGCAGGCCGTGTTGGATGCGGCGCTGGCGAACCCCGACCTGGCACCGCATCGTGAACGCATGGAGACGCTGTGCGCGTCGGTGGAAGATTTAGCGAGGGTCTCGGACGGCACGGTGGATCGCATCATCTGCAGTGAGTTGTGGAACGATCTCCCCACCAAGCTGATGGCGAAGAATGCCGGCGAGGTGGAAGAAGAATATCTGCGGCCCAATCTGACGGAAACGCTTCACGCCAAAATCCAGGATTGGTCCACATTCGTGCGCGCGTTTGACGCCAAGGACCTGGAGGTATTGAAAACGTTCCCGCCGTTTCTCGACGATCTCGTGTGGGAAAAGGAATATCGAAAAGTCGAATGGAAAGAGGTGCCGTACCGGAAGACCATCACCGAATTTCTCAAGCCCATCGATGACCAGGTGCTCGTGCCGGTCAACCTGGGAGCGTTCGCGACGGTGAAAGAAGCGAAACGGCTTCTGGCCGCGGATGCCGTCGGGTTCAGCGCTTTCGACGCCGGGACGGCCGATATGAAAGTGCTGAACGATCCGGAGAAGCCCTGCTACGGGCAGTTTGGCGGGCAGTACAGTTTCATGATCAATTTTGCCTTGGTGGAAGCGGTGGCCAGACATCTGGGCGTGCGGCAGGTATCACTGGAGCCGCAACGCGAATTCGTCGGACGCGCCTTGAATACCAACGTCATCACGCTGATGGATCTCCTGGCGACCCATCCGTCCGCCGGGCCCAAGCTCAAGGCCTGGGAGCAGGATCGATTGGTGCTCAAGACGATCCGAGCGCTGAATGAGACCTACGAAAGCCCCTATTCGCGCAAGCTCGATTTCCCTCTCGGAAAAGATGTGCCGCCGGAGGAACGCGAGACGCTGAACGGCATGGTGCTTTCGATGAAACGCGGCGGCATTCCCGATACCGTCGCCTATATTACCGAGGAAGAGTTGACGCGGGCCTCAAAAGATCTGGAAGGCGTCGGATACGACCCGGAAACGGTGAGCATCGCGTTGAGCGCGCCGCCCAGCCCCATTGAGTATTATCACGTTAGCTTTTGATTCATCCCTGCAGTCTACTAGGGTCATCCCTAGTCAAATGGTACTGGCTTCCATCGGCGCATTTTCTCGTCCCGCGCCCTTCTTCTGAGATCGCCTATCCCGTCCATTCGATATGCAACTGCGCACAAGACAAGGAGTTCCGGTAAATTTGCACTTGACATGTTATCTAAAGTTCTATACCTTTCCCCGCGAACTGGGGGATCCTCCCCCCTTTGGTAGGACCACGGAGGTCAAGTTGGCCGAGAGCGTCCGTCAAAGAGTCGTTTCCAGCGAATTCCTTCTCACTTACACGTCGCAGACGCACCACCGATTACCTGTCGCGCATATCCGCGCTGACGGTCTTCGCCACTTTTCAGCG
>CBDIWQ010000333.1:0-7844 GCA_965285965.1 uncultured bacterium | reverse complement strand
GGCTCACAGAACGACATGGCTACGATCCGACTTCGGTGTCCTGGCGGTCGACGAGGCGAGCAGACACACCAACTCCAGTGCTTGATCACGCAATTCGTTGAAGCTTTGCCGTGATGTGGCGATGTGATCGATCAGGTTCTCGGAAGGAAGCGTGCCCGCCATGGTGGCCTGTTCAGCCACCTCGGTGAGCCGTTGGCTCAATTGTTCGAATTTGCGGGTGACCAAGGTAAAATTCTTCAGCAGCTCTGCTTGAGACGCCTCCATACATAACCTTCTTTCGGTAGTTGGGAGCACAAAGTAGAGCGATGAATGGATGTCCATACAGGACCGGTGAAAGACGGTGGTTTCTTGCGTGCCATGACAGAGTTTGGAAACTGTTGTGCAAACGAGAACGTCACCATTGAGTCGTGAAGGAACAATGGGCGGCAGTGTTTACCATATGACCAAGGCCGTCAATAAGGCTGGACACCGTTTTTCGGCTCTAGTGCAAATGGCCTAATAGCCCTACTGCATTGTCTGAACGAGTGCCTTCAACGGGCATCAATCCTGCGTGCTCCTGGTTGGGCCATAAATAATCCGATCACGGTAGCCACTGGAGCAGCGAGACGACATGGACCCCAAGCGACTCCAAGTAAAAGTGCAAGACTTCGCTCAACGGCTTCTTCATGAGGCGAGCGGTGACCCGATCCGAGCTTTAGGACTGCTTGTCCTGATCTTGAATGGACCCACTTTCGCATTTGGGGATCGCGGGCAACGTCTGATGGTGGAAGTACAAAAGGCGCTCCTGCATGAAGAGCGCCTTCCGATGGGAAAACCCGTTCAACATCTCGCTGGCGCCGTGACGTGGGAAGGCGTTCAGCATTGCCTGCGGTGTGCCAAGCTACTGCGGCATGACGGGAAGACGGCTCTGAGCGGCTATATCTACGAAATCGGTCCTTGGTTGACGATGGAAGACTGCGACAACTTTGATGCCTGTGCCTAAGGCAAGTGTATCGGAATCGCTGCGGAGCTTTCGGTATTCATCCCTCCCGCCATCGTTGATGAACACAATCCCCTCTTCAAACATTTTGGTCTGTTTTCTTTTGTTTTCTTAATAATGCTGGGTCTGCGCACGTCTCCGGATGGTGGCTTATACGCGTTGTTCGTTCGTGACCACCGCATGGACCTGTCATGTATTCAGGCGGTCGATAATGTTCCAAAAGGCACGCTACGCGCCTGCATATTGAGGATCGAAAGGGTAACCTCTGGAATTGTAAGGGCCCTCCAATGACGGCCGATCCCGCCACCAAGGCACTGACATTGCAGTCTCCTTTCCGCTCCCCTCTGTGACCATGAAGAGAGCTTCACCTCAGGCAAATCGGCCGCCGGCAAGGATTTGCCCTGCGTATGATCTGGTAAGGTTGTAAGCGTGCGAGCAGACAAGAAATCCCATCTCAAGCCGGAAAAGAAACCGGCACCTCGCAACCCGAAGCGGGTTCACATAGGCTTTAGCAAGAAGACGGCCCTCCTCGAAGAAGCCATCACTCAAATGAATGCCGGCAAGTATGGCCGGTCCTCGGCCGCGCTCAAAGAACTCCTGAACCTTGATCCGCATAACATGGAGGCTCGTCGGTTATTTGCGACGCTCCATCTGCGGTTGGGGAGCCTGATTCCAGCACGACAAGCCTTCGACTCGCTCATCAACGAGGCAGTGGAGCGGCAGGATTATTGGCTCGCTGAGTCATTGTTACGGGAGTATCTGGCTGCGGGGCCCCGCTGCGTGCCGTTTCTCGAAAAATTGGCCGGGGTGTTTGAAGAAAAGGGCGATGCTCTCGAGGCCGCGACCGAATACGGCAAGGCCATCGATATCCTCCTTGAAGACCCGGATCCTGACAACCCTCACCGGCCATCTCAACTCTATGCCAAAATCCGAGAACTGGCGCCCGCAAGTCCTGTGGCGTTCCGCCTGGCTTCCTTTTTCAATGCGCAAACGGGAGAGCTGATTGGGCCCCAGACTCCGCCCCCCACTGAGGTGCCGGCCTCTAATGAGCAGGACGACGCACCTCCTGCCCAGGCGATGCCTTCGAATGGGGCTATGCCATGGGACAACATTGATGATCTACCAGAGCCGGCACCCGTCAGCAGGATCTCCGCCGTGCCTCCATCACCCCCTCCGCTAGAATCGTCGTCTTTAGGGTCGGTACCTGCGGTAATCGACGGCGGGACTGAGAGGGCTGCGGAAGAAGCGCGGGTGTCTCGTGGCGACACAGCGGTGTCGGCGGGTGAGCTGCCGATAATTCATGCCGAGCCGATCGATGTCCCTCTTCGATCAACCTCTGCTGTGGATGACGTTTCAGTCGGTGAACTTTCTGCCTGGCAATCAGAACCTTCTCAAAGAACAGCAAACCGGCTCGAATCGGCGCCGGCTCCCATGCCGTGGGACCAGGTGCAAGACGCGACGATCCACATTGTTGAGGCAGCGCCCGAGCCGGCTCCAGTTCAGTCCGTTGCCGTGCCTAAGCCGCAACAGCCAACCGGACTCGAATCGGCGCCGCTTCCCATGCCGTGGGACCAGGTGCAAGACACGACCATCCACATTGCTGAGGCAATGCCGGAGTCGGACGTGCTTCCGGCTGAGTCCGTTGGAGACTCCGAGACTGCCGAACCTGAGCCGCAACAGCCAACCAGACTCGAACCGACGCCTGCTCCCATGCCGTGGGACCAGGTGCAAGACGGGACGATTCACATTGCTGAGGCAGCGCCCGAGCCGGCTCCAGCTCAGTCCGTTGCCGACTCCGAAGCTGCCGTGCCTGAGCCGCAACAGCCAACCAGACTCGAACCGACGCCGGCCCCCATGCCATGGGACCAGGTGCAAGACACGACCATCCACATTGCTGAGACAATGCCGGAGTCGGACGTGCTTCCGGCAGAGTCCGTTGGAGACTCCGAGGCTGCCGTGCCTGAGCCGCAACAGCCAACCAGACTCGAACCGACGCCGGCTCCCATGCCGTGGGACCAGGTGCAAGACGGGACGATTCACATTGCTGAGGCAGCGCCCGACCCGGCTCCGGCTCAGTCCGTTGCCGACCCCGCTGCCGTGCCTGAGCCGCAACAGCCAACCAGAGTCGAACCGACGCCTGCTCCCATGCCGTGGGACCAGGTGCAAGACGCGACGATACACATTGTTGATCCAGTGCAGGAGCCTGAGGTACTGCCGGTTCAGCCCTTCGCTGATTCCGAAGATTCCGTGCCCAATCTTCAAAAAGAATCCGCGGCTGAATCGCCGTCACCGTCGCTGGCGATAGAGCCGGTGTTGGAAGCGCCGGTCCCCTCCGGGGACCCGGTCCTGGATCCGGCTGAGTCGTTTGCGGGATCTCCCGTGCCTGAGAATCAACGGCAAGCTGCAACCGAGCCTGTGGCTGCGCCTCGGCCATGGGGCCAGGGGCAAGATGCGATCATTCCCAGTGCTGGCCCGGTCGAGGGGCCGGTTGTGCTTCCGGCTGAGTCATCCGCCGAGCCGGAATTACTCGGGCTTACACTTCAACCGCCAACAGCAATTGAACCGCTGTCTATTGAAACGCCACAGGCAGTGAGAGCGGAGGAAGGCGCCGCCCCGACGGCAACCGATTCACCTGCCATCCAGATCCAAGAAAGGCCGAGAGAGGCTGCCGGATTGGAGCCCGAACACGATAAGTCTGCGGATGCACGCCCAGAACCACGGAAACGAGGCGGGTTTTCCTGGCAGTCTATTAGTCGAGCATGGAAATTCGGAAAGCCCGCGCCTGCCGAAGAGCCGAGGGAAGCCATGCAGCCTCCGTCCCCTCACAGTCATGAAGTATGCGGGACGGCTGCTGCATCAGGAGTTTCGCCGGCAGAAACGGCCGTGCAAGGCCATGTGGAACGAGCAGCGTCTTCAATTATCGCCGAATTTTCGCAGACCGGCATGGGCATTGCCGTCTCGCTGAGAAACCATCTCGCGCAGTCTTCCGTTGAAGGGATAACAGCCGCGCACAGTCAGGAGTCGGTCCACGATACGAGTCTTCCGCAAGCAAGTGGCGAACAAGCTGAAACGGGGCCCTCTTCTTGTGCCGACGTTGTTCATGACGACCCAGCAGCGGAATATGAATTCCGTCTCCAGCGCAGCGAGGAGACGCCTGGCCAACCCACGGAAACGACTGCCGTGGCCGAACCCTCGAGAGCGCTCGATCATTCCCCCGGCGATCGTGGGCCGGAGCGTAATGAGCATGTCCATAGCGCCGCCAGCGACATGCAGCAGGATGCCGCGCTCACCGTTGAGCCTTCGACGGCCGAAATATCGACGCCGCCCTTGTCAGTGACGATTGAGCCGATGGTTGATGCGGATAAACGCCCAATTCAGCCGTTGCTCGCGCCTGAGCAACCGGGCAACCTCACGGGCCCCGCCGGGGAAGCGACCGCTCAGGCCCCGGTGGATGAGAGTTCCCCGCTGCCCATGCAGGAGGCCGTGGCGCCTCCACATTCAGAAGCACCGCCGATTGATCACCAGGTTCACGTGGATGATCGCGGACCAGTGTCGTCTTCCTTGGACCCTCACACCGAGTCGCCGCAGGTGCCGCCCGCGTTTATCGGAGACGTGTCACACTGGCAAACGGGAGAAGTGGCGGTCCAGGTACATCGGCCTACGTCCAGCAAACGGCAGAACGCCGCCCCTCCGGTTGCTCAACGGTTCGAAGACCCGGATTTGAAGTCCATGGACCGGCCCGTTTCCGCTACCGGGGAGTCAACCGGTGCCCCCATCGTCCAACCGCTGGAAGACCAAGATGAATGGATCAAGACCGGAGCTGCGATCCGGTTCACCGAGCCTCTGGCGCCAGTGTGTGCGCCGTTCGTTCCCGCGGGGGTGCCGGAAGAGGCACCGAAAGGAAAACGCGTTTCAAGCGCGGTCGCGGCAGTCGATTATTTGTTTGCCTCCTCGGGGAGCGGTTCGGCGACGGCGGGCACGGGAGATGCGGCTTACCCCAAGCAGAGCCGACGGCGGCTCCGGGCGAAGCTGGCGCGCGCACGGATCGGCCTCTCAATACTGATCGGCTCGTGCTTTTCCACGACGCGCGCCATGGTCATTTCAGCGCTGGCGTTTGTTTGTTTTATAGGCACGTTGACGGTCATCGGCTTGGGCGCCGTCGCCTTGACCTGGGTGGTGATGGAGGAATCGCCCTCATCGGCTTTCCGCCGCTTCACCACGACGCCGCTCCGAACCCTGTCGGATACCAAGCAGAACGGCTATGTGTTTCTGCTGGGATTTGACGCACCGGCCGGGCAGGACGTGTTCCAGCTCGGGCAGCAAAAACAGGGGCAGGGAAAGGATGCCGGCCTGGTTGCGGATTGCCTCGGCGGCCCGGATCACGATGGGCGCGGTGGCCAGACACAGGGCTCTGCATATGTAGCAAACGGCCTCTTCCATGCACGAGATCCCGTGGGCGGGCTCAGGTCCCGCCGGGATACCATCAAGGCTTTGGCCGGAAAGAACGAGCGGGCACTGGCGCGTTACACACAGTGGCTCGAGCTGCCGTTTGAGGATTGGGGATACGGCGAGTCCGTCAATCCGCCATGCCGCTCCATCGCATTTGCGCATCAGCTATATGTGGCCGAGGGCGTGGTGCTTGGACCCGAGACCGGAATGGCTCGGCTGGAAGCCGATATGGAAGCCTGGAGGGCCGTGCTGGCTCAGGCCAGGACACTATCGTTGAAAACCGTGGCGCTCCAGGCGGTACAGGACGATGCAGCGGTGGCCTCGGGATTCATCATGGATCCGGGGTTCGACGTGAAGATGCTAGGCCGCCTGATTAACACGGTGCGTCCGCTCGATCCGGCCGAACAGTCCTTGCGATGGCCGATGCAAAGCGAATTAGTGTGGGCCTCGCGACATGTCGAAGCGCAGTTGAAAGCCGAACGTGCAGAAGATCTGCCTCTGTATGCCGCTACGGCCGCGATGCTTCCCTTGCCAAAACAACGCCGATTGAACCATTACGCGGAATACTTTGAGGCCTCTTCCAAGGCCGGAGATAATCTCTATGGGGTCATGCCGAAGCGCAATCGGTACATTCATGTGCCGGCCGGCAACGTGATCGATTATTTTCGTGATCCCATTGAAAACCTGATAGGCCTGGAGCCGCTGCCGGAATGGAATCGCTATACCACACGGCTCGCTGATTTGGATGCCAAGCTTCGTCTTGTCCGGTTGCAAGGCTGGCTGCGGCGTGGTCCCCAGGATGCCGATCTGGCCGGCCGCATCGCCAAAGCGGGGCAGGACTTTTATGATCCCTACACAGGATTTCCCATGTTGGTCAACCGGAAGAAAGCGGCGCTCTACAGTGTCGGCCATGACGGACGCGATCAGGATGCGGACCCTCAATCCGATATCGTCGTGGGGATTCCGGTCAGTCCGGCGACCGCGGTATCCGCGGAAGCGGATGCCGGCTCCACAGGCCCACGGTAGCGGGTCGTCCTCCGCAGTTCAATCTCATCACCCATTCCGGTGCTGCCGGGCTTCGATTCCAGCCAATGAGTCCGCTTGACAGCGCTCCTGGTATTCCACAGAATCACCGCCACTTGCCAGGGTTCCCGGCTCGGTACTGCGTCCAGTAATTGATGGAGGATATGACGATATGAGAAGCGAGATTCTGTATCCGGGAGCATTTCCGATGGTTCGAGTCGAACTGGCGTCGGGCGAGCACATCAAAGCTGAGTCGGGGGCGATGGTCGCCTCTTCGCCGACGGTCGATGTCGAAAGCAAGATGGAAGGCGGATTTCTCGGTGCGTTGTCCCGCAAGTTGCTCACGGGGGAAAAATTCTTTTTTCAAACGTTGCGGGCAAGTCGTGGCTCAGGGGAGGTGCTGTTAGCGCCCACCGTGCCGGGAGAAATCGTCCTTATCGAGCTCGACGGAGTGAATGAATACATGGTCCAGAAGGACGGATTTCTGGCCGGTGCCGATACCGTCACCGTTGAGAGTAAAATGCAGAGCCTCAGTCGCGGACTGCTCGGGGGCGAAGGGCTGTTTATCTTGAAAATCGGCGGCTCCGGCACGTTGGTGCTGAACAGCTTCGGTGCCATCCATAAAATCGAGCTGAAGCCGGATCAGGAATATATCGTGGACAATAGCCACCTGGTGGCGTGGTCTGCGACGACATCCTACAACATTGAGAAGGCCGCCTCCGGTTGGGTCGCCAGCTTCACGTCCGGTGAGGGCCTGGTGTGCCGGTTCCGCGGGCCGGGTGTCGTCTATATCCAAAGCCGGAACCCGGGAAGCTTCGGGGCCTGGATACGACAATTTATTCCGGTCTCCGAGTAAGGACCGACCTGTTGCCCCATACAGGCATGCCAATCCGAACGGTCATCTCAGTTTCCTTCTCATCCCGGTTCTCCTTATGAAGGCCAACGCCCTTTGTTTCGGTGACGACTTTCCCGCCAGCGGAGCCCCTTGTCTCGTGCAGATTGCGGAGCAGGGACTCAAGCTGACGTTCGGTATAGGGTCGCCCGAGAGCCGGGCGGAAACGGTTCCCTTTTCGGGGCTCAGCGTCTCTGCCGGTAGGCTCGATCACGACCAACTTGTGCTGAGATGGGACGGCGACCCAGGCGGACGCACGCTGTACTTCAACCATCCCGATCTCATTCGTGAGTTTCGCCAGGCGGCGCCCGCCCATCTCGACCGTCCCTTCGAGCAGGCGGCGGAGCGCGTTCGTCACATGCGACACCGGCGGATGATCGGCACCCTCCTGACCTTCGCGCTGATCGCACTGGCGATCATGTTCATCGTGCGCATGGTACGCGGCAAGAACGGCGGCAATCGCAACCAGCCGGCGTTCGCGGGCGCCGCAGCCAGCGGCTA
>CBDIWQ010000332.1:0-7288 GCA_965285965.1 uncultured bacterium | reverse complement strand
TGAGGGACGGCAGCATGAGCCTCCCTCACGCGGAGGGAACCGCGGTTATCCGATGTGCACCCGCACGACTTTCGCGAGGGTTTCGGCCACTTCGTTGATGAGCCCGTCTTGCTCTCCTTCGATCATGATCCGAAGGAGTGAGTCCGTCCCCGAATAGCGCACGACGACCCGTCCGCTGCCGTTCAAGCGGCGCTCACAGTCCTGAATGGCACGATGAATATCGGGAACCGATTCCAGGACGGGTTTCTGCTTCACTTGCACGTTGAGCAGGACTTGCGGAACCGCGGACATGGCCTTGGCCAACTCGGACAGCGGCTGCTGCGTTCTCTTCATCAGTGACAAGACTTGGAGCGCTGAAATCAGGCCGTCCCCCGTGGTGTTGTGGTCCAGGAAGATGAAATGGCCCGATTGCTCGCCGCCGAAATTGTACCCCTCGGCCAACATGCGCTCGAGCAAATACCGGTCGCCGACGGGAGTCCTGACCAGCGTGATGCCGGCTTTGGCCATCGAGAGCTCCAACCCGAAATTGCTCATGACGGTCCCGACCATCGTCTGTCTGGCCAGTAGTCCATGCCGGTGCATATCGAGCCCTAAGGCCGCCATCACATGGTCCCCGTCGACGATCTTTCCCTGCTCGCACACGAAGATGGCCCGGTCCGCATCTCCGTCCAGCGCAATGCCGACGTCGGCGTGATGCTCCCGCACCGCTTCCTGCAGCTGCTCGGGATGCACGGCTCCGCAACCGGCATTGATGTTCATACCGTCGGGCTTGTTCCCGATGACCGCGACTTTGGCGCCGAGTTCCCGCAGTACGGTGGGCGCCACCTTGTAGGCCGCCCCATTGGCACAATCCACCACCAGATTGAGGCCTTGAAAATCGAGATCTCTCGGCAGGGAACGCTTGGCGAATTCAATGTAGCGTCCTTCGGCGTCATCGATGCGATAGGCCTTGCCGATGAGGTCCGCCGTCGGCCGCAGATGGCTGATCTCATCCGAGATAATCAATTCCTCAATACGCGCTTCCACGTCGTCCGGCAGCTTGAATCCGTTGTTGGAAAAGAACTTGATGCCGTTGTCTTGATAGGGATTATGCGAGGCGGAAATCACGACGCCCGCGTCGGCGCGCAAACTTCGCGTGAGAAAGGCGATGGCCGGTGTCGGCATCGGTCCCACCAACAGGACATCGACCCCCATGGAACAAATACCGGCCGTCAATGCCGACTCCAGCATATAGCCGGAGATCCGCGTGTCCTTGCCGATGATGATCTGGTGCCGCCCGGCACGCCGCATAAAAATGTGCGCCGCCGCTCGGCCGAGTTTCATCGCCGTTTCGCTGGTCATGGGTTCCAGATTCGCCACGCCGCGAACCCCGTCGGTCCCGAATAACTTACGCATAGTGCTCCTGTTTCGTTGCAGCTGGCGAAGCCCGCAAAGCGGTTGCCACTTTCACGACATCCGCCATCATGGCCACATCGTGCACTCTCAGAATGCTGGCGCCCCGCTCAACGGCGAGGGCCACCGCGGCGGCCGTGCCCCACTCGCGATGCGCGACCGAGCGATGGAGAATCTGCCCGATAAACCCTTTTCTGGATAGGCCCACGAGCAAGGGACGATTCAACGTCGCAAAGGACGAGAGCTGGGCGAGTATGTCGAGGTTATGCAGAAGCAGCTTACCGAAACCGAATCCGGGATCAAGCACGATCTGGCTCTCGGCAATGCCGGCCCGGGAGGCGACTCGCATCCGCTCGCGAAAAAATTCTTTGATCTCCCCCACCACATCGTCATAATGAGGCGCCCGTTGCATCGTTTCGGGTGTGCCTTGCATGTGCATGAGGACGACTCCCGCACCCGATCGCGCGACCACCTGTGCCATATCCGGATCGAACCGCAAGGCGCTCACGTCATTGATGATCGACGCTCCGGCATCGAGGGCCCGCCGCGCCACTCCCGACTTTGTCGTATCGACGGAGAGGGGGACGGTGACCCGCCGTGCGAGCTGCTCGATGACCGGCAACAGGCGCCGGATTTCATCCTCTTCAGGAACCGGCACGGCTCCGGGTCGGGTCGATTCCGCGCCGATATCGAGCATGTCGGCACCCTGGTCCACCAATTCGAGGGCATGCGTCACGGCCGCGTCGGTCTCGGCATATCGCCCCCCGTCATAAAACGAGTCCGGGGTGACATTGACAATGCCCATGATAAGCGGCGCATCGCAACGCAGCTCCCGCCCGCGGGCGAGAAAGACATCACCGGAGGCAGCCTTGGAAGGAGACCGGTCCATACGGGTCTTCTCATCATGCACGTGCACAAGGTCCAAAGCAACCGGCCTCTCAAGAAAGAAGCGGATCACCGCCCGACCGTTGACTGTTCAATGGATTAATAGTAGGCCACGGGTCCCCGCTCGGGGGACCCGTGGCCCGGGTAGTGCTTAGGCGGGAACGGTCTGAGAAGACGACTGGAGCAGTATCTGGTCGATCTCCGGGGCGTCCAACACTTCCTTTTCCAACAGCGCTTCGGCCAGTGCCTTCAGACTCGCCATCTGCTCCGTCAACAAGCGTTTGGCCCGCTCATAATTCTCCGTGACGAGCCGCTTGATTTCGAGATCGATTTCCAGGGCCACCTGATCGCTGAAATCGCGCTTGGTGGCGATTTCTCTGCCCAGGAAAATTTCCTCTTCTTTTCTGCCGAACGTCAGCGGTCCCAGCTTTTCGCTCATGCCCCACTCGCAGACCATCTTACGGGCAAGATCCGTCGCCCGCTCCAAGTCATTGCCGGCGCCGGTCGTCACGTGCTTGAAAATGAGTTCCTCGGCGACCCGCCCGCCCATGAGGATGGCCAGGGTGTTGTACAAGAATTCCTTCGAGTAATTATGGCGGTCGTCGGTGGGCAACTGCATGGTCACGCCCAGGGCACGCCCACGGGGGATGATCGTGACCTTATGCACAGGATCGGTCCCCGGTAACAACTTCGCCATCAAGGCGTGTCCCGCCTCATGGAAGGCCGTCACGCGCTTTTCCTCATCACTCAGAATCATGCTCTTGCGCTCGGCCCCCATGAGGACCTTGTCCTTGGCCATTTCAAAATCCACCACTTCGACTTCTTTCTTGTTCTGACGCGCGGCCCAGAGCGCCGCTTCATTGACAAGATTCTCCAGATCGGCGCCGGAAAATCCCGGCGTACCCCGTGCGATCTTTTCCAATTCCACGTTCGCCGCGACCGGCACCTTCTTGGTATGGACCTTCAAAATTTCTGATCGCCCGCGCAAATCCGGGCGGTTGACGACGACTTGCCGGTCGAACCGGCCCGGGCGCAGCAGCGCCGGATCGAGCACGTCCGGTCGATTGGTCGCCGCGATCAGAATGACGCCTTCGGTCGTATCGAATCCGTCCATCTCCACAAGCAACTGA
This sequence comes from uncultured bacterium, assembly GCA_965285965.1. GTDB lineage: Bacteria > Nitrospirota > Nitrospiria > Nitrospirales > Nitrospiraceae > Nitrospira_D. Next base: position 3,881 of record CBDIWQ010000332.1, on the reverse strand, counting down.
TTGAGCGTCTGCTCGCGTTCGTCATGCCCGCCGCCAAGCCCCGCTCCACGCAACCGGCCCACCGCATCGATTTCGTCGATGAAGATGATGCAGGGGGCGTGCTTCTTCCCTTGCTCGAACAGGTCACGGACCCGCGACGCGCCGACGCCGACGAACATTTCGACGAAATCCGATCCGCTGATGCTGAAGAAGGGCACGCCCGCCTCGCCCGCGATGGCTTTGGCGAGTAAGGTCTTGCCGGTGCCGGGAGGCCCGACGATCAGCACCCCCTTTGGAATGCGGCCACCGAGCTTTTGAAACTTCCGGGGATCTTTCAAGAATTCGATGATTTCCAGGACTTCTTCTTTCGCCTCATCGACCCCGGCCACGTCCGAAAACGTGACTTTCTTTCGTTCCTCGGTCAGCATGCGGGCGCGGCTCTTGCCGAAGGACAAGGCCTTGTTTCCGCCGATCTGCATTTGGCGCATGAGGAAAAACCAGAGTCCCAGGAAAAGAATGAACGGGCCCCAGGTGACCAGGAAGGTGATGTACCAGGGACTTTCATCCGGCGGCTTGACCTCAATCTGCACGTCCTTCTCACGAAGGACCTTGACCAGATCCGGATAGTCGGGACTGTAGGTCCTAACCCGGGTTTTATCTTTCAAGACGGCGCTGATGTGGCTGCCTTTAATGGTAGCCCGTTCGACATCGCCCTTGTCGATCTTCGCCATAAAGTCGCTGAATATGACTTCTTCTTCAGGCGCATGGGTCGGCACGCTGAACAAATTGAACAGCAGAATCATGAACAGGCCGACCACGACCCAAAAGAGCAGGTTCTTGACCCTGGAATTCATCCAGATCTCCTTGTGGAAGCGTTAAATCCTAGCAGAAACCATACAAAATCTTGGTGATGTTACCATAGCGGCCTTTCAGCTGACAACCGTGGCGGTCTTCAACTAGGCCTCCGGCTCGTCGGTCTGATCCAGGACCGCCAGATAGGGAAGATTGCGGTATTTCTGCTGGTAATCGAGTCCGTACCCCACGACGTACTTGTCCGGAATCTTGAAGCCTACATAGTCGACCTGCACGTCCACGACCCGTCGCTCCGACTTACTCAGCAATGTGCAGACCTTGACCGAGCGGGGTTTTTTCTTTGCCATCGACTTCAACAGGTGCTGCACGGTCAGTCCGGAATCCACGATGTCCTCGACCAACAACACATCTTTGCCTTTGATGTCTTCGGTGAGTTCCGTCATCAGCTTGACCTTGCCCGACGTCTTGGCCGCCGATCCGTAACTGGCCACCACGATGAAGTCGACCCGTACCGGAATCCGAATCGCGCGCGCCAAGTCGGCGTAAAAGGCATAGGCGCCCTTAAGCACCCCCACCAGAACCACTTCCTTCCCGGCATAGTCGGCGCTGATCTGCCGCCCGAGTTCGCGAATGCGGGTGCGCATCTGCTCTTGCGTAACAATCGGACGACCGAACATCCGTTCCATCCTACAATGCTCCTTCCCCTGTTGAGTCACGGCTTGCCGTCAGTACCAGACAGTGCCGGGTGCGAGGCGTCACCGCCCATCGTTCGTCTGGCCGATAACCCACGATCCACACGATGCCTTCCGGAGCAACCACGATCGGTATGTTGTGGCGCACTCCGGCCGGCACCTTGCAGTCGGTAAAGTAATCCTGCAACTTCTTGGAGCGTCCATCCATGCCCCAGGGATAAAAACGGTCTCCGCTCTGCCAGGTCCTGATCATCAGCGGTCCGGATACACGCTCACCATCCACCACGATGCGGCCGGGACGCGGCGCGGTCTCTCCAACCTGTTCCCTGGCTATCCGTTGTATCCGGATGATCTGGTCCGTACCCGCCCACCGGACGGCCGACGAGGCCGATACGACAGGAATCGCCAGCGGACCCTGCTGCGAGCCGGTCGCTTCCGACCGACCGAAAGCCATCAATCGGATAGTCTGCCCTTCGATCAGGATGTGAGCGGATTTTCCCAGGAGTCGCCGTCCGGTACCCTTCGTCATCACCGCCTGAATGACTTGTTCGACCTGATGAGCGCTCGGCGCCCGATCGAGCTGATGGCACCGGCGCAGCAAATCCCGCACTAGACGCCGTTGCAGGGCCCGCGGCAACTGCTGGACGAAGGCCCGTTCCATAACCCATACGCCTTCGCGTTCTTGGTGAATGCCTTCGGCAGATACGGCTTCCGCCTGCGCCTCGAGATAGCAGTCGTCTTCCCGGCAAAGGTCGGCCAGCCGGCAGAGCGCCCGGACGCTGGGCGGATGCAGGCGCTTCAGAACCGGCAACAACTCTTGCCGGATCCGGTTCCGAGCATAGACTTTCGTGGCGTTACTGGAATCTTCCCGATACGAGAGACCCGCCTGCGCCAGGTACTCGAGCACGTCGTGGCGAGAGCTGTCATACAACGGTCGAATGATCCTGCCGTCACGGCTGACCGGCATTCCGGAGAGGCCCCTCAAACCGGCGCCGCGCAGCATCCACAACAGAACCGTTTCCGCCTGGTCGTCGGCCGTATGTCCAACCGCGATACGATCCGCCCCGTACTCCTCCGCCAAGTTCGTCATAGCGCGATAGCGAAGGTCCCGGGCGGCTGCCTGCAGCGACGTGCCTCGCGCACGACCCCGCACATCTAATTTCATGACCGACAAGGGCACTGCCAGGGCCCGGCACTGGGCGGCCACAAACCGCTCGTCTTCCTCGGACTCCCGGCCGCGAAGCCCATAGTTGAAATGCGCCGCCCTGAGGGACAAACGCCACGATGGAGACAGGTGATGTAACAGCGCCAGCAACGCCACGGAGTCCGGTCCCCCGGAGACGCCGACCAACACGTGCTGTCCCGGCTCGATGAGCCGGTTAGATCGGATCGTGCGGACGACTCGATGGAGCAACGGGGGCCAGGCCCGGCGACTTGCCTTCTTTGGAATACTGGGGGCCATCACGGTCATCCTTGAGACACCGTCTCGTGGTGTTGGCGCAAGATCGCCTGCGCCCGGTTGACATCAATGGCAATCTGCCGCGTTAACGACGCCGCGTCGGGAAACGTCAGGTCTCCGCGCAGACCTTCCACAAACTCCACCGCAATCGCGCGACCGTAGAGTTCATGGTTGCCCTCCAACAGATACACTTCCAGCAAGCGCTCGCCCGCATCGAACGTGGGCCTCGTTCCGATGTAGGCCACGGAATCATATCGGTGCCCGTCCACCATCGTCACCGCCGCATAGACCCCGTCGGGAGGAACCACTCGTTCAGGAGGCAAGCGCAGATTAGCGGTCGGCCAGCCGAGCTCCTGACCCCGTTGCGCCCCGTGAGACACGATGCCGTTGATTGCATACTGCCGGCCCAGCAGGAGAGCGGCTTGCCGGACATCGCCTTGCTGAATGAGTTGCCGGATTCTGGTCGAACTCACGATGCCGCCATTGAGCATCAGCGGAGTCAGCGGATGCACGGCAAATCCAAAGCGGCTGCCGAAGGCGGACAAGTCGGCGATGTTGCCGGCCCGTCGATGACCGAAGGCAAAATGTTGCCCGACATAGAGTTCTTTGAGCTGAAGCCCTCCCCACAGAACCTCTTCCGCGAAGCCCAGCGGAGACAGCTCGGCAAAGGCCTGAGTGAATTCCAGGTAGACGACCTCGTCGATCCCGGCTGCTTCAAACCGTCTGAGCTTCTCGTCCGCACTGGTTAGGAATCGGAGGTCCACATGAGGCGCCAATATTTTGATGGGATGGGGGTCGAACGTGAGCACGACCGCAGTGCCCCGAGCCTTGCGTGCGGTCTCCACGACCAACTGGAGGAGGCAGCGATGTCCGACATGGTGTCCGTCAAAGTTCCCGATGGTGGCCACAGGATACGGCCGTTCCGCACCGCCTCGGTA
>CBDIWQ010000331.1:0-5358 GCA_965285965.1 uncultured bacterium | reverse complement strand
AGGCCGATTCCCCACCCCGCGAAGCCATCAGCCTGCGCGATGGTGGCACGTGACCAAGTCGCTGGTCGCCGACACGATCGACAAATGGAACGATGATCCGGGGCCTCGCTTTGCGGCTGCACTGGCCTTCTACACGGCCTTCACCATCGTCCCGTTTGTCGTGCTGGTCGTCATGGTCTCCGCGACTATGATGGGAGAGGACGCCGTTGAAGGAAACCTCCATCAGCACATCGCCGATCTCATCGGAGAGCCGGCCGCCAACGGCTTGTTTCAGTTGATCGATCAATGGAAGGCGGCCGGCTCTCCGTTGGCGAAAGAACTGGTGGCGTTCGGCGTCTTCCTGATCGGCACGGTCCATGTCATGGACCAGCTCCAAGACGCGTTGGATTGTATCTGGGGATTGGAGCCGAAACGGCCGGCCGGCATGATCGGGCGGCTACGGCAGCGCTTCGCGTCCATGTCTGGCCTCCTGGGCATTGCCTTCATCCTGCTCGCTTCCTTGACGGTCAGCGCCTGGCTGAGCATCGCGATTCATGCCGCGCTCGGGACCACGGGCGACCCGGGATGGACACGGAAAGCCCTCGGGACCCTCCTGACGTTTCTCATCGTCGCCGCGCTCTTCGCCCTCATGTATAAGTGGGTGCCGCAGGCGAAGGTCGCCTGGACCGACGTGTGGATCGGAGCCGGCCTGACGGGAATCCTCTATACGGTCGGCAGCATGTTGATCGTGGTCAAGCTGGGTCAGAGTCCCCTAGTCACATTCTATGGAGGAGCCGGATCGCTCGTCTTGGTCTTGTTTTGGGCCTATTACGCCGCCCAAATATTCCTCTTCGGTGCGGCCTTTATTGCCGTCTACGCCAGCCAATATGGATCGCTCGTCCGGCCCGCCGACGATGCCGTGGCGGTCCATGCTGCATCCAAAGGCGAGCGCGGAAGAGGCTCCAGGTAGACCAGAACGGGTCTGTCTGGTGAAGAGGTCTATCTCGTCAACAGAACAGACCAGAAAAGGGCCTGTCTGGTGAAGAGGTCTGTCTGGTCTATCTCGTGACCAGACAAACCAGATAGACCAAACAGACGAGATAGACCAGACAGACGAGACAGACCTCTTCTACCAAACTCGGGCATTAGCTAGTCGCGCGTGAGGCCCGGAACGTTCAAAGTCAGGGATCATCCTGCCTGAGTCATCTTCACACATGACCAGTGCCGACAGAGGCTGTCGAGTGAACGGACGGCGTGAATCGCCGCGTCCCGCAGTCGGTGATTCACGACTACAACAAGGAAGGAACGTACCAATGAAACAGATGGACTATGCGACAACGGTAGCGACGCTCTCCCTGGGGGCAGTCGTCGCGTTGATGGGAAGCGGCATTGCGGTTCCCGCCATGGCCGAGAACGGATTCGGTGCCGCGCAAGACCGGTCTGATCGCCAGCGGGAACTGCGCGGTCCCTCCATCAGAGAAGAGGCCACCAGCGAAGCGACGGCCAACAGTCTGCCCGGAAACCGGCGGGTCACCGGCCACATCAAGGATATCCGCGGCAATCAAATGGAGATTGCCATCGGCAATCTCCAGCCTCTTTCCGTGCCCCTGAAGATGGCGGCAGACAGAGGACAAATCTTCAAACAGGGCGATGCGATCGTCGTTACCCTCAATGATCATAATGCCGTCGTCGATTACCATCATCCCGATGAAGCCTCGCACCATCAGGTCATTCGGGGCAAATTGAGCACGCCCTTGACCGTCGGATTGGATAAGGCGGTGATCGCCACGGATCAGGGCACCAAGACGTTTCTCGTGGCGGACCGAGCAAAAAGTAAATTAGCCGCGATCCCGGTCGGCGCGGAAGTCCTGTTCATGGCGGACGAAACCGGCCGTTTGGTCGACGCTCAGCTGGCCAGCACGGACGCAGTCCGGCAATCCGCCGAAAACAATAAAGCCCGCATCAAGGGCGCACACGCGCAACTGCAGGCCGTCTATCAGGGCACAACCGGTGACGACCGCATAACAATTTCCGAGCAGGGTCAGGACCGTGAGGTGCCGTTCCGGGCACCACTCCGCAAGCTGGATCGCCTGCAGCCTGGGCAAGACGTCGTCCTGCTGATGGATGACGCCGGGTATGTCATGGAAGTCTCCACACCCGATCTCATGCCGACTCGATAATCGGGCCGGGAAGGTATCCAGCGTCGAGCCAACGGTTTGGGGCTAAGCAGAACCCTCGTCCGTCCACTTGTCAGAGGTCCAGACTTATGGTTGACTGACCGAACTCCCCGGAACCGGCCACATCCATCTGGCGCACTGGCCAGCGGGCATCAGTGGAACGGTCGCAGCTTGAAAGCCGCAACAGCAACGTCGCAGTGAGTGTACTGAAACGACATCATGTCACCGTTTTAGGGCAGGGTTCGAAGACGATGGTCTTTGCGCACGGATTCGGCTGCGATCAGAGCATGTGGCGCTTCGTCGCACCGGAATTTGCGAGCGAGTACACCGCGGTCCTGTTCGATTATGTGGGCTCGGGCGGCTCGGACAAGAGCGGCTATACGGCCTCGCGCTATAGCTCCCTCGACGCCTATGCGGACGACGTCCTGGCGATTGCTGCGGAGTTGGATCTTCGGGATGCCGTCTTCGTCGGCCATTCGGTGAGTGCGATGATCGGCGTGCTGGCGGCCAACAAAGAACCCGGCCGCTTCGGCCGGCTGGTGCTTGTCGGCCCCTCGCCCCGCTACCTCAATGACGAGGGGTACACAGGCGGATTCGAGCGGAGCGATATTGACTCGCTGCTCGACTCGCTCGAAAGCAATTATCTCGGATGGTCGAGCACGATGGCTCCCCTGATTATGGGGAACCCCGATCGGCCGGATCTGGGACAGGAGCTCACGAACAGCTTTTGCCAAATGGACCCGGAGATTGCGAGGAACTTTGCGCGCCTTACGTTCTTGTCCGACAATCGAGAGGACCTCTTGCACGTGCGGGCGAAGTGTCTTGTGCTGCAATGCTCGGACGACATCATCGCTCCGATTCAGGTCGGCGAGTATGTCCACCGCCGGCTTTCCGGCAGCACGTTGACCATCATGAAGGCCACCGGCCATTGCCCGAATTTGAGCGCGCCGGGTGAAACGGTCGCCGCGATCAAAGCGTTCTTAAGCCAGTAGCGCGTATGGATAAGTTCCACCTCATTGATGAACGGGCCGAGGATCTCTACGAACACGCTCCCTGCGGATATCTCTCGCTGGCCGGGGACGGGACCATACTGAAAGTGAACATGACGTTACTGACCTGGCTCGGCTACGAGCGGTCGGAGGTCGTCGGGGTCCTGCGTTTCCCCCAACTCTTGAGCATGGGCGGCCGTATTTACTACGAGACCCATTTTGCGCCCCTGCTGCACATGCAAGGGTTCGTAAATGAAATCGCATTCGACCTGCAAACAAAACAGGGCCAGCAGATCCCGGTGGTGACAGCCACGGTCCAGCGCCGCGACCCGGCGGAGACTGCGACGGTGACCCGCATGACGGTGTTCAATATGACCGAGCGCAGGAGGTACGAACGCGAGCTCCTCATGGAACGCCAGAAGGCGGAACAGATCGCGGCGGACAATGCGGCACTCGCCAGGGAGTTGCAAATAGACATCGCGGCTCGTCAGCACGCGGAGGTGCTCCTCAGAGAGCAGGCGCACCTGAACGCGTTCGCCGCGCAAATTGCGGTCCACCTCAACGAACGGAGCGGGCTCGCGGACATGCTGGATGGCTGCGTCCGGACTATCGTCGACGAATTGAAGGCGGCGCACGCCTGCATCTGGTCCCTGCGAGCCGACGATCAGACGCTGGAGGTGCAGGCCAGCGCGGGAACGTACACGGATCTCAGGCCGATCCATAGCCGGATCCCAGTGGACAGTCTTGCCATGAGCCGGCTCGTCGCGTCCCGCCAGCCTTACTGGACGGACCAGGTTGCCTGCGACCCCCTGCTTCCTGAGCTGGAGTGGCCGAGGCGGGACGGCATCCGGGCGTTCGCTGCCTATCCGCTCGTGATCGAGGATCGCGTGGTGGGCCTGCTCGCGGTGTTCGTGAGTCACGACCTGTCCGACACGGTCCTTCGCACGATGGCCTCGGTCGCACGGCAGATTGCCCTCGGGATCGAACGCATCCGCACCGGCGGCGCCTTGAAGGAGAGTGAGGCCCGGTACCGGATCCTGGCCGGACAGTTGGAGCAGATCGTCGAGAAACGCACCGCCGACTTAACGGCCTCGCAACAGAGCCTTCGGACGTTGGCTGCCGAGCTGAATCTGGCCGAACAACGGGAACGCAAACGGCTCGCCGCAGAGCTGCACGATCACCTGCAGCAGATTCTCGTCCTTGGCAAACTGAAACTCGGACAAGGCAAGCGCACCACGACATCCTCCCAGAGCCTCGCGGTGATGCAGCAAGTCGACGATCTCCTCTCAGAAGCCCTGACCTACACCCGGACGCTCGTGGCAGAACTCAATCCCCCGGTGCTCCGAGAACATGGACTCGGCGCCGCCCTTCAATGGCTGGGCGAGTACATGCGCAAGCACGATCTTCAGGTCACCGTCACGGTGCCGGAGCAGGACGACACCACACTGCCTGAGGAACATATGGTCCTGGTTTTCCAATCGGTGCGTGAACTGTTGATCAACAGCTCAAAGCATGCCGGCACGGGGAAAGCCGCCGTGACGATGGAGCACCGGGACAATGCGTTGCGCATCGAGGTGAGTGACAGGGGGAAAGGCTTTACCCTCGCAGCCTCCGAGACGCCGACCGAACTCTCCTCAAGGTTCGGTTTGTTCAGCATTCAGGAACGGATGCGAACGCTGGGCGGTTCATTGGACATCCAGTCTTCTTCACAGGGCACCACCTGCGTCTTACTCCTGCCTCGCATGGTCCCGGCCTGATGCCTTCACGTTCCGGCTGATATCAAGCCAGATAGCTTCGCGTCTTGAAGGGACTTCTGATCGAGATAACAATCACTATTGAGCGGGGTCAACAATAGGAAGCGGGAAACGCGCCCGGAGGCTCCGTCGTCGGCCGGCATCACTGGCCGGATATCGACGACGGAGCGCTCACGCGGCTGACGAGCGAACGGGTTAGGCTTTTTCCTTCACGGTGAGATCGTTCTTCACGGATTTCACACCGGAGACTTGCCAGGCAATCCATGAGGACTGCGCGCTCGCCATCAGATCGGCCACTTCGCCGCTGAGCGAGACCACGCCGGCACTCGTCCTGGCATGGATGCCGGCTTTCTTCAGCCCGGCATCTTTGTCCATTTGCTCATTGACCCGCTTCGTAATCGCCTCGTCCTTGTCGTCGGTGGCCTCCCGCTTGGACGGCGCCACGACTTGCAACTCGTT
>CBDIWQ010000330.1:0-15709 GCA_965285965.1 uncultured bacterium | reverse complement strand
CTGAATTTAATTTCGTTAACGTTGCGGAATGGCAAAATTCGCTCTATTCCCAGAGGTATGAAGATAGCATTCGGGCGATGAAGGCCAAGTTGGCGGATTTGGGAATACAGGCAAAACCGGTCATGTTCGGAATCTATATGGACTACTAAGTCTTCACCGGACGCCGTTGGGTCATGAAATCATCCCCGGTGTTCGGCGGGCGGACCATATCATGATATCGTAAGGCTTCGTGTGACGGTCAATGTCGGTATGGGAAATATGAACATCGGCGCCATACTGCTGTGGGGCTTGCTGGCCACCGGCCTTCTCACCACCCTCCTGCGGGCCGGCCAGGCCTTCCATCTCACTCGAATGGATATGCCCTTCTTGCTGGGTACCATCGTCACGCCGAATCGTGATCGAGCCAAGGTGGTCGGCTTTGTGATTCACTTCCTCAATGGATGGTGGATGGCCTTTCTGTATGCCGCGTTTTTTCATGCCTTCGGGTTTGCTGCCTGGTGGCTCGGCGCCCTCATGGGCCTCGCTCACGCCGCTTTTGTTTTGATCGTGGTCCTGCCCCTGCTCCCCGGCGGGCATCCTCGGATGGCGTCCAGCTACCATGGGCCGAGTCCCACTCGACTGCTCGAACCGCCCGGCTTTCTGGCCATGAATTATGGCTATCAAACGCCCCTTGCCACGGCCATCGCCCATCTTGCCTACGGCATGGTCCTGGGCGCGTTTTATCGGCCATGATGCAATCGCAACACCGCACCGATATGCGCCAGGTGAGTCAGCGCCTGGGGAAAGTTTCCCAGCATTGTGCCCATGGACGGATCCATTTCTTCGGAATACAGGCCCACATCGTTCGCACGTTTCTGAAGTCGTTCAAGAAGGAGCACCGCTTCCTCCTTTCGACCTGTCATGGCTAAGGCCTCCACCAGCCAAAAGCTGCATGGGAGAAAGGCGCCCTCGTCTCCTGACAACCCATCATTCCTTCTATACCGGTATACGAGGTCACCGCGCCCGAGGCGTCCTCGCACCGTCTCAATCGTCGAGAGGAACCGCGCGTCGTCCGGGGCAATGAATCCCGTCTGAACAAACGTCAAGGCCGTAGCGTCGACATCAGCGCTTCCCAGGGTTTGAACAAAGCTCTGGAGGGCATTCGAATACCCTCCGTCTAACACGGTTCGCTTGATCGATTCGCGGGCCTGTTGCCAGCGCTGAACGTCGGCCTGCATGCCGAGCCTTCGCACGATCCGTTCGGCACGGTCCAGCGCAACCCAGCACATCACTTTCGAATGCACATAATGGCGGCGCTTGTGAGGAATCTCCCATATGCCGTGATCCGGCCACGTCCATCGAGCGCTGACGAACTCGGCCATCTGAATGAGGCGACGCCGCGCCTCCTTATCGAGGTTCTCTCCCGCTTCCACGTACAGACAGAGACCGTCGAGCACTTCCCCGTACACATCCAACTGAGTTTGCGCATGCGCTTGGTTGCCGATCCGCACCGGAGCTGAGCCTTGGTAGCCCTCAAGGTACTTCGCGTCATGTTGCGTGAGAGACGTCTCTCCGTAGACATCGTAAAGCACCTTGAGTTCCGGATGCGTCAGGGCCGTGGCATGGAGCAACCATCGCAGGAACGCTTTCCCTTCAGCCGGGTACCCTATTCTGAAGAAGACCTGCGCGGTGTACGAGGCATCACGGAGCCAGCAATAACGATAGTCCCAATTGCGCGCCCCGCCGATCACCTCGGGAAGCGACGTCGTCGGCGCGGCGACAATAGCGCCCGACGGCGCAAAGGATAACAATTTCAAGGTCAGTGCACTGCGCAGCACGGATTCGCGGTACGGACCGTGATAGCTGCACTGCTCCGCCCACCGCTTCCAGACGTGCACCGTCTCCTTGATCGCCGCTTCCGCTTCTCCCAAGATCGGGTAGACCGCGGGGGCGTCTTCCGAATAGGCCAACCACAGGACACGTCGTTGGCCTGCGCACACGCGGACCTGTCCTTCCAATTGTCCCGGATTGACGGACAGCGTGACATCGGTCGCCAAGAGGAGAAGACAGCTTCCCAGATCGGCACAGTAGCCTAAGGGACTGCGGACGTGAAAGGAGGGAAAGACACGGCCATCGTCGGGGCGCAATTTGAGAACAAGCTGGAGATCGACCCTTCCCTCGATGCCATGAATGTATCGAAGGACACTTCGAAAGGGAAAAAGTCGAGCGACCTGTTTCTCTTCCGACATCACCGGCATGCAATCGATCACCTGCACGATCCCTTCGTCCGTCTTGAATTCTGTCATCAAGACGGACGTCGAGCTTTCATAAGAACGGCGGACTGAAAAGGGGTGAACGGGCGTGACCGTGAAATGCCCGCCATGCCAGTGATCAACCAACCGATTCAGCATCGATGGGCTGTCGAACTGTGGAAGACAGAGCCAATCAATCGACCCTGCTTTCGAGACTAATGCGGCGGTCCTGGAGTCGCCGATCATCGCATAGTCTTCAATGTTCGAAACCGGCATGATCATGTCGGCAGTAGACCTGGAGGTTGCTCTTCATTATCGCGGGCTGACAAGGAGGTCCTCCCATGCGAAGTACAGAATGTAACCTGCGCCAAACGATCGGCTCCAGCGGTCGGATCGTTCCAGTGAGGCACCGCAGCATGCACGCCAAAGAAAACCGCTCCGGCAATATCGGCCCGCCGACTAACCTGCCATGCGCTATGCCGCCATCGATGAACCAGTCGGAATCGGTAGATGCAATGTGAAGATAGAACCTTTGCCGACCTGACTCGTGACGGTCACCGCTCCGCCGTGAGCCTCCGCAATGCCTTGCACGATGGGAAGCCCGAGCCCGGTGCCGCCGGAATCTTTCGCGCGTGCCCAGTCCGACCGGTAGAACCTCGCAAACAGATGGGGAAGATGTTCCGGCTCGATTCCATGTCCGGTATCCTCGATCGAGACGGCGAGCTCACGCCCAGCCTTATGCAACCGAACCGTGACAGCGCCGCCCGACGAGGTATAACGAAGGGCGTTGTCCAGTAAATTGATCAGCGCCTGCTTGAGCCACTGCGCGTCTCCAAGGATCGGTGGGACCGAGTCGGCCTCGCACGACAGTCTGACTCCGCGATCCTCGGCCAATACGGTGAGCTCGTCCACGAGATGGTGGACGAGGGGCTCCAGGTCGAGAGGAACCAGTTGTACAGGGGGTCTATCGCTCGTAAACTTGGCAAGCGTCAAGAGAGACCGCGTGAGCGCAATGAGCCGCTCCACCTGTTCGACATTGTTGAGCAACGCCTCACGGTATTCCGCCGCCGTCCGTGCTCTGAGGAGCGCGACCTCGAGATCGCCCCTGAGCACCGTCAAGGGGGTCTGCATTTCATGGGCTGCGTGGTCCACAAACCGTTGCTGACCTTCAGCGCTCCGTGCAAAACGGTCCATGACGGCATTGAAGGCAGCGGTGAGATGGCGAAATTCCTTATAGGGTGTATTCAAGGCTAATCGCGTCCCCAGATCAGCTCCGCCCATCGCTTCGGCATCATTGCTGAGCACTTGAATCGGGACCAGCACCGTCTTGGCGAACCACCGGCCGGCTGTCCAGACAACGAGCAGGATGATCGCAGAGCCGGCGGCCAGAACGAGGCTCAAGCCTTCAAGCGCCGCGTGATACAGCCGCAAGGGAGCTTCGGCCTGCAGGACGTATCGAGGCTCTCCTTGCACCACAATGGGCATGTACAGATATCTCACGGACTTGCCATCGGCCCACTGAACGGTTTTCAAGACCGGGCTACCCCGGCGAGCTTCCGTGAGCACCACCTCGGCAACCGGTCGCGGGATGACAGCGTCGGATCCGTTCCAGATCAGGCGACCGTCCAACGAGAAGACTTGAAGAGAATGGACGACCTCGTCGGCATCTGCGATGCGCGCAGCGGACACCAACTCCCCGCCCTCCCGATCCAGGACGGTGGGTTGCTGCTCAATCATCGTGACGACGGTCCTCGCCACGCCCAAGAGCCGGGCATCAATAAATCGCCGCACCAAGGTCTCCCCGATCAAGTAGCTCGCAACGGCAAACACCAAGAGGCACCCCGCCATGAAGATGAGTATCGAGCGGCGGATGAGACGATCAAGAGACTTCATGCGGATGCGTCCGGCTCCTCCAACATGTATCCCGCGCCACGAACCGTCGAGATAAGCGGGGGCGAGAATTCCCGGTCGATCTTGGCGCGCAGGGCCCGGATATGCGCATCCACAATGTTGGTCATCGGGTCATAACTGATGTCCCAGACATGTTCAATGATGGCGGTGCGCGTCAATACCCGATTCTTGTTCCGGAGGAGGAACTCGAGCAGCGCATATTCTTTGTTCGTGAGCGGGATGACTTTCCCCGCCCGACAGACCCGGCGTGAAGCCGGATCCAACTCCAGGTCGGCCGCTTTGAGATGCGTGAGTTGCTGCGGGCCTCCCCGGCGGAGGAGGGCACGCACGCGGGCCAGCAACTCGGTAAACGAGAACGGTTTGGTCATATACTGGTCCGCGCCGGTATCGAAACCGGAAACCTTATCCTGCACCGTATTGCGCGCCGTCAATAACAACACTGGAGTGGTATTCCCACTATCGCGCAGGCGACGGCAGAGGGTGAGGCCGTCGAGCTTAGGGAGCATGATGTCAAGGATCAAGAGATCGTAGGGGTTCACAGAGGCGAGTTCGAGCCCTTCTTGTCCATCAGCCGCGAAGTCCACCGCATACTGCTCTTCCTTTAACCCTTTGCGTATGAACTGGGCCAGGTTGACGTCGTCTTCAACGAGTAAGATTCGCATGAGTGTTCCCGGGTGAAGCAGACCGACTCCTCTATGATACGCCTCATCGACTATCATAACCTTCTCCTTGACCAGATGTGTGTTCGTCACCCTCAGACACGCCCTGTTTCAATCCTTGCCACGGGCCCCGCTGCGATTCCACGCTCCGGTCGCCCTGATCGATGGCACAAGACGCTGGGAAGACGGCTGCACAACCGGAAACACGAGCGTGGTCGTCGTCCCCTTGCCGGGGGCAGTCTGCAGTTCAAACCGGCCGCCTAACGCTCGCATCCGTTCTCTGATGCTATAGAGCCCAAAAGAGGGAGCCGTATTGGTGGGCCTCGTTCGCATAGACAGCTCAGAGGGATCAAAGCCATGGCCTTGATCAGAGACGCGAATATGTAACGAGTCCGTGATCTGTTCAAGGATGACCGTGGCGTTGCGCACACCCGCATGCTTGCTGCAATTGATCAGGAGTTCTCGAACCGACTGGAATAAGAGCCCCGCGTGATCTTTCGGTAGAGGAGGTATCTCGCTGTTCAATCGCACGGAAACGGACAGGCCGCGTTGCTGCATCTGCTCCGCCAACCATCGCAGAGCCATCGGAAGACCGCCTTCATCCAGCATGGGCGGGCTGAGCTGCGAGACTAAGGTTCGGGTGTAGGCCAACGCTTGGTCGGTGACCTTCAGCACATCGGTCGTCAGTTGTTCGAGGGTCGGCTCCATTGACTGCTTCTGAGCCTGACTCAGCTTTATCCGGCTGAGGGTAAGCAGCTGCCCCAGATAGTCGTGGAGATCGGCCGCCAGGCGTTGACGTTCACGCTGTTCCGTCAGGTTCAGTTCCGCTGCCAGGGCGCGTACCCGTTCCTCCGACGCATCCAATTCCCGAGTCTGTTCATGGATGTGCCTTTCCCGGTCGGCGAGTTGCCCTTTCAGCTGATTCAAGAAGGGCAGCATGTGATAGGCACTCGATGCGAAATCGCATAACCTGCGCAGAAGCCGCTCATCCTCTCCGTCGAATTGGCGACTTTCATCATGCGTAACCACCCACATGGTTCCCACCGGTTTCTGAGCGACCCCGAGAGGGAGCAGCAGCATCTCGACAATGCCGGGTGCAACATGAGATGGAAACGAGAACTGTCGTCCGGACCGCGACAATAAAATCGTGCGGCTCTGATCTATCACGGTGCCTGATGGACTGCACTCCCATGGCATGGTGGAGCCCAGCAATCCGGACCATCGCCCCGCGACGGCGTGCCATCGGAAGACTTTTCGTTCGTGGTCTTCCTCGGCAAGACTGATTCCAGCCGAGTGGGCCCGGCACAGGTCAAGCGCCGTTTCAACCAGCTTCTGCAGCAGGCGTTCAGGATTATTGGGCATTTCGTGCAGTACCGTTGCTATCGCTCGACTCTCAGCCTGATAATCCGGAGGCCGTGACGGACGACGGCTGAGCCTGAGGCTCGGATCCACGGAGTTCGACGGCCCGGTGCCACGCTGCCGTGAGGCCGAATCGGTGACCTTCTCATCATTGGTTTCCGCTCTCGCCGATCGATACATCATCGAATACCTTTCTTGTGATGGTGAATTGCAGGACAGGCACGATGCAGCAACTGTGGCGGAACGCTGCCTAACTAGGGATGAAGGACAAACCGACGAAGCGTGATCGCTAAGGGACCTGCAACGGCGGTCTGTCCCTTCATCGCCCGATTGTCCCGATTCTATCGAGCAGGCCGCAGGGAGCTTATCCCATCCTCCTATCGCGCCCGCTCTCTCTCCGGTTCAGGCGGGATCGCCACATCCGTGACCTGACCTTCGTCGTCCACCAAGAACACCGCTGAATCACCTTCGACTAATGTGCTCAGCCTCGGCTGAATCAAGGGCCGCGCCTCGTACGAGTGTGTGTGGCCGTCCTCCGCTCTGACGATGATCGTATTGTCCTTGAGCGGCTTCATGATCCGACCCACAATGCGGTTGAGATTGCCCTTCAACGGACTTTTCTCCTGCGACAGCGCCGCAGCACGATGGACGGCTTCGGAACTGCCGAAGGTCACATCCACGACTTTGTCCAATTCATCGATCAGAAAGATAACGTCCGCCCCCACTGGTATCGACGCCACCTTGCTTCTGGCGACCGGTCGGACATGGTGGGATTCTTCCTTCGCTCCCGAGGTTCGAATCACTACCTTGTCGTGTCCCGTCTCCATCGGTACGGCCAGTTGGCCGGCCACGATCCGATGGTGGCTGATTTCTCCGGGGAGATGCACATCGACCAGCAAATTTTGGTCATTGACCGTGATCTCCACCAGATCGCCTGGTTGAAGCGCCGGCAGACCCTTATCATGTCGAACCCCCATAGGAACAAAGCGGGGTTGGGACTCCCCGATATCAATACGAGCCTGACCGCTTCGTACTTCCACCACAGTACCGAGCACGACCCGGTCACCGGCAATGAGTTGTGCATCGCCCTCTGTGTGAGCCGAGGCCGGTCCCACGGCTGCCCCACACAGCAGCCACCCAGTGATCGTGGCCAGGCGCCAGAACCTCTGTTGCAACATACTTTCTCCTTTCGTGTACCATGTCGAACGACGCGTGCATGATGAGCCTGCCCTTCCAGACCGCAGCATGCAGCTCCTCCGTCTAAGTCCTTCAGCCTTGATACAGAAACGGCAGAGGCGGTCCTTCTACGGCCAGCGGTTGCCTGCCGGTTTGATCCAGCCTGTCTGCAATCCGCGCTGCATTGCCCCAATCGCTCCACATGACGTCCTGCATTTCCATGACGGCGAGGCTTTTCAACGCACGCCCGAGCAAGTGCGAGGAAAATTTGTGGCACGCCATGGACTCATACAATGCATCGAGCGCCCTCAGTTCTTCGCCGGTATCGATGGCGTCTTTCAGGTGATCCAGCCGATGCATCATGGCCGGGACACACATCCATCCGAGATCCCAGAGCCTTCTGCCACCGGCGGCGACCACCATGGTATTCCAGAGACCGCCGGCGGCGTTCACACGGCCCGCCGTAAGCTCATCCGGTTTTTCCAGAAGGCCTTCCACTGATCGAATCGGCGCTTCCACTGCCAGTTCGAGACATGGGCCCGGCTCAATCCATCCGTACTGCGGCTCCAGAGTGCCTGGTTTGGCGCCGAGTAGAACCGGCCGCCCATCCAGCCGTTGGCTCGCGGTGACCGCTTGCTCCACGGCGGATAGAAACCGGTCTTCGGGATAGATATGATGATCCGCCGGATAGAGAACCACCGTGGCGTCAGGATCGCGCGCCAGGATGAACGTCAGCGGCACAAAAATGCCCGCCGCCGTATCGACATCCCCTGGCTGCAGCAGTACCATGCCCGTTGACCTTCCATCGAGCTGGCCCCAGACGTCCTCTTGATGGTGCCGAGCCGCCACCACAACCACCCGTTCCCCGGGAGTCAGTCTGGTCGCACGATCGATTGTGCGCTGAAACATCGAGCGGCTTCCGCCAAAGCGACAGTACTGCTTCGGCTTTTCACGTCCCAGCCGGCGCCGGATCAATGGCTGCGTCCGCTCGCCGTCGCCTCCTGCCAGCACGATCGACCACAGATTCCCTCGGCCCTCTCTCTGCTCCATTCCATTCTCCTGTGTAGTGCTCAGTGTTGATGTCCGCCGTGCAACTCGCTTCTTGTGACCGTGCTGCACAATGCCTGACGTACATGAGTTGCCTATGAAGGGATTATGAAGATTGTCTCATCAAGGCGGACGTGCAGGTCTGATGAACGGTGGCGATCGACGCCGCAAGCTGGTAGGTCTGGCCAAATGAACTTGAATGATGAGGTATCCAGCCTCAGTCACTGAAGGAGTCTAGGGCATGTTATTGGCTGACGATCTGGGCTCTGATGGAGAAATGGTTCGGGGGTGTTCAGGTGCGCGGGGAACAGATCAATCAAGCAGCAGGGACAACCCTCGTTCAGGACGGCAAGACGGGCGTCGGGCTTCAATGCAATACAATGGCACCTGCATCGCTTGACTGCTGGACAAGGTTTATCGTCCCGGTTAGAACTTGGGCACGGCGCGCTGATCCGATTGGCTCGCGGGCGATAAGATTGAAGCCGGTATGATTTCCGCTCCTCCCGGATAAGTCTCTTTCAACGCCTGGGCGACGGCGTCCGGCACCGGAATGTCCTTGCGGCTATGTCCAGTGATGGTGTCGAACCGGTCCTGCGTCGTCGCGACCGGCATCTGCCGGTTGTATTTGTGGGTAACTTCGCCGGCGATCTTTCCGACCGCCGCACTCAAGGCCTTGCGCAAGTCCTTACCGCTGATCTCGACCGTTTTTCCAATGTACGATTCCGCGATGCGCAAAACCACCGGCTGCACGATGTGGACGAGGCCGCTGTTAGAGCTTCGGCCGGTTCTTCTGGGCGCCCTCCTTCTCCTTGGCATCCTTCGCCTTGACAGCGTTCACCAGCAGTTCGTGCGTGGCTCCGGTAGATTTTTCATCCAGCGGCCCGTCACCCATGGTGACGGTGATCGCCCCGACGAGGTCGGGCGCCGCGAGTACGGTTTGGCAACAGCGACGCAGCTGGGCCTGCACCATCCGGTAGGTCTGGCACATATCCCCCCCGCCGACGACGAAACGCGATTCAAGGCGCATCGAAGCTTCCATCTGTTGCATCTGCACCGGGTCGACTCCCTGCGATCCGTTTCCCGATGAAAACGACGCATTGGTCAAGCAGGCAGAGTTGTACTCCTTCATCCGACTGCCCTTCGCATCATCGAACCAGACCAAGATGCGCTGATTCGCATCGTTCAGCTGACTGGCGCCGCTGTCCGAACTCGGCGGTCCGTATTTCTTGATCAGGTCTTCGACCAGTATCTGTTGAGTCGGCGCCGTGTCTTTCGTAAAGATCAACATGCGCGACAGTTTGGACACGACAATGGGATTGGGTGGCATCGTAAGGCGAAAGACGAACCGCTCTTCGGGGCTGAGAAACGTGAGCCCATAGAGTAGTTCTCCTCCCAACACATCATATTTGAGGGTGTGCTTCTGCATTTGGAGCTTCGGATTGTGTGCCTTGAGCGCCTGCATGGCTTCCTTGAGCGGCGTACCGAGCTTCATGCCGGCAATGTCGTACTTGCCGGCCGCGGCGGCGAGCTTCGCGGTCTCTTCCGGCGTACCGGTATTCGGCGGCGGCTCTTGGGCGAATACTGATGCGGGCGGTGCGAACCAGAACACCGTCACGAAAATCACGGAACGTATCGCAGATCCTCCGAATCCCATTGTCCCCTCCTCATTGTGCATGGTAGCTCCAGCCGGCAGTGAATGCCTCGTCACAGTAACCGGCTTCACTTGTTCCATCTTCTGCTTTCTTTGTCGGCTTGGTTTTGTGGTCCGCATGCCCACCCTGGTTCGAGTTCTGCGCCTGTCGCACGGGTTCTGATCCAAAATGGTCAAGTCGTTTACGCAGGGGGTTCACCGCCTCCAGCGCGGCTTTGACCGGCATGCCAAGGTTGACGCCGACGACACTGAGAAATCCCCTTGGGAGGCGAGCTTAGCGGTGGCCTCGGGCGTGCCGAAGTCGGAAGAAGGGAGCGGCGGGTCGTAGTTGAGTTGTGCCGCTTTCACCGTGCGGCCGGGTAGCCAAACGACAAGCAAGAGAACCATGAACGGATACAAAAGGAGAGGGAGTGTCATGCGGCGCTTCCTTTCACGGAACGTGCCGGTGAGCAGGATGAGGAAACGGCTTGTTTAGGCAAAGATGCTACAAGGAATTATGTAGATGTGGCAATAGCGCCACTTTGCGCGATGCCGATGAGGCATCAATGCGCTACAGAACGCTGAACCCGATCGCTTCACCGGATAGCGAGCCACTGGCGATCGACAGTCTTTCCTCAGGGTTCCTTTCCATCAGATTCGACATGGAATACTGTCTGAGAGAGAATGTATGATGGTTGACTCGCACCAGGAGGAAGTGATGAAACGGACGGTGGTTTCGGGAGAGGAGCGGGCTCAGGCGAGCTTCGGTACATCTCGACGGGCTGCGGCTTTTTATGCGAACCAGCGGTTGGACCACGTCAATGCCGCGATGCAACAATTCATTGCACGGCAGGATATGGTGTCGATTGCGACGTCAGATGCGCAGGGCCGTTGCGATTGTTCCTTTCGGGCCGGTGAGCCGGGATTTGTTTATGTCCTCGATGCCAAGACCCTCACGTATCCCGAATATCGAGGGAACGGCGTGATGGCGAGCCTCGGCAATATCCTGGACAACCCGCATATCGGAATGATCTTTCTTGATTTTTGCCAGACGACGATCGGACTCCATGTCAACGGCCGGGCACGAGTTGTCGAGCCGCACGACATGGCGATCCTGCCGGATCTCCCGTTGCCGCTCGCTGAAGCCGCCCGGCGCAAAGGCGGCCGTCGTCCGGAAGCCTGGATCGTGATCGACGTCGAGGAGGCGTACATCCATTGCTCCAAGCACGTGCCGCTCATGAAACGGTTGGATAAGCACATCGAATGGGGCACGGATGACGACACGATGAAGGGCGGAGATTTCTTCCGAATTAAATCCGGCACCCCTCGCGACGCCGGATGACCACTGGCAGAGGCCGGAGTGGATCGAGTCGGTCAGGCCGCGCGGCTGGCGTACCGTTCAGGATCCTGCTCAAACGCCTGGCGGCAGCGTTCCGCGCAAAAGTAGTAATGCTGCCCCTTGTAGTCACTCTCCGCCGCCGCTTCGCTCGGCTTGATCTGCATTGAGCACACCGGATCTTTGACCGTTTTCTCGTCCATAACTCCCTCCATAGTTAGTTCTTCCCCAGCACAATACGCCTCATCCGGACAGCCGGTAGCAGGAAAGACCCTCGGTTCCGCCGGGGCAATCATTGAAGCAGGCATCGCCGTTCAGTTCTCCCAGCTCCGAGACCTAGGAGAATCCCCAGTGCCTCTCGCGCGGCCTCCCGCACCATTCTCTATCTAGGCTGATGCCAGTTCCTTCGTCCTTTTTACGGTCGTGCCATTGAACAGGCCTCTCATGATATTCCGCTGGGCGCTCCTACTGGCCATCGTCTGGAATCTGCCTCCGATGGAGGCGCGTGCCGAGGAGCCGACACCGCTGGCCGGCGAAGAGTTTCACACCGACGTGCTGGGCGAACCCGTGGACGTGCCGCCCCGCGACCGCAACAAAGTCACGGCTGCCAGCTTCGGTGTGCAGTTTCTTCCCAACGGCCCGAGCTTTTATCAAGTCCTGCCGTTCGGCGCCTTTTACGTCTGGCGTCACTCCGACGATTATAAGGAGCGATTCAGAGGCACGTTTTCTATCGCGGTCAACGATGTGGCCTACAACGTGGGGTCCCACTCGTCGAACGGCTGGGAACTGCGGTTTACCTTCAACAATATGATTATCCCCCTCGGGCGGTCGGAATACGTGGAAGGGCAGATTATCCGGGACGTCGATCTGGAGTGGAATTACGTCTTCGCGGGATTCGGGCTCGCCTATCGGAAACTCTTATCGCCGGGCCATCAAGACAATGCCCTCGAACTGTCGTTGACGTACGAGCCCGGCTATCGGTGGTTCAAACGCAGCCGGGACACGGCCCCGAATTTCGTGGTTCCCACCGATACCTACGAGGGACGCGTGCATGCCCGCCTGCGCAAAGACGCGCTGAATCGGAATCTCATGGAGCTGCCGCATCAGGGCTATGCCTTCGGGGGCGATTTCTTTTACGGACACCGTGCCAAGTGGGAGGCCTGGGGCGGGGGCCCGTTCAATCTTCCCAACGCGAGCCAGGAACGCGAGTACCTCATGGGCAGCGTCTTTGCCGTTACAGCCAGCGGTCTTCCCTGGGTCGCCAGTGAACGGCACCGGTTGATCACGTCGTTGTATGGCGGCATCGGACGACATCTGGATCGTTTTTCCACGTTTCGCCTGCCGGGTCGCCCCACCGGGTATGAATGGGAAGCGCTGGCCCTTCCGATGTTGCCGAGCGTCGCCTTCAATGAACTGTTTCCTACCCGCTATGCCATCGGGCACTTGGAATATCGGTACGAAGCCATGTTTTTTCTGTACCCCTATATTCGCGGCTCATGGGGCCTGATCGAGCAGCCGCGTTTCCAACCGGACGGCCGAATCAAGAATCAAATGGATTCGCTCCCGGCCCTCAGTGGGGGTGTCGTCAGCGGCGCCCCCTGGCATTCGCAGATCGAACTGAACTACAGCTACAACTTCGGCATCTTCAGCGACCATGGCGGGGGCCCTCCGGTGCCCGGACGGCACGGATTCTTCGTCTTTTGGTCGAAGGAACTGCGCTAGGGCATCGCATCAGCCTGACGGGCAGCCCTCGGGAACAAAGTAGGATTCAGACCTACCCGCGTTGAGACGCTATGCTCGGCAACTGAAGGGACCGCAGTTGCCACTGGTTGGCTACTACACCAAGAGGTATCGGGCTCCTTTGATTGAGATTGTTATATTGAGCGCCGCAGAGCCATGGGTCCGTCAGGGGGACCTTCCGTCCTGTTCCTGGAGGTGCCGCTTATCCGAGGGTGTGACTCTATCTCCGGGATGCTGTCAGTCACAAACACAGCTGGACATGGTGTCCATGAGATAGACCGAATGTCTCAATGGATGAACAGAGCAGGATCAGCGCCCCCGGCCAATGCGCGACGTCCCGTTAGACGCCGTATCTCTTGCGACTGGACGATCGCTTTGCCTTCCTTCCGCGCATGCAGATGATTGAAGGATCCGTAGGCTTAAAACTTGCGAAAGTAACAAGCACACGGGTTGTTCCATCACAGAAGGAGGTCATATGAAGGTTCATAACACAACGTACTTATGGGTGGCGGGGGGGCTTATCGGTTTAGTCATCAGTCCGGTTTCTATCGCATCCGCGACATCAGCGGGAACGCCGTCCGACAAAGCTACCACTATTCCTCAGGCGCAATCGCCGGATCAGTTTACGTCCATCATCAAGGAAGCGCTCCACCATGCCCGTGAAGCAGATGCCGCGGGTTCAGGCGGTGATGGCAAAGGTTTGGCCAAGCATGCCCAGAAAGCGCTGGAGAAAGCAAAAGAGGGCCAGCGTGCCGGACACAATCAACCGCTTAATGACGGGGTGTACGCGCTCGGCGAAGCGATCGAGCACGCAGATAAGCATACGGTCGATGCCACTGAGCACATTAAGCGGGCGATAATGAAATTATCCCAATCCGCAGGGTTACAAATCCCTGAGGGAGTGCCCACTGGCAAGGGGGCCGGAACGGGCGGATGAAGGGTCGGTTTCTGTTCGCAGATCGAGTGCCGCTGGTAGCCCGGCACTCGATCTCCCCTCTCCAGAAAGCCCAAGAACTACTGCGCCGATCAGACTGCTACGTACACCAATATGCAGTGATGAGAAGCCAAGCAGTGCCGGTGCAAGATCAGCTACAATCCCAGGGGCCACATTAGGCTCATCGAACTGCTCGACTGATTCGGCCATCTGCCAGGAGGGTAGCGATCACCAGCGGGCCAGGCGATGTGACAATTCCTGCGCTCTGCTCACATCTGGGGCGACTATAAAGCCATAGGCCAAACAGTATGACGAGATACTGGTTCACATGACCACATGTCCCGTAGGAATGGGATTCGGTTTCCACGTGCCATCCTTTTTCCTCCGAACAAGTCACTGTCACCGAAAAGTCAGCCTTCATCATGGCATCCTGGACGGACTGCCGGACGAATCGGATCGGCGCGATGTGTTGGAAACACCATAAAGAAAAGGGCCCTTCTGGGCGCCTAGCGGCCTGACCATCGCATCATTAGGCAATGGAAATGGCGGGCACAGGGGCCTGGAGCGGCTGCACCATCATTGGAGTCGCTAGAGCAAGAAACAGAATGAATAAGATAGCGGCATGTTGCGCTAAGCAAAGAGGATTCCAAGAATTTGGTCTGTCGGCGATCTTCAGTCCCGGCCCGGATGGTGTGTGCCGGCTCGATGTTCGTCTGCCCGCTGCATGTAGAGCCGGCTAATGACTTCTTTGGCCCCCGCCTCGTAGGCATCGTCGATGGCCTCCTGCAGCTCCTGCTCGTCATCAACGGTTCCGTTCAGTGTGACGGCCCCTTCCTCGACGGACACCTCGATGTTCTGTTCATCCACGAAGGGATTCCACGCCAGTTGATTCCGGACATCCGCCTTCAATTGGCGGTCAGATTTCCAGGCCCACTCATGAGGCTGGTGATAGCCGCCCTCAGGGGAAGAGTCGGGGATGTAGGGATTCGGATCGTAGTGATCCAGGATCCAGTCAAGCGCCCCCACATTTTCCTCTTCCGTCTCCGCGAAGGCCGCGGAGGGCGCCATGCACACCAAGGGGGCAAGCAGCCCAAGTATCGCGAAGCTATCCCCCAGTATCCCGGTTTTGCATGGAGCAATCCCGTTCATCCTAGCCTCCTTTCACATTGTCACGCCCTGTATTCGGCTGGCCGATTCACCACCTGGAAATCGCAAACCCCATACCACGGCACCCAGCGGCACTTCGTCAGGACATCCTCATCAGGAGTGCGGCCTACCGCTTCAACTTGGCGCGGGCCAGGGCCTGAGCCATCGCGCCGGTGGGCTGCGCCGGTCGAGAAGTCGCATGGGTGACTCCCGCCGGGCGGCGCTCCGGCGCGGCAGAGCCGGCCGCGCGAGCCTGGCCGCCCGATGAAGAAGCGGCGATGCCGGGCGCATCATCCAGACGCATGGTGAGCGAAATGCGCTGACGCTTGGCATCCACATCCAAGACCTTGACCTTGACGATCTGGCCCGGCTTGACCACGTCGTGCGGGTCCTTCACGAACCGATTGGCCAGCGCCGACACATGTACCAGGCCGTCCTGATGCACGCCGACATCGACGAAGGCGCCGAAGGCGGCCACATTGGTGACCACCCCTTCGAGGACCATGCCGGGCTGGAGATCCGCCAGAGCTTCCACGCCTT
>CBDIWQ010000329.1:0-4127 GCA_965285965.1 uncultured bacterium | reverse complement strand
TGGGCTCCGTGCTGCTCTAAATGCAGCACTTCGGCGTCGGAATGGGCGCGCGCCACGATGGAGAGCGAGGGATTGAGCGCCCGGGCCCGGGTGATCGCGTGCCCGGCCTCGAAGACATTGGGAATGGCACTGATCATGAGCCGTGCCTCCGTCACATTGGCCGACTCCAAGACTCCCGCCGCGCTGGCCTGGCCAAGGATGGCCGGCACACCGTCCGCATGCAGCCGGATGATCAGGCTGGCATCGTTCTCGATCACGACCACAGGATAGTTCTTTTCGCGGAGCGCCGCGCCGATGATCTGACCGACTCGTCCGTAGCCGACCAGGATGACCTGGTCCTTTACCGAGAGGGACGGTTCGGCCAGGGATCCCGCCCGGGCTGCGGCAGGCTTGAAGCGATCCAGTGCCGCAAACAAGAGCGGGTTGATGACGATGGAGAGAATAGCGCCGGCCAAAATCACATCGCGCCCTTCGAGCGACAACAGTCCCAGCGTCACTCCCAGTTGCGCCAGCATGAACGCAAACTCTCCGATCTGCGCCAGACTGGCCGAGATCGTCATCGCTGTTTTCCGGGGGTACCCGAACAGGTGCACGATCAGCCAGGCGGTGGACGATTTGCCGATCACAATAATGAGCAGCGTAGCCGCGACCGCCCACGGTTGATGCAGCAGGATCCTCGGATCGAACAGCATGCCGACGGATACGAAGAAGAGCACGGCAAACGCATCGCGCAAGGGTAGGGTCCCCGCCGCCGCCTTATGGCCGAGTTCGGTTTCATTGAGGATCAAGCCGGCAAAGAACGCGCCGAGCGCGAACGACACGTCGAACAGGGCGGCCGACCCGAAGGCGATGCCGAGGGCGATGGCCAGCACGGAGAGCGTAAAGAGTTCCCGTGATCCGGTTTCCGAAACGCGGTCGAGCGCCCAGGGGATCACCCGCTTCCCGACGATGAGCATCAGGGCGATGAAGAGCCCGATTTTCCCCACCGTGACGGCCATGGCCGTCGGGAGTCCTCCCATTCCCGAGGACTGGGCGCCCGCGCCGGTCACCGCCGTTGCCAAGGCCGGGACCACAACCAGGGCCACGACCATGGCGATGTCCTCGATGATGAGCCACCCCACTGCGATCCGGCCTTCTTCGGAGTCAAGCAGCTGCCGGTCTTCCAGGGCCCGCAAGAGGACCACCGTACTGGCCGTGGAAAGGCTGAGACCGAAGATGAGTCCCGCGCTATGGGACCATCCGAGCCCGTAATAGGCCAATGCCCAGCCGAGTCCCGTGGCGATGAGAATCTGCGCGATCGCTCCGGGGAATGCAATCTTACGGACAGCCCACAGATCTCCAATTGAAAAATGCAACCCGACGCCGAACATCAGCAGCACGACGCCGACATCCGCCAGGTCCGGGGCCAGCGATGAATCGGCGACAAAGCCGGGAGTGAACGGTCCGATGACGATGCCCGCCAGCAGAAATCCCACAATGGGCGCAACATTGATCCGCCGCGCCAACATCCCGAAGACGAACGCTGTCACGAAGGCGCCGACCAGCATGGATATCAGAGGGTGTGAATTCATAGTCCGTTGTGCGTCGCTATCTCACCGGATCCGTGAATCATAGCATCGCGGCGCCAGATCTGCCGCGGGCACCGTCCGCGCGCTGGTTGCATCAAGTGAAGAATGTCGCCGGTCGAAGGTATTCGAAAACGTCGACTGTGTAAAGGGATGGACGGCTACTCACGGTGGAAGGCTGATTATTGTTCATCAACACCCTTGACGCATCAAAAATAGTTGATATACAGTTCAGCCATGGTTGTTACTGCTACCTCACTTAAGAAAGCGGCCGAATTGTTTCACGCTTTGTCGGACGAGACGCGGCTGGCACTGCTCGAGCGGTTGAAGGGCGGAGAACATTGCGTGTGCGAACTGACGGATGCGATGAAGGCTGGTCAGTCGCGCCTGTCGTTCCATCTCAGAGTGCTCAAAGACGCAGGGCTGCTCAAGGACCGGCGTGAGGGGCGATGGATGTATTACTCGCTTAATCCGGATGCGCTCAATGAGGTGGAGTCGTTGGTGGATACGCTCAAGCAGGCGGCAAAGTCGGCGGTTTCCAAAGGCAAGTGTTGTTAGGAGTATGTTGGCTCAGAGGCATCAACCGTTCTTGATTGAGGTGCGCAATGAATAACGATCAAACGCTGAAGGATGAAATCAAGGCCCGGTACGGGCAGGCGGCGCTGCAAGCACAGAAACAGGAACGGCGGTCTTGCTGCGGGACCGGCACGGTGTTGACCGAGGGGAAGCTCGACCCCATTACCGGGAATTTGTACGGGGAGAACGAAACGGCGGTGCTGCCCGAGGAAGCCGTGCTGGCCTCACTCGGCTGCGGCAATCCGACGGCGCTCGCGCAGATCATGCCGGGCGAGACGGTGCTGGACCTGGGATCGGGCGGCGGCATCGATGTGTTCCTGTCAGCACGACGCGTGGGACCCGGCGGCAAAGTCTATGGTCTGGACATGACCGACGAAATGCTGGCCCTGGCGCGGGCCAACCAGGCCAAGGCCGGGGTGACGAACGCCGAATTTCTCAGGGGCGACATCGAACATATTCCATTGCCGGACAACACGGTCGATCTGATTATTTCCAACTGCGTCATTAACCTCTCTCCCGACAAAGACCGGGTCCTGGCGGAAGCGTTTCGCGTGCTCAAGCCAGGCGGGCGATTGGCCGTCTCCGACATCGTGATCCGTGGCGAGATGCCGGATGCCGTCAAACGCAGCATCGAACTCTGGGCCGGCTGTGTAGCCGGGGCGCTGGAAGAAGGGGACTACCAAGCGAAGCTCGCGCGGGCGGGGTTCCAGCAGATCTCGATCGAAGCCACGCGCGTCTATTCGAGCGCCGATGCTCGCGAACTGTTTGAGGGCACGGGCCTCGATCTGGATGCCATCGCGCCGCTGGTCGACGGCCGATTCATCAGCGGCTTCGTGCGGGCGGCCAAGCCGGCGGCCAAGGAAGCCCCCTGCTGCGGTCCGACCTGCTGCAGCTGATCCATGTGCGGGCATGAAACCACGGGCGTTGTTTCTTTGCACGGGTCATTCGGCCAGGAGTCACATGGCGGAAGGATTCTGCGTCATTTGGCCGGTGGCCGGTTCGAGGCCGACAGCGCCTGGACGCATTCCGTCTGACATCTCGCGGCATCGGGCCAAGCATAGGTCTGAGTTGACCGGCCGGGGCTTCGACTATGTCATCATGTCTGGAACCGGGCGAGAGACTTCCGCCGCCACATGCTTGCTCCGTTGGAGTTTCAAGTTGAGTTTCGAGGATCCTGCGGCGGTTACGGGGACGGAGGAGGCACGGCTAATTCTGTTCGGAAGATAGGGGATCAGATTCGAATCCAAATTGAGCAGGTCATTAGCCGGGCAGGCGCGATTGAGAGGGCCCCGAGGCCTCATTCAGGAACGAGGTCTCTATGGGCCGGTGATGATGTGCCCGCCGGGTCGTTCTTCGCCCTCGCTCCATTCGGCTACCGCCTCGGCCATCTCTTCGAGCCGTTTCGCGACGCGGCCATATACCGTGTCAGGCGGGTAGGCGCCGTCGAATCCCCGTTCGCCGGCTGCCACGCCGGTGAGCAGCTCGATGGCTTCTTCCAATGTATTTACCGCATAGATGGTGAAGTGTCCGGACTCCACGGCCTCCACGACTTCGCGCCTGAGGGCTAGGTGCCTGGTATTCCGCGCTGGAATGATGACGCCTTGCTTGCCGGTGAGGCCGCGCCGGGAGCAGGACTCAAAGAACCCTTCAATCTTCTCATTCACGCCGCCGATGGGCTGGACTTCGCCCAATTGGTTGATGGAACCAGTGACAGCGATATATTGATGGATGGGCAAGTCGGCCAAGCTCGATAGAATGGCGGCAATTTCCGCCACGGCGGCACTGTCGCCTTCCACCTCGGAATAGGTCTGCTCGAAGGTGAGAGAGGCGCTCAAGGCGAACGGATGAAAGCCGGCGAACTTGCCGGCCAAACAGCCTGCGAGCGTGAGAACGCCCTTGCTGTGAATCTCACCCGCGAGTTCCGCCTCGCGCTGGATGTCAATCACGCCTTTCGTGCCGATGTAGGTGCGGACGGTGATGCGCGTT
>CBDIWQ010000328.1:0-19179 GCA_965285965.1 uncultured bacterium | reverse complement strand
GAGGCACTTCTTCCAGCAGTTCCGCCAGCGTGCGTTCGTCTTCGGCCTGTTTCCCGAGAATTTCCTGGATTTCGCTGCAGGCCATGAAGCGAAAGAGCAAAAGTCGGAGGCCAAGCGGTCTTAGGAAGACAACATTAAGGCCCAACTCCTTGGCTCACAGAACGACATGGCTACGATCCGACTTGAGGCACTTCTTCCAGCAGTTCCGCCAGCGTGCGTTCGTCTTCGGCCTGTTTCCCGAGAATTTCCTGGATTTCGCTGCAGGCCATGAAGCGAAAGAGCAATCCGGCGTTCGACATGCTGTTCCTCACCCTCGTCTTCGGCCCTGGTAACCCATAACCAGCGGGGTCGACGGCCGTTCACCCCCGAGCCGGAACACCCCGGCAGAGCCGGCGCAGCCCGGTCAACGGAATCGGGAGCCACTCCGGCCGGTTCCGCAGTTCGTACTCCAGCTCATACAAGACCTTGTCGACTTCGTACGCGTGAATGATGCGCAAGCAGTCCTCCCATGTCGGCGGCAGGAAGAGCGCCTTGCCGGGGATAGCCGTCGCACGATACCCTTCGAGGAAGGCCGCACAAATCGCCCGTTCCCATTCCTCCAGATAGCCCGCCGCCGCAGCGGAAACCGGGCCCTGCCCGATCCAGGGTGCCCGTGCCGCATAGCCAAACGATCGTAACATGCCGGCGACATCTTTCAAGGGGCAGACTTTGGCGCGGCGGACCTCCAATGAACGAGCCGGTTCTCCTTCAAAGTCAATCACGGCAAAGCCGGCGTCGGTTTTGAGGACCTGCCCGAGATGAAAGTCCCCATGATGGCGAATTTTGCACGCGCCCGTGCGAGGCAGGGAGCCGAGTGCTTCGAACCACTCGGGGCAGGTGGTTTCCAATCGGGTGACCTCTGCATCCGTCACGTGCAGCGACGACCGCTGGCTCGGCGGCAGTCCGCGCAGATCACGGCACACCGTCGCAAGCAGCTGACTCATGTGCGCCTGCCATCCGTCGGCATCCGCCGGCGTAATCAGTTCAGGACGGAAGGACTCCGGCTCGTTCCGTGAGGCCAAGGCGAGGTGCAACTCTCCGGTCAGGACTCCGAGCGTCCGCATGTCCTGGCGGAAAGAAGCGGACATGTCGCTCACCGCCTCCGCCAGGGCCCGGCCCTGCAGGCTCGGATCAGGCCCTTCCCCCAGCACCTGCGTCAGATGCGCCAGCGTATAGCGCCAGCCGTCCACGCTGCGGGGGAGAAACCGTTGAAGAAGGGCTATGGTGCACCGGCCGGATTCTTCGGCGGCCGGCGGGCCGTACGTCAGCACGCCGAACAAGGGGGGCGCGAGGAGGCAGGTCGTATGAGTCGTCAGAAATTCCAGCATCTCACTGTCCGGATTGATCCCCGTCTCAAGCTTGCGCATCAGCTTCAGGATCACCCGCTCATCGAAGACTACCGAGGTGTTGCTTTGCTCCCCTGATAAGATCTTCGTTTGCCGGGGAGGCCTGGACCATGCGCCCTGCCCCGCAGAAAGAGCACGACCCTTCAAGCATCCCTGCTCGCCGGTCAGGGTCTGCTCCTCCGCCACCGCCTCGTAGAGTGCACTCCAGGTGTCCGGATCCTGAGTCGCGTCGCAGATCCATTCGGAACCGGATGCATGCGGCCACGGGACGAGGGCATCGGGATCCTCTCGTCCGGCGGCGGCTCGAATGCACAACAACATCGCATAGCGTTCCACGTGGCCGCTGTGGTAGTCGACCTTTACCAACGCCAGCCACCGGCCAGGCGTGCCGGGGTTCAGGAGGATCGCCTCGCCGATGTGCGCGGTGTTTACCACGCGGCCCTTGCCGCCGAACCACCGCTGCCGCCGGAGAAACGCAATCAATGGACGGCCCTCCTCCCTGTCCAAGGCAGCGCGAACGCGTTCAGACGATTCCGGTTGCTGGTGTGGCGTCATGGCGAGCCGCTAGAAAAAGTAATCGAACTGCTGTTCCCGATGGGTCCACCGTCGCACGGCATACAAGGCGGCCGGTTCCACCTGCGGGTCCAGCCGGATGGAGTACCGGCTGCCCTTGACCAGATCCCGCTGGTCCGTCATCAAATTGTGCAGCTGATAGATTTCATCCGCGGAAATGCCGAGCGCCGCGATCGGGATGTGAAGCTCCGCCTGCTGCGTTTGGAAGGGATTCAGATTGACCGCCGCCAACAAGGTATTGCGGCCATCCGCTGTTCGCTTGCCGTAGAACAGCACATGTTCGTTGTCGGCCTCGAAAAACTCCAGGTTCTCCAGTTCGTGCAAGGCGGGATTGTCCCGCCTGATGCGATTCAGCTTCGTCACATAGTCCACGATGTTGCCCGGCCGGTCCCAGTCCCACACCTTGAATTCGTATTTCTCCGAGTCCAGATACTCTTCTTTGCCGGGGAGCGCCCGATGTTCACAGAGTTCATAGCCGCTGTAGATCCCGTAAGAGGGCGACAGAGTGGCGGCCAGCACCAGACGGAACTGGAAGGCGGGCCGGCCGGCCTGCTGCAGAATCTCCGGCAGGATGTCCGGCGTATTGGTGAAAAAGTTCGGCCGGAAGTACTCCCGCATGTCGCTGTGCGCGAGCTCCTTCAGATAATCCGTCAATTCCTGTTTGAAATTGCGCCACGTGAAGTACGTATAGGACTGGCTGAATCCCGCCTTGGCCAGGACCTTCATCATTTTCGGCCGGGTGAAGGCTTCGGAGAGGAACAGCACCTGCGGATGGCGGTCCTGCACTTCGCGGATCAGCCAGGCCCAGAACCCCACCGGCTTGGTATGGGGATTGTCCACGCGGAAGATGTGGACGCCGTGGCCCACCCAGAAGAGGATCACACGTTTCATTTCCTCCCACAGCGCGCGCCATTCGTCGCAGTAAAAATTCAGATTGTAGATGTCTTGGTATTTCTTGGGCGGGTTCTCCGCATACTTGATCGTGCCGTCGGGCCGCCGGGCGAACCATTCCGGATGCGCCTTCACGTAGGGATGATCGGGCGAGCAGTTGATCGCGAAATCCATGGCGATTTCCATCCCCTGCGCCCGCACGGCCTCCCCGAACCGGTCAAAATCCTCGATGGTGCCGAGGCTCGGCTCCACCGCATCATGGCCTCCGTACTCATTGCCGATCGCGTACGGACTGCCGGGCTCGTCCGGAGCCGCGGTGAGCGCATTGTTCTTTCCCTTGCGATTGGTTCGCCCGATGGGATGAATCGGCGTCAGGTACAGGACATCGAAGCCCATCGCCTTAATGGCCGGAAGCCGGGCCTCACAGTCGCGGAACGTCGCGCTCCGTCCCGGCGTGCGCCCTTGCGAGCGGGGAAAGAGTTCATACCAGGCCCCATAGCGGGCCCGCTCGCGATCCACCACGACCTCCAGCTCGTGATCGTAGTGCGTCCAGCCACGACGCTCCTGGTGCTGTTCCACGAGCGCCTTCAGATCGGCATTCAAGGCGACCTCCAGTTGGACCGCCGCCGGATCGCTCACCCGCCATCGGTCCAGCCACTCGAGCAGCCTGTCCTTGTCCTGTCCGGCGGCCCGCCGCGCCGTCTGCTCTACCACCGTCCGGCCTTCCAGCAGTTCACTGTCGATCCGTTCACCGGCTTCGTGCTTCTTGGCCACCTCGATGCGCCAGGATTCGAACAGATTGACATAGGCCCCGATGGAATACCGATAGCGGGTGTTGTCGGACAGCTCGAAGTACCCCACCCACCGATCGTTATCCAGCGGGGCCATTGGGGCTTCGCGCCAATGCTCGTCGGTTACGGGCCGGTACCGCAGCACCGAGGCCAGCACATCGTGTCCCTCCTTGAAAATGTCTGCCGACACTTCCATCCGGTCTCCGACCTCCCGTTTGACCGGCCAGCGGCCGCCGTCGATTTCCGGCTCCACGCCCTCGATCACGATCGACGGCCGGACGGCCCTCTCTGATTCCCTGGTCGTACCCACGTTGGCCTGCCCCTCCTTTCCCACTGATCAGCGTGACTTCCTATCAGTACCGAAAGCGATGCCCGAGGACCCGGGCTTTACCAACGGGAGATCGGCGGCGAAACCTGAACCTTCAGCCTAATCGTGCGGTTCATCCTGAGAGTGATGTTATCCGTTCCCGCTCGCATGATCGTCCGACGGCGCGGCGACCGTGCGGACGGAGTTGAACGTGCCGTGCTGGTTTCTGACGCGATGCAAATTCAGCGGATCTTCTTCCCAACGCTCGCCGTCGACGACAAACTTGTACTCATAACGGCCGGGAGCTAATCGCAATGCGACTTTCCATAGCCCCCCCGCGTCGCGCTTGAGCGGGCGGCCCTTCCGATCCCACTCACTGAAATCTCCGGCGAGCATGACAGTAGACGCCGACGGATCGAAATACTCAAATGTGATCAACGGTTTGCTGGCGGGACGCCTGGTGGGACGGGACGATGATGTCTTCTTCGTAGTCCGCTCTTTCATGGCGTATCCTCTTATCCGGTTACCACCATTTACGACAGGAGTGGAGGCCTCTAGAGTTCCTGGCTCTTCCTTCCTATTGTTCTTGGCTGGCCGGCCATATGCAACCCCCGTCAGCGCCGGTCCAATAGGGTGGGGGAGCGCCGCGGAAGCCGCGCCGCTTCTTCGGCATAGCCACCATCTGATCACCCACCAACATGCGACACTCCCAGATAAACAGCCGTCTGATAGGGCGCCATCGAGAGCCGGGCGCCCTGCGAATCGACGAGCAGCTCTTGCGGCATACCAGCCTCTCCTTGGCCGCCAAACTCCGCAGACCCGGAATCCAGCCGGCGCGTCCAGCGTCCGACCGGAACGGTAAGCGCCAGGGTCACCGGCTCCCGGTTGAATCCCAGCACCATCAGGGCCCCCTCCTGCGCCGCATCCTTGGCCTGACAATGCAGCAGGAGCACCTGCCCGTCTTTCAACGCCCAGGCCGCATGGTGCCGCTGCCCCCCGTCGCCGGGCCCGAGGGCCGGATGCGTTTTCCTCAGCCGAATCAGCGCGCCGGTCCAACGCAGCAATGCCTCCTGCCATTCCGCCCGTTGCTGCGGATGCACGCGGCTCCGCTCAAACGTGGCCGGGCTCTGCGGATCGGGAATCTCTTCCGGCTTCCATCCGAACGGGGCGAACTCTCTCCGCCGTCCCTGCCGCACGGCCTCGATCAAGGCCGGGTCCCCGTGCTCAATGAAATATTGGAAGGGGGCCGTGTCCCCATATTCCTCACCCATGAACAGCAGCGGAATGTGGGGGGAGAGCAGCACCAGCGCGCGCGCAACTTTCAGGGCGTCGAACGGGAGCTGCGTACTCAACCGGTCTCCGACCGCGCGGTTGCCGACCTGATCGTGGTTTTGTGAGAAGACGACGAATTGAGACGCCGGACAGTGCCGCGCCGAGTTCCCATGGCGGCGACGCCGGTACGCCGAATACTGTCCGCTATAGACAAACCGTTCCTCAAGAACCTTCACAAGGTCGGTCAAACTCTGATAGTCGCGGTAGTAGCCCTCCTGCTCGCCAGTGAGCGTGACCCGCAAGGCATGATGAAAATCATCGTTCCATTGCGCATCAAGACCGTAGCCGCCTTGAGCGGGGCCATCGATGATCCGGGTGTCATTGAGGTCGCTCTCCGCGATCACGACGATCGTGCGTTTAAGCGCGGCAGCCTGCGCGCGAACCGCCGCCGACAGCTCGGCGAGAATATGCGTGGCACTGAAATCGTAGATCCCATGAATCGCGTCCAGGCGCAAGCCGTCGATATGGTATTCGGTGATCCAGTACAACGCATTGCTGACGACGTACTGCCGCACCGGATCGCTGTCCGGTCCGTCGTAATTGACGGCGGCTCCCCAGGGAGTCCGGTAATGCTCGGTAAAATAGGGACCGAAGGCGCCCAAATAATTTCCCTCCGGACCGAGGTGGTTATAAACGACGTCCAGAATGACGGCCAGCCCGGCTGCATGGCAGGCATTCACCAGACGCTTGAGTCCGTCCGGGCCGCCATAGCTCAATTGCACCGCATAGGGATAGACGCCGTCATACCCCCAGTTTCGCCGCCCCGGAAACTGGGCCACCGGCATGAGTTCGATGGCCGTGATCCCCACCGTCTCTTTCAGATAGCGCAGGTGCGGGATAATCGCCTCGCAGGTGCCTTCCTCCGTAAAGGTGCCGACGTGCAGTTCATAGATGATGAGATCGTCCAGCGCCATTCCCGTCCAAGAGGCATCGCTCCATTGGAAGTCTTCCGGGTCCACGACCATCGACGGCCCATGGACCCCTTCCGGTTGGCACCGCGACACGGGGTCGGGATAGGCGCTGGTCCCGTCCAGCCGATACCGGTACCGGGCGCCGGGACCGATGTCGCCGGCCACGATGTCGAAATAGCCCTGAGGCCCGGGTTCCATCGGAATCGGCGCCCGCTGTTGATCCACCAATTCAACGGCAACCGTCCGGGCAAACGGAGCCCAGACGGTAAACCGGACACGGTGGCCCCCCATCCTTCGAGCCCCGAGGTCGAGCTGCCAGCCTTCGCTCATGCGCCACCTCCCTTTTGCACCTTAAACGGCGGCTGCGGTCCGACACAAGGCTAAACCCTTGCATTGCGGAACGGGCATCCGTAAGAGGTGGGGGACATTTGGATGGCAGGAGGACAGATTATGAGGGTGTGGCCGGGCAAACCCTATCCACTCGGCGCGACGTGGGATGGGGAAGGGGTCAATTTCGCGCTGTTCTCGGAAAACGCCACCGCCGTGGATCTGTGCCTGTTCGAGCGGTCGGACGCATCCAAGGACTCCCACCGCATCCGCCTCGAGGAGCGAACCGATCAAGTCTGGCACGTGTATATCCCGGGCCTGTGGCCGGGACAGCATTACGGGTATCGCGTCCATGGGCCGTATGAACCCGCGGCCGGGCATCGCTTCAATCCGCACAAATTATTGCTGGACCCCTATGCCAAATCGATTGCCGGCACCGTCGAATGGTCCGACGCGATGTTCGGGTACCGTGTGGGTGATCCTCGCGCCGACCTGTCGTTCGACAGCCGGGACAATGCCGCCAACGTGCCGAAGTGCGTCGTGGTCGATCAAGCCTTCACCTGGGGCGGCGACGCCCTGCTGAAGACGCCCTGGGACAAGACCGTCATTTATGAAGCACACGTGAAGGGTCTCACCGCCCGCCACCCCGATGTGCCGGAGCCGATGCGCGGCACCTATGCCGCCTTGACGACGCCGGCCGTGATCGATCACCTGCTCCACCTGGGGGTCACCGCGGTCGAACTCCTGCCCATCCACCATTTCGTCCGGGACAAATATCTGGCGGACCAAGGGCTGACCAACTACTGGGGCTATAACACCATCGGCTTCTTTGCGCCCGACATCCGGTACGCCGTCTCTCCGGTGCGAGGACGACACGTCCGAGAGTTCAAGACTATGGTGAAAACGCTCCACAGCGCCGGCATCGAGGTCATCCTCGACGTCGTGTACAACCATACGGCCGAAGGCAATCAGCTCGGCCCGACGCTCTGTTTCCGGGGCATCGACAACGCCGCCTATTATCGACTGCTCGAACGGGACAAGCGCTACTACATGGATTACACAGGATGCGGCAATACGCTGAACGTCACCCATCCCAGGACCCTGCAGTTGATCATGGACAGTCTGCGCTACTGGGTCATGGAGATGCACGTGGACGGCTTCCGGTTTGATTTGGCCTCGGCCCTTGCGCGCGAGCTGCATGCCGTGGACCGGCTGAGCGCCTTCTTTGACATCCTCCATCAAGATCCCGTCCTGTCGCAGGTCAAACTCATAGCCGAACCTTGGGACGTGGGAGAGGGCGGCTACCAAGTCGGGAATTTCCCCGTCGGCTGGGCCGAGTGGAACGGCAAATACCGGGACACCATCCGTCGCTACGTCAAAGGGGACGGCGGACAAGTCGCCGAACTCGCGTATCGGTTGACGGGCAGCAGCGACTTGTACAGCATGAGCGGGCGGCGGCCCTTTGCCAGCATCAATTTCATCACGGCCCACGATGGGTTTACGCTGCGCGACCTCGTCTCCTATGACCGCAAGCACAACGAGGCGAACGGGGAACAGAATCGGGACGGCACGGACGACAACGCCAGTTGGAACTGCGGAGCGGAAGGCCCGACCTCGGATCCGGTCGTGACGCATCTCCGCGAACGCCAACAGCGGAACTTTCTGACACTGCTCTTTTTGTCCCAGGGCGTGCCGATGCTCTGCGGCGGCGACGAACACGGCCGGTCACAGAAAGGCAACAACAACGCCTATTGCCAGGACAATGAAATCAGCTGGTACGACTGGCAACTCGATCGGACCCAGCGCGACCTGGTGGAATTTGTACGGCGGCTGATCGCGCTCCGTAAACAGCATCCGGTGTTGCGGCGCCGGCGGTTTTTCCAGGGGCGCCATATTCGAGGCTCGGAAGTGAAAGACATCTCCTGGTTCCGGCCGGACGGCAAGGAAATGACGGACGACGACTGGAACGCCGGCTACGCCAGGTCCCTGGCGCTCCGATTGGCAGGCGATGCCATCACCGAGACCGACGAAAAAGGGCGGGCGATCCTTGACGACACCTTGCTCGTCTTACTCAATGCCCATCACCAGGCATTGGGCTTCACCCTGCCCGCCCATAAGCGGAGTGTCCGGTGGCAACCGATCCTGGATACCGCCGTCGCGACCGGCAGTGAAAAACCGGTCACTTCATTCAAGGGCGGCGAAGAGTATGCGCTGGAAGCACGGTCGATCGCCCTGCTGCGGCTGAGCCGAAGATAGCGAAAGGCTCAGCAGGAAACGACTCGGAGTCCGGCTTCAGTCCGACGCCAGTTTCAACCCCAGCACGCCGGCCACGATGACGATCAGGCAGAACAGACGAAAGGCGTCGCGCGACTCGCCAAACAGCAGCATCCCGACGACAGCGGTGCCTGCGGCGCCGACTCCTGTCCACACCGCATAGCCGGTGCCGACCGGAATGGTTTTCAACGCCTCGGCCAGAAAGACAAAGCTGGCGATCATCGCCGCAACGGTCCCCACAGTGGGCCACAGACGGGTGAATCCTTCGGTGAATTTCAGACTGCTCGCCCATACGATTTCGAAAAGCCCCGCGCCAAAGAGATACCACCAAGCCATCACCCCTCCTTCACGATAGTGCATCCACCGATCAATTGCTGAGTCATGCCGAACCGGTGAACCCCACTGCCTTTCACCGGCCCCGGCTGCTGTTCTCACCCTGTGGCCGCCCTTTTTCACACCCCAACAGCCGCCGAGTCAACTCGGCGGCTGCAGGGTCCCGGGTCTCGGGGTTGGTCGGCCTCACGAGGAGCCGTAACGTAAGTACGAACCTCCCGCTAGGTGAGTCCCTAGTTTATTACTTCAGTTTTTCAGCCATAGTGCAGGGGCTGGCGCCGTACCCAAGGCGGCCGAAGGGAGCAGTTTGCAGCACTGCGAACCGGTGGTTCGAATCCACCCGGCGCCTCCACAAAAACGTTCGCACCGACAGGCAGCGAGCAGGCTGGCTCCCTTCCACCCGGATCCCTCAATCCGCCGCTTCGTGCCCATAACCATCCCCTCAGCGTTGACGTCGTCACGATCTCCGTATGCAAGGAATCACGCAGGCGGCATCTTGTGATTAGGAGGCCATGCCATCGAACGGTCTGCGCAGCCCTGCAACAAAGGGCTGGCTACGGAGCATCGGTGATCTTGCAGCGGACTCATTTTCCGATTTCCTAGGTTAACCACTCCCTTCGAGCGGTCGCGCACAGCTCGCACTGTGCGATACCGCTGTGCGAAGACCAAGGACGATTGAAAAGGACCGGTGAGGAAAAGCCAGGGAGGCTCGCGATGAAGGAATTCCGGCCCAGTCCTCTAAACGAGCGGCGGTGAGCAATTTGCATTGCTCACGGCATGAGAGGTTCGACCGATGCGCTCTCGACCAGTTTCCACACGGTCCCAGACCGTTGATGAAGACATCCTTGCGCTGCGAAGACCGCGCATCATGTTTTCCGAACTGGCGGACGCGCTGCCCTCCCACACATGGCACACGCTGTTCTGCGCCCTTGGCCGATTATCCCGGCAACAGTGCGTTGAACTGATCGCCCATCGTTGGGACTACGAGGTGGTGTTTCTCGCAAACGCGGCTCAAGGGTCGATCTCCTCTTCTCTTCCACCGGGCTGACCGGAGGCCACCATGCGGCGTGCCGGTGAATTGCGCCTGCGATTGCTGCTTCCCTTGGCACTTGCCCCGCTGGGATGCAATGGCTCGGCGGCCCCGCTGGATCTCACCTCGTCCGATCCGACGGTTGAGCAGATAAAAATTGCGGGGTATCACGACCAAGAAGCCGCCTTTTTCAGGTCCAAGGCGGAAGAATATAGGCAGCACGTACTCGTCTACCAGGATTTGTTCGGGACCGACTCCGACTGGGTAAGAGGGGCGTATTTGCTGGCGCGCTTCTATGAAGCGTCGGCAGAGGAACGGGAACGACTTGCGGAAGACCATCACTATATGGCGGAGCGGGATGCCCGCCGGCGGCCCAACGGCGTTCATTCGAGATGACGAATTGGAGGCGCACATGTATCACCGAATCATCCACCCTCTGGCTGGGGGAACGGCCCTCTGTATGGTCCTGAGCCTGGGTTGTGCCGGAACGAGCGTCCAGCCCGGTCAGCGCGGACTGATGTGGCGGCCATTTACCGAAGAGTTGTCGAATGAACCGCTCAAAGACGGCTTTATTGGCGCGCTCCTTGGAATGACGTCTACCTGTACGATATTCGCTGGCAAAGCTATACGGAAAATGTGGATGCGCTGAGCGGGGATGACCTGCAGGTCCTGATCAAGGCGGCCATCGTCATGAGACCGATCCCTGAAGAGGTGTATTTCCTCGCCCATGAGGTGGGACCGGACTTCTATGCGCGTGTCGTGAGACCGGAGTTCCTGGCGGCGGTTCGTAGCGTGGTCTCCGGCTACACCATGGTCACCGTTCCCGAGAAAAGCGCCGAAATCGCCGGCAAGATTCAGGCGGTGGTGGTGGACAAGCTCAAGGGGCGCCATCTCGCGATACAGAGCATCGCCTTGGCGGATGTGGATTTTCCCCAGATCGTTTTGGCCGCCATTGAGCAGAAGCAGGCGCAGGAACAGGAAAAGGAGCAGAAGGAATTTGAATTGCTGAAAGCAGCCAAAGACGCAGAGATCGCGCGCACCAGGGCCAAAGGCGAGGGCGATGCCATCCGCATTCGGGCGGACGGAGAGGCGGAGGGTCTGCGGATCCGCGCGGTAGGCCAGGCCAAGGCTCAAGAAACCATCACCAAAACGCTCACGCCGGACTACCTGCGGTATAAGCGGTATAAGTTGTACGATAGTACGAATTCGAAGATGGTCTTGCTGCCCGATAACCTGAATCTTCCCGTGCTGATCAATCCCGGAGACCACTCCGCTCGCATGCCCGACGACTCACATCCGTCCCCATGATACGAGATAAGTGTCCGTTTTCGTTTAAGAACAACGTCATGTAACCAAGTAGGTAGCGTACGCATCTCTCCTTTTAGGTATAAGCCTAGCTTACTCCACAGTCCGTTCCGTCATAGTACACAGACGGCGCCGTACCCAAAGCGGCCGAAGGAGGGACAGGAGGGATCATGGCAGATACGGTTGCAGATATCCTGGTCGATCGGCTCTTGGACTGGGGTGTGGAGACAATTTTTAGTCTTCCTGGGGATGGGATCAACGGCATCTTCGAGGCACTCCGCACTCGAAGCCATCAGATCCAGCTGATCCAGGTTCGCCATGAAGAAGCGGCAGCCCTTGCCGCTTGCGGCTATGCCAAGTTCACCCGGCGCCTCGGCGTCTGTCTGGCCACTTCGGGACCCGGCGGCATCCACTTATTGAACGGCCTGTACGATGCCAAGTTCGACGGCCAACCGGTGCTGGCCATCACCGGCCATACCTATCACGACCTGATCGGCACGCACTATCAACAGGATGTCGACCTGGACAAACTGTTCATGGACGTGGCGGCTTACAATGAACGGGTCATGGGCCCGGAACACGTCTGCAACGTGGTGGATGAAGCGATCAAGACGGCGATTTCGAAGCGCACGGTCGCCCATATCACCATTCCGAAGGACATCCAGGACTGGACCAGCGACGGACTGCGATCCAAAGCCAATATCGCCCGGCACAGCGGCAATATCTACACCGATCCCTTGCCCTTGCCGCCACAGGCTCAACTGGAACAGGCCGCGACCCTCATCAACCAGGGATCGAACGTCGCGATTCTCGCGGGTCGCGGATGCCTCTCGGCAAGGAAAGACGTGGTGGCTCTCGCTGAAACAATCGGTGCGCCCATCATCAAACCGCTGCTTGGAAAAGCCGTGGTGCCGGACGATCATCCCTATACGACGGGCGGTGTCGGACTGCTCGGGACGGCGCCCTCCCAGGAAGCGCTTCAGGAATGCGACACCCTCATCCTGGCCGGCACCAGTTTTCCTTATCTCGAATTCTATCCCAAGCCGGGAAAAGCCAAAGCCATCCAAATCGACATCGACCCGGCGCGCATCGGCCTGCGCTATCCCGTGGACGTCGGGCTCGTCGGCCAATGTTGGGACGTGCTGCGGGCGCTGCTGCCGCTCTTGCACCAGAAGTCCGATCGCGCGTTTTTGACTCGGACCCAGGAGAACATGCGAAAGTGGAATCAGTTGATGGAGGAACGCGGCACCCGGGCCGACAAGCCGCTGAAACCGCAAGTCGTCGCACATCAGTTGAACGACTTTCTGGCGGACGATGCCATCATTTGCTGTGACACAGGGACGGTCACGACCTGGGCTGCTCGCCATATCCGCATTCGGGGCACCATGGAGTTCTCCGTGTCCGGGACTTTGGCGACCATGGCCTGCAGTTTGCCGTATGCCATTGGAGCGGCCATTGCTCACCCCGGCCGCCAGGTCGTGTGCGTGACCGGCGACGGGGGCTTCACCATGCTGATGGGGGAACTGGCGACCATCGTGAAATATCAGCTGCCGGTCAAGATCGTGGTCATGAAAAATAACGTGCTGGGCATGATCAAGTGGGAGCAGCTCGCCCTAGAGGGCAATCCGCAATATGGCGTGCAACTGCAACCCATCGACTTTGCCGCTTTCGCTCGCGCCTGTGGTGCGGGCGGCTACAGCGTGGACGATCCTCGCCTGGTCTCGGATGTGTTGCGAGAGGCCTTTCAGCATCCCGGCCCAGCCGTGGTTGAGGCCATCGTGGACCCGAGCGAGCCGCCGCTGCCCGGCAAGATTACGACCGAGCAAGCCTGGAATTTCACCAAGGCACTGGCTCGAGGGCAGCAGGACCGCTGGCAGATCATTAA
Organism: uncultured bacterium; assembly: GCA_965285965.1. Taxonomy (GTDB): domain Bacteria; phylum Nitrospirota; class Nitrospiria; order Nitrospirales; family Nitrospiraceae; genus Nitrospira_D. The sequence goes on along the minus strand of CBDIWQ010000328.1, from coordinate 5,835 downwards.
AACGGTGGTCGAAAACAAAGTGCGGGAGGTGGTGTAGCAGCCTGGTTTCTAGAAGCTCCATGCAGCCGTTGCGAAGTGGCCCCCGGAAGTCGTCGAACGGGTGGCCGACGTGCCAATTCCACAGCTTCGAGCCGCGGCCGATATTCTCGGAACCACCCCGACGTTGGTCTCCACCGTTCTGCAAGGCGTCTACCAGTCCATGCAGGCGACGGCGGCGGCCTGCCAGGTAAACAACCTGCATTTGATCCGCGGCTTGATCGGACGGAATGGCTGCGGCCTGTATCAGATGAACGGCCAGCCGACCGCGCAAAACACCCGCGAAACGGGAGCCGACGGGGACTTGCCCGGCTTCCGCAATTGGGAGAACGTGGAGCACATCAGGCAGTTGGCCCGGCTGTGGAATGTGTCGCCCGATATCATCCCCCACTGGGTGCCGCCGACCCATGCGATGCAGATCTTCCGCTACTGCGAGCAGGGCTCGATCAAGATGTTATGGGTGTCGGCGACGAATCCCGCCGTGTCCCTGCCCGATCTGCCGCGCATCCGGAAGATCCTCGACAACGACAACCTCTTCCTCGTCGTGCAGGACGCGTTTATGACCGAAACCGCCGCCCGTGCCGACGTCATCCTGCCGGCCGCCACTTGGGGCGAGAAAACCGGATGCTTTACCAATGTGGATCGGACCGTGCATCTTTCCCGCAAGGCGGTCGATCCGCCCGGAGAGGCACGCTCGGATTTCGACATTTTTTTGGATTACGCCCGCCGGATGGATTTTCGCGACAAGGACGGAGCGCCGCTGATCAAATGGCACACGCCCGAGGAAGCGTTTGAGGCCTGGAAGGCCTGCTCCAAGGGCCGCCCCTGCGACTATTCCGGGATGAGCTACGCCAAATTGACCGGCGGGTCCGGCATTCAATGGCCCTGCAATGAACAATTTCCCGATGGCGCGCCTCATCTCTATACGGACGGCCGATTCAACACCGAGGCCGAATACTGCGAGACCTACGGGCATGATCTGGATACCGGCGGCCAGATCACGCCTCAGCAGTACCGCGCAGATAATCCGCTCGGGCGGGCCATCCTCAAATCATCGGACTATATTCCTCCCTATGAACAGCCGGATCCACAGTATCCCTTGTGGCTTACCACCGGGCGCATCGTCTATCACTTCCATACGAGAACGAAAACCGGCCGCTCCCCGGCATTGGAAGAGCAGGCGCCGGACGCCTTCATCGAGATATCGCGCCAGGACGCGGCCGCGTACGGCATCCGCGAGGGCGACATGCTTGAGGTGCGTTCGAGGCGCGGCTATGCCCGGGCACCGGCACGCATCACCGCCATTCGCCCGGGTGTGCTCTTCATGCCCTTTCATTATGGCTACTGGGACAATAACAGCCGCCCGCGTGCCGCAAACGAACTGACATTGCCGGAATGGTATCCGGTGAGTAAACAGCCGCACTACAAATTCTGCGCCGTTCAAATCCGCAAAGTCCCCCCGCAGCGGAGAACCGTGTGAACATCGGACTCTATCTCAAAATGGTCAAGGACAGTGAAACGGAGCTGAACGAGGCCTTCATCGCGGTTGCGGATCATCATCAGCAAGAACCCGATATGGAAGAGATCTGCCGGCTGCTCGCCTCCTGGTCGCAACAGAAAGCCGCCTCGGCAGAACGCTTCATCGACAAGTATGGCCGCAAGCACGACCGGGGCCCTAAACAGTTGTACAGCGAGCTATTCCAGGGCCCCCGGAGCGGCGGGCTTGCCCTCCTGCGCGATCTTCATGATCTGTGGATCCTGGCCACCGAAGCGAACATTTGTTGGACGTTGCTGGCTCAAGCGGCTCAGGCGCTCCGGGACAAGGACCTTATTGACACCTGTCTGCGGAGCAAACAGCAGAGCACCCGCCAAATCGCCTGGCTCGAAACGCGCTCGAAACAGGCCGCACCTCAGACCCTGATCGGCGCATAACTTTCCCCCAGGAAGTAAGAGTGACCTCTTATCGGGTAGTATGGTGCGATTGCGCACCTCCCGCACAGTGCGGCAGCTGCTTTGACTTCGGACAATCCTTACGCCGTCCTGCCGACTCGGACGATCACAAAGTTGCTAAGCCATGGTACCTATTCGCTTCTACGAGCAATTGGCCGCACCCGCACTACTGGCATTACTATTGCTGCCGTGACTTAGCGGGCCAATGGATTCGTACCACCTACGCCAGGAGGGGGGAGCATATGTCTTGTCAACGATGCGGCGGCTTCATGATGGTCGAAACCGTTGGTGATTTCCCGGAGCAGGAATCCGGGCTCCTCCCATATACAGAACGCTGCGTGAATTGCGGCAATTTCGAAGACTCAATCATTCGTGCCAACCGAAACCCCCGTGTGCGGGATCGAAACATAGGAACCGGCGCGTCCCACAATACGGTCATGTCCGTCCACGGTTTTGACAGGCGCTTTCTGGCCTGACGAACGCATGAGTCTGCGATGGCATAGAGGAAAGTGGTGCGGCCACCAAAAAAGGCCCGGCGCCTTTCGGAGTCGAGCCTTTTCCTTTGGATTTCGCAACATGTTCACGGCTCCTGCACAACGTTTCCGCTATGCCCTCGCCCTGCTCCAGCCGCTTTACCCAAAGTAGCCTCAGTGTAAATCCTGCGGGCGAGGTGAGGACCTGGAAAGCCCCCAGGAGTGGTCCCGGAAAAATCCCTTCTTCTCTCCGATCAGCGAGAGGCCACTGTGCGGGCCGATGATTTGTCATCCTCAGCAGGAAGATAGTCGCGAAGGCCCCGTCCGATAATACCGCGGGACAGCCAGGCGTAGTCACCTCTTCCTGCAAGCATGCCCAGCATCGTAGGGACATCGTCTCCATTGCGACCCCCAAGCTCAGCGATGGCAGTCTCGATCCGTACCATGGCGTCCGCCGCGAAATGGTCCACCAGCTCCCAGACTGGTTCGTGGGGCTTTTCCTGAGCCAGCGCAGCAGCTTCCAGAGCAGCGGTGGCAATCACCAGCAGATCCTCTCCGATCATCTCAATGCGGTTTTGCCGCCCTTGATCGTCCCGTAGCTGTTCGCCATGGCGGACCATCGCCCAAAATAGGGCACGGGCCAAGCGGCGGCTGGAGCGTTCCACAAAGCGAAGAAGAGACGCCACCTTTTCCGGACGGAATTCGGCCCTTGGCGGCAGGGGTCTGCGCCGCCAGAGAGCGAGGTACCAGGGGACATAATACCGAACAAGTTTGACCCACTCGACGACGCGTTGGCCGCGACTCCCGCCTCCGTTCACATATCGCTGGGCGCGATCCAAGTGGGGCGCCAGCCCCTCCCGCGCGACGAAGGGGCGCAGGATATCGGTGGCCCCTTCCCCGATCCGATACATCTCCGCGTCCCGCACCAGTTGTTCGATACCAAATGCCGGTTCTCCGCGGACCCGCTTGGAATCGGCGGTTTCATAGCCCATACCGCCGAACATGATTTGAGCGTCCCGAAGAAAGTGAATCGTTGTTTCAGAGCAGAAGATCTTCGCGATCGCCGCTTCAATGCGGACGTCATACCCCTGTTCATCGGCCATACGCCACACCGAGGAGGCGACGGCTTGCATCGTGAAGAGGCTCACGGCCATGCGGCCGAGCCTCATGCGCTGCGTTTGCCGCTCGCTGAGAGGTTTGTGAAAAGTCACGCGCTGGTTGGCCCGGTCGATGGTCGGTTGCCAGGCTTGTTTCGCCATGCCCAGGCAAATGGCCGGGATACTGACCGCCCGCCCCACATTGAGAATAGTCAACGCATACTTGAGACCCCGGCCCACCTCGCCGATGACATTCGCGGCAGGGATCCGGACATCCGTAAAGGCCAACGAGGCATTCTCGATGCCGCGGCATCCTTCAAACTCGCACCGTTGCCGGACACGGACACCCGGCGATTCCATATCGAGAATAAACGCGGTGTGCACGTGATCCTCGGCGCCCCGGCCGCCCGATACGGGGACCCACCGGGTTCCCCCGCTGTCTTGAATCCGCTGTGCCGGAACGCGGGCGATCAAGGTGATGTAGCGGGCGATGGACCCGTTCGTACACCAGAGCTTCTCGCCATTCACCACGAAATCCGTGCCGTCCGAATCGAGCACCGCCTCAGCCCTGATATTGGCGGCATCCGAACCCGTGACCGGTTCAGTGAGCGCAAAAGCCGAGATCGCGTCGCGGGCGACGACCGGCAGATACCTGCGTCGTTGTTCTACGGTTCCGAAGAGGAGCAGCGGCATGGCAATGCCGATGGACTGCGGCACGGCCACCGTCAAAGCGAGAATGTTGCTCCAACTGGCCATGAGCGTGAGAGCGCGCCCGTAGTTGGCATAGGAAAATCCCAGCCCCCCGTATTCCTCGGGAATTTTTAAAGCAAACGCGCCCAGCCGCAAGAGTCCCTGGAGGACAGGGCGTGGAATCTTCGCGGTTCGTTCGATTTCATCCGGATCGACCTGCGTGTGAAGGAACGTCTCCAGCATCGGACGGTAGCGCTCCCATGCCGCCTTCTGCTCCGGTGATTCTTCCGCCGTGAGCAGCAGCGAGAAGTCCGGCCTTCCGACGAACAGGCCTGCCATGAAACTGCGCCCGGTCAATCGTTCACGGGCTTCTTCGATTCGTTCCAGGCCTTTGAATAACTGGGCCACGAGGCCTCCTTACGAGTCGGCTTGCAGGACCGACGGCGGCTGACGCTCTTCAAACCGGGCGGTGAAGTGCCGCAGCACCGGCGCCTCATAGGTCAACGTGAGTCCCTGTATCTTCTCGCGCAGCCGGTACAACTCAACAATGGCTTCGGCGACATACGTGATCTGCATGTTCGTATAGACGCGCCGTGGAATGGCAAGCCGTACCATCTCCAGTTCGGGATGGATCGCTCGACCGGTCGCCGCATCCTTCTTGCCGAACATCACCGTGCCGATTTCCACGCCCCGGATCCCGTAGTCGCGATAGAGGGCGACCGCCAAGGATTGGGCGGGGAAATGCTCCTGCGGAATGTGCGGAAGAAACTCTTTCGCATTGAGGTAGACCGCATGCCCCCCGATCGGCTTGAGGATCGGCACGTGGGCCTGATCCAATAATTCTCCCAGGTACCGGACTTGTCCGACCCGGAAGCTGAGGTACTCTTGATCCAGCACTTCCTTGAGTCCTCGCGCCATCGCTTCGAGGTCGCGGCCGGCCAGCCCGCCATAGGTGGGAAACCCTTCCACCAGGATGAGCAGGTTGGTGATGTCCTGGGCCCACTGATTGTCATTGAGGCTGAGAAACCCGCCGATGTTGACCAATCCATCCTTCTTCGCGGACATCGTGCATCCGTCGCCATAACTGAACAGTTCCCGCGCGATGTCGGCAATGGAGGTCCCGGCAAAAGCCGGCTCCCGTTCCTTGATAAAGAAGCAATTCTCGGCAAACCGGCAGGCGTCGAAGAACAAGGGGATCCGGTAGCGGTTCAAGAGCGTCCGAGTCTTGCGAATGTTGTCCATGGAGACCGGTTGTCCCCCGCCGCTGTTGTTCGTGATCGTCAGCAGGGCGAGCGGAATGCGCTCCCGGCCCACGCGATTGATGATCTCCTCCAACCGGACCAGGTCCATATTGCCCTTGAAGGGGGCTTCGACATGGGGGTCGTAGGCCTCCTTCACCACCACATCCAGGGCTTGCGCGCCTTGATGTTCGATGTTCGCGCGGGTGGTGTCGAAATGAATATTGTTGGGGACGCACATGCCGGCCTTCACGACGGTAGAAAAGAGCAGGTTTTCGGCCATGCGCCCCTGGTGCGTGGGAATGACGTGCCGATAGCCGAAGATGGAGCGGACGGTTTCCTCCAAGTGGT
>CBDIWQ010000327.1:0-6096 GCA_965285965.1 uncultured bacterium | reverse complement strand
CGCCAACCACCCGATCACGTTGAACTCGGGCACAATGATGTGCTTCGCATGCTTCGTCGCCTCGCGAATTTCTTCCTCGGGCCAGGGCCGCAGCGTCTTGACCTTCACCAGCCCGACGCGCACTCCTTCGTCTTCCAGCAGCCGCATCGCTTCCCGCCCTTGAGACACGGCCGTGCCCGACGCCACGATGAGGATCTCGGCATCGACGTTCTCGGTCTCGATCAGGCCGTTGAGCCAGGCGATCGTGTGCTTGCGGGACCGCTCCGCGGCCGCCCAGACTTCCTGCTGCCAGCTGGCGTGCGTCGCGTAGCTGATGTAATTGCTCTTCATGACGAAGGGATCGCGCATCATGCGGACCGGCGGACATTCCATGTCCATGCAGGGGACCGGCGAGCGGTAGGGATCGTAGGGCGGGAGGCACATGTCGGCGGGTGTTAGGTCCACGACGTCTTTCGTATGGGTGACGAAAAAGCCATCGCAGCACAGCGCCAGGGGAAGATGCACGTCCGGCTCTTCCGAGACCATGTAGCCCTTGAGAATCCAATCGTAGAAATCCTGGGCGGTTTCCGCATGCCAGACCAGCATCCCGGTCTGCATAAGGTAGGAGATCTCGATCGTGTCCGGCTGGATCGACAACGGAGAGTTGATCCCGCGGCAGGTCACGATGCATTGAATCGGCAAGCGCGCCCCCGCCCACATCGGGAAGTTCTCCATGGCGCGCAGGGTGCCCGGCCCGGCGGTCGTCGTGAACACCCGGGCCCCGCCGAACGCGGCGCCGGCGCACTGCGACATGACCGCGAATTCACTCTCCCCGCGGAAGTAATCGCCGATATAGCCTTCCGCAAAGAGTTCGCCGCACAGGGCGGCCGCCTCGCTCTGGGGGGTAATGGGATAGGCCACCATGACATCGACATTGGCGCGTTTCACGGCTTCCTTGATGACTTCGCTCCCGGTGAAAAACGAGGGCGTGCGAGGCGCCTCATTCATCATGACCCGCGGGTCCGCGCAGACCTGGCCTTTTCTATTCTTGGTTCCAATGATGGAAGTAGTTCCCATGGGCTGGTTCTCCTTGATCGATCGGGACGTGCGGAGCACGCCCGACGGACGATGACGTTAAGCGCTGAATGAACTGCCGCAGCCGCAGGTGGTCTTTGCTTGCGGATTCTTGATCGCGAATCCGGACCCTTGCACGCTATCCACATAGTCCACTTCGCAGCCGCTCAACAGCGGGGCGCTTTGCGAATCCATGATCACTTTGACGGTGCCTTCTTCGAGGATCGTATCGTCTTCTGCGATCTTGGACTCGAAGGCCATGCCGTACTGGTAGCCATGGCAGCCGCCGCCTTTCACGTACACCCGCAAGCCGACCGTATCCGGCTCTTCCTGCACCAATTCCTGGATCTTCTGTTGCGCTGCCGTGGTGATGGTAATCATGACTGAGCCTCCTGTTGATCGAAGATAAGCGAATCACCGGGGGAGATGCGTCTGTGGTCTCATGCCGAAACAGATCACACCGGACGCGCACGTTCGCTGCCGGCGGCGAACAACTCGTCATGGCAATGAGTGACGTTCTGGCGTACGAAGCGGCGAAGACCGGAGAATCAGTCGCGCAGGAAGTGCGACGAGCGCGCGAGGGATGGGACAGCCAGCGGAGCTTGAGACGTCATAGGTTCACGCTAAGCGCAGTAGCGGTGACAGTCAAGCGCTATTGAGGCCTACTCGGGACGCCTCATCGGCATATTTGGGATCAACGCGTGCTCACCAGCTACCAAGGGCCACCTTATCGCTCAAATAATGCGCCTGAGACCGTCTCCTCGCATAAGGGCATATACGGCCAAAGGCTGTTCACGACTACCGGCACGATACTAAAAGAAACCCGGCTCGTCACCACGCAGCTGATTGCACGTGATAGTATGCGAGATAAGGACTCGTCGCCTTGGCCGATCCTCGTCGGGCGCTGAAGACATTCGGCTCTCTTCATATTTCTTGTTTCCCGTCCTCTTATCAGGCTCGAAGCTCCCGGGCAGTGCACTCCCCATCCCAGAGCCGGACCCATCAAGACCGCGCCGCCGGCCCGGCGCCAAGCCGACAGTCAGGACCTTTTCCAAGAAGAAAGCGGGGTTGTCATCCATGCAGCCGAACACAACAGGACCTTCCGAAGAGCGGCGCGATAAAACCGACAAAAGCTTGGAGGACGAGCGAGACAAGACGGACGAATACCTCGGACGCACCAGTCAGACAGTCGAAGATCAGACGAGTACCACCATCCGTTTGAATCGGCTGGCCGCCGATCACGATCGGGACAGTGACCGCGCAAAAGTGGATGTACAGAATGATCATCGATCGGACGTCGCCGGCCTGCCCCCTGCGAGCTCGGACGATCATAGTCTGAATCAGGAACGCGAACGGTCCGACAAAGCCCAAGCGGAGGAACGCAGAAGAGAAGATCGGGCCAGGACACAGGAACGCTTTCAGAAACGGTTGATCGCCGAAGCGCTGCTGGAGCATGAGCGGAAGGAAACGGACTGCAATCTGCTCGATGAACGAGACCAGATCGACTTGGCGGCCGAATGGAACGCGACCCTCCTATCGGACGAGCGCTGTTCGCATGACCTCACCAAAGCGGCCCTGGTAACGAGAGACCACTATCTCGCGATTGTCAGCCATGATCTCAAGCAACCGCTCATTGCGATTACGATCGGCGCGCGCCTGTTGCGGAGGGACCTTTCCAGGGAGACGCCGGATCCTGCGCGTCTCCGCGGCAACCTCGACCTAATCGAGCGGAGCGCCGCGAGCATGGACCGCATGATCGGCGCGCTGCTCGATGTCGAGCGCATGGCCCATGACAAGCTCGTTCTCACGCCTGAACGGATCGACCTTCGCGGGCTGTTACAGGAATGCATGGACATCTCGGCTCCTGTCGTGTCGACCAAGTCCTTTTCCATGACGACGCGACCCTCCGCCGAACCCCTGTTCGCCGAGGTCGATCACGACCGGATTCTTCAGGTCCTATCCAATCTGATCGGCAATGCCCTGAAGTTCACCCCGCCGGGCGGCACCATTGAACTGGCGGTGCGGAAGCAGGAGACGTGCGCTGAAATTTCGGTCACCGACAATGGACCCGGTATTGCCGAAGAGGAACAGGCCCATATCTTTGAACGCTTTTCACAGCTCAAGGTGAACGACCGTCGCGGCCTCGGCCTGGGCCTGTTCATTGCCAAATGGATCGTAGAGGCCCATAAGGGACGTATCTGGGTGTCGTCAGAGGTAGGAAAAGGCAGTACGTTCACCTTCACACTCCCGTTATCTGCACCGGCATCGTAGCGATTGCTCGCGCATCTCAGATCAAGCCCCCTCTCTCTCGGCTTTGGTAAAACCAGGGATTTCCCTGGTATCCCTGGGCCGGTCCCTTTCTACAATGGTGTGAGAGGACACCTGTGGCACGCAAACTGGAATCGGCTTATATCTCCTTCGGCCTGGTCACGATCCCGGTGGGCATCTACCCGGCCATCGCCGACCACGATCTTCATTTCAACCAGTTGCACGCGCCCTGCGGGAGCCGCATCAAGCAGCAGCGCTTCTGCCCGGTCTGCAAACGGGAAGTCCCGTACGAAGAGCTCGTCAAGGGATATGAGCTGGCCGAGGGCCAATACGTCCGCATCGACCAGGAGGAACTCGACACCTTACAGGCGGCCGAGTCGGAGGCCATGGAGATCCTGGAGTTCGTGCCCTTGAGTACCGTCGATCCGATCTATTTCGAAAGCACCTACTATCTGGCAGCCGAGAAACGTGGAGAGAAGACCTATCAGTTGCTCTCCCAGGCGATGGAGCAGACCGGGCGCGTGGCGCTGGCCAAATATGTCTGGCGGGGGAAGGACAGCCTATTCGTGATCCGCTCCGTCCAAGGCCGGTTGCTGCTCCACCGCATGTACTACCATAATGAAGTCCGCGACTTTGAATGGACGTCCAAGAGCGACCACAAGCCCGAACCAGCCGAACTCAAGCTGGCGACCCAATTGATCGATTCCATCTCGAGCGCGACGTTCGACGCGCCGGCCTATCACGATGACTATCAGCAGCGGCTCCTGGAATTCATCGAAGAGAAATCCAAGGGCCAGCGCATCACGCTGCACCCCAAGGAAGCCCCCCAGGCCACGGACGTCGTCGATCTCATGCAGCGCCTGAAGGACAGCGTGGCGCAGACCGCCGAGAAAAAGCGGACTCGCGCCCGCGCGTTGCCTGCGAAGGCGCCTCGCCAGACTGAGAAGAAGGCGACCGCCAGGAGCCGATGACCGGCGACTATTCGGCAGCCGAGCTCTGCCGCATTCTCCATCTGAATCCGCCACAGTTGCGCGCCTGTCTGCGTGCGGCGCTCCTGCCCCTATCCAGGGCGAAGGCTCCCTGCGCCTACACGTTTCAGGATCTGGTTATGCTCCGCACGGCCAAGGGGCTGACGGATGCCGGCGTCCCGGTGGACCAGATCCGCAAGGTCCTCCAAGGCCTGCAGCGACAGTTGGGCGACGGACAAGCCATGACGAGCCTGAAAATTTATGCCTCGGGCAAACGCGTCGTCGTATGGGACGGCGCCTCTCGCTGGCAACCGGATTCGGGACAATTCCTCTTGAACTTCGACACCGCGCAGATGCTGACGAGCAGAACGCTCACCCCCCGCCAACGGCCACAGGCCAAACCTACCCCGACGGCCCAGGAATGGTTTGAGCGGGCCCTGACGCTCGAGGAGGACTCTCCCGAAGAAGCGCGCCGGGCCTATCACGAAGCGCTCCGCATACGGCCCGACTTCGCCGATGCGCACATCAATCTCGGTTTGCTCCATCACAATGCGGGAGAACTCACTGAAGCGGAGGCCTGTTACCGCCAAGCCCTGCGCGCGGAGCCCAAGCTGGCCCTGGCCCACTTCAATTTGGCGGTGGTGCTGGAAGATCAGCAGAAGAAGAGCGCGGCCATCGCCGCCTACGAGGACGCGCTCACGCACGCGCCCGACTTTTTCGAAGCCCATTGCAACCTCGCGAAGCTGTACGAATCACTCGGGCGCAAACGGGATGCCATTCGCCATTACGCGGCTGCGAACCGGCTGCCTCGCTGATCCAGAGGACAATCCGCTAGAATCCACCACCACTCACACACGGTAGGCCTATACGTCATGCTCACAACACGGTACCGGTCTGTGGTTCTCGTCGTCCTCGCGGCATTCCTCTTGGTTGCGCCCCCTCGCTCCGACGCCGCCAATGCGCTCGAAAGATATATTCAGCAACCGGATGACACGTTTGCCTGGCACATCGAAACCCAGACGACCCTCGATTCGTTCACCGTGACGCAGCTGACGATGGCGTCGCAGACCTGGCGCGGTCACGTCTGGAGCCACGGGTTGCAGATCATCCGCCCGCAGCGACTGCGCCACCCCGAGCTTGCCTTGCTCTTCATCATGGGCGATCGCAGCGGCGCCGGTTCCACCGCCCTGTTGCAGAAGTTGGCGGACCGTGCAGGGGCGGTCGTCGCAGCCGTCACCCACGTGCCCAACCAACCGCTGTTTGACGGGCGCAAGGAAGACGCGCTGATCGCTTACACGTTCGATCAATACCTGCGCACGGGCGACGACACCTGGCCCGCGTTGTTGCCGATGACCAAGTCGGCGGTCCGGGCCATGGACGCGGTGCAGGCCTGGGCCCGCGAGCAGCATGATCAGGCCATCGGGACATTCGTCGTAGCGGGCGCATCCAAACGGGGCTGGACCACCTGGCTCGCGGCGGCCGTCGATCCCCGGATCACGGCCATCGCCCCCATTGTCATCGACGTTCTCAACATGAAGGCGCAGACCGAGTGGGCGGAACAAGTGTACGGCCGGCAAAGCGATCGGCTGTCCGACTACACCAACCTCAATCTCATCCAACACATCGATACCCCGCCGATGCAGAAGCTGCGCAGTTGGATCGATCCCTACAGTTATCGCACCCGCTATACCATGCCGAAGCTGCTGCTGCTCGGAACGAATGACCCCTATTGGACCGTGGATGCGTTGCGGCATTATTGGGACGAGTTACCGCCGCCCAAACTCGTATTTCAAACACCCAATGGCGG
>CBDIWQ010000326.1:0-10491 GCA_965285965.1 uncultured bacterium | reverse complement strand
CCCATCCAGTTCGTCTCGAGTTCGCCGTCCCGGTTTTCGTCGTGAATCACAGCGAGGGCATACCTGCCGGGTGCGATGTCTTCAAAGCTGCACGTGGCTTTCGCGGCCCGGATTTTGACCATCATCAGGTTGGTGGCGAAGCGCAAAAACTCGGTTGGAAATCCTTCCGGCGATTCAAACAGGGCACAGGCCACCGCTCCGATGCTATTCCGGATACCCATGATCTCAACACGTATCTATGAAGATCCTCGGGCGAAAGCGGAACCGGGATGTTTCTGGGCCCCTGCTACCCTATTGCGGAGGGGCCATGGGTAATTCTCGTGAGGCAGCTTGCTGAAGACGTACCCGTTCAACGCGGGAAACCTCCAAGATGTCCTCCAAGGCTTCATCGGTTATTTGTGTAAACTGTGCGGCCGCATCCTTCATGTCAGCATGCTCCACGGCACGGGATAATACCTCCGCTTTTGTAGCCCCCTTCTTCTGTCCCAGGAACGGCTTGAGGATGAGATACACCACATCCTTCAACGGCATGAAGCAGAGAAACCGACGCAACAGCTTATAGGTCTGGAGAGGATAATGGGTCAGCTTATAGATGAAGAGCCGGCGTAACCCAGCCTGCCGGACCTGATTGATCACCGGGCCGGGCAAGCAGGTCGGGTCGATTTCCGAGCATTTAAAGTACTTGTACCAGTCAGTCGTGTCTCGGACGAGACCGCGCTTCACATACTCTTGCCATAGTGGGGTTCCGCGATAGACGCAGAGGCGGTTAAAGCCAAAGGTGTCCAAGGGCAGCTTCGCGGCAAAGTCGAACGTGGCCCGCATGTCGTCGATCGTTTCATCGGGATTGCCTACCGTGAAAAATCCGTGAACAATCTCAATGCCGGCCTTCTTGGCATTCTTGACGGCGGTCCAGACTTCGTCCAGCGTCTGTTCCTTCTTGAGTCGGTCTAGAATCTTCTGGCTTCCGCTTTCCACGCCGAACATCACGGTCCGGCAGTGGGCTTTCGCCATGGCGGGGAACAGATGCTGGGCGACAGAATCCACCCGACCCTCAATGCCCCACTGAATCAACAGACCGGCGGATGTAATGCCATCGCAGATGGCCTCAATGCGCTTCGGCTGCAACAGGAAGTGGTCATCCACAAAATAGACAGAGCCGTAGCCACTTTCTTCGAGATACTTCAGCTCGTCCACCACGTGACGCGCACTCCGCGCCCGCCACTTGCCTTCATTAAACATGGGAATATCACAAAAGACGCAGGGCCACGGGCACCCTCTGGATGTCTGCATGGTCGTAAACCGTTCCATCGACAAGACGGCGGGCACATCGAGGGGCATGGATTCCACAAAATCCAGCTTCAGGCTTTCTCTATCAGGAAATGGCCACTGGTCTAAATGACGTTCCATCGGGCGGCCGGTGTTCTGCACGACCTGACCGTCCTTCATCCACGTCAACCCCGCAACGGCTTCAGGGTCAGCAAGGTGCTCGAGCAGATCGAGAAGTAGCTGCTCGCCATCTCCCCGGCAGACAAAATCGACCTCGGGACATTGGACTTTCACCAATCCCGCATTCAGCGTGGCGAAGACCCCGCCGAACGCCAGCCGCACTCGAGCGTCTGCGGCTCGGATACGTCTGGCGAGCAACTTGGCATAGGGATAACTCGTGGTGCTGAGAAAACTGAGGCCTACGAGTGCCGGCTGCTGAAGGCGAATGGCTTCCACAATCGCCTCGTCCGGCGTCTCGGGATTGGCTTGGTCGAACATGACACATTCATGTCCGGCTGCCTTGACCACCGCCGACAAGGACATAATGCCGATGGGCGGGAACCCCATCACACGGACGTTCCCGTTGGCTGCTCGTGTCTTGGCGGGGTGCGCGTAAAACTGGGGATCCCGGACATGAATGAGGAAGATACGCATGAAAGAGTCCTGCCTACGACAAGTGTGGCGCTTGTTTTATCTACCGTAAGCGCTAAACCGGAGACAACGGAATCTGAACCGAAATGGTGGTCCTAACCCCCGGTCGGCTGGTAACGGTGAGCTTGCGCTGCAATTGTTCGGCGCGCTCGCGGACACTGGTCAGACCGAGATGACGCGTGCCATTCCCCACCCGGGCACAAACCAAGGCCTCCGCCAGGGTCTGCTGCGCCCGACGCAACTCCTCGTTCTGCATCTCCAGTTCGACATGATAAACCTGCAGTTCGTGCATCAGCTTCGGAATGTCCTGCGGAAGAGTCGGCACGACCAGCTGCCCGGCTCGAAGCGCAGCTTCTGCCCGTTCACGCAGCACCTCGTCGTGGGATGGTGTCTTCCTTGTCCGGTCAGTTTTGGTTTCTGTGTCAGGCTCCTTGAGGTCATGAACTTTGTACTGCTTCTACACAGGCGCGGCGATCGTGCAGTCCCCCTTCCCCACACTCCCACCACACTCCAGCAGTCTACAACTTAGACACGGACACATCCCTGCCACCTGCGTTGCCAGCTGCAGCCGCTCCTCCTTCTCACGGAGAGCGCGAGTTCACCACACGGAGATACCGCTCCTTGGACAGAATCCGGCTCCCGGACTGTACCATCGTCTGATACGCAGCACGCTGGCCAGAAATTGGGTTCAAATCCCGCTGGCCTGTTGATGGAGATTTGGACTTACCCCTTCGAGAGGGCAATCACTGTCCCATCTCCGTTTAAATCGACCACGATATTCGACCCTTCAGCAATCATTGTGGTTTTCACTCCTGTTCCGTTGAGATCAATAATTTGGTCTCCTTCGGGCGTGGCCAGGTTGATCGCGTCCTTCGCCTTACCTGTGTATGCCAACTTGCCGAATATCCGCCGGTAAGTGCCTCCCTTGGAGTGACCTTTCCTGTGACGGTCGATGACCATGTTTTCATGATTGATCCAGAGCGACACCTCGTCACCCACTGCAGCCTCTGGAGGAACGGTGTTCTTGCTAATAGCGTACTGTCCCACAGGCGTCTTCACAGACAAGAAACCGGATTGGATCTTCGAGATTTGCCCACTCACTTGAATGGCATGTCCCGGCTTCGTTCGTGGGCGCTCATCGAAGGCCATCTCAACCGAAAACCGATGGATGTCGATGACCGTTCCCCGTCGATGGACGTCGATCATCACAGTATTGTCGTCAACTTGCATTTCGATTTCCTCGCCCACGCTCAAGAGCTTTGGCGTGAATGCCGTTGACATAGACATCGAGCCCCAAGGTGTTCGTACCGTAGTGAGCCCTGAATCCATTTTCGATACGACACCCACCACGTTCATATGGGTCCCCTGGCGATGTGAATGCGTTCCGCTTTGGTCGGCGAGAGCGAGGTACGGGTGTGCCGCAACGATCAAGGTGAGGAATGTAGCAGCATACTCGCGCTGGGAACAGTGCATCGCTGCGGCTCTTGGTCCGCGACTGACCATGGTTTAACTTGCCTCCAGTGATCTGCGGCTTCCTCCTGGTGGTCGAACGTCCAACATGATGCATTATCGACATCAATTTACTCCACTGTGGAGTCCCCTAGACAGCAAATACCTTAGCAAGATGATAGTCCCGTCTTAGTATCAGAGAAATGTGCCGCCGACAGAGTGCATGATGTGATTGTGGCGGGGTGAATCGGATCTCCATTTGACTCATGGGTCCAACATTTCGAGAGGCGCCCGGTATGTTCTGAGCCCGAATTGGTCCTTGTTTGGGGCGTTCAAGTACAACCGGACGACGCTACGCTTCAGCGAGATCCGGGGGAATTATGACACGCATCCTTTTGTCGTTGGGATTCTGTGGCAATTCCACACATAGCCCATGGACCATGCTGTTGAAGCGGGCTGACTCCATAACGCACGAGAGTGGGGCCCCACCGGGCCCACGATGTGCGGGTTTCCTATGCGTAGTCCAGCGGTTAGTAGTGTAAGGTGACGGCCATTTGCAGGCTTTGTCCGTTGTAGGGAAAGCTGGCTTTCTCGAAGGATGGCGCCGCCAGTGTGCCTTTGGCATCATTGGAAAATCCGTACCCTTCCTGAGGCACCCCCATCCAGTTCGTCTCGAGTTCGCCGTCCCGATTTTCGTCGTGAATCACAGCGAGGGCATACCTGCCGGGTGCGATGTCTTCAAAGCTGCACGTGGCTTTTGCGGCCCGGACCTTGACCATCATCAGGTTGGTGGCGAAGCGCAAAAACTCGGTTGGAAATCCTTCCGGCGATTCAAACAGGGCACAGGCCACCGCTCCGATGCTATTCCGGATACCCATGATCTCAACATGTATCCCCGGTTGTCCCGGCTGGGCTGAGGCGACCACCGCGGCCATCACTACCATGGCCAGTGAAAGCCCTGTCATCTTTGGTGACTTCAAGCTGGACATCTTCCGCAAGCGGCCGACTCGCAGGCTGGATACTTTCATTTATCACGAGTCACCGTCGTTCGATCCACCCGTGATTGTCCTAGGTACGTTTGATGAGACGACCGGGACAGAAGAAGACTAGAATGAGGAATGATGCTGGAGCGATTCCAGAGTCTGCTCACGACAACGGCGATAAAGTGGTGGGACGATAATCCCTGGCGGCTGAGCGCCGCCCTATCCTATTACACGCTGTTCTCCCTCGCTCCCCTCTTGACCATCGCCGTCGCCGTGGCGGCGGTCGTTGTCGACGAGAGCGTCGTACAAGGGGAACTCCTGCGTCAGCTCGAAGATCTCATCGGCGCAAGCGGAGCGGCCGCCATGACGAAAATGCTACAGAGCGCCGGTCATCCGGTCCATGGGGCCGTCGCCACAGTGATCAGTCTCATCACCCTGTTCATCGTCTCCATGGGCATGTTCAGCGAACTCCAGGATGCCTTGAATCTTATTTGGCGGGTCCCGGTCAAGCCGGGCTCGGCTCTCTGGCGCGGAATCAAAGCGCGGCTCTTCTCGTTCCTGCTCGTGATCGGCACGGGCTTTCTTCTCCTTGCCTCCCTCCTCATGAGCGCCGTGCTGTCGGCGGTCGAGCGATTTATCCACCGCGAACTGCCTGCGCCTCAGGCGATTATGATGATCGTCGATATCAGCAGTTCGCCGGTCGTCATCACGGTGCTGTTCGCGCTGATGTATAAGATGTTGCCGGAAGGACATATCGCCTGGCGGGACGTCTGGGTCGGAGCCCTGGCGACCGCCGTGCTGTTCACCATCGGCAAATGGGCGATCGGCCTCTACCTGGGGCGCGCGGCGATGGCGTCGATGTATGGGGCGGCCTCGTCGCTGATGGTGATTCTGGCATGGGTCTACTACTCGGCCTTGATATTCTTTTTAGGAGCGGAGCTGACCTACGTCTACGCCCATCAGTATGGCTCACGCCGGACGGCGACCTGACCCGTCATTAAACGCCTCCCACCTTGTACCCGCCTCTTTCTTGTCGTCGATCGCCTCCCGGTAGGGTGGCGCCACGACTTACCAATCGTTCTTGGCCTCGCGCATTCACCAACCACTCAGGGTCGCGACCACCATTGCCGTGCGCATTCCGCCAGTTCTCTAACATCGGATGATGGAACCCTCTTATCGGATTCCTCTAACTCATGTCGTTAAAGGAAGGGTGAAGCTGAAGGTGCTTCCTTTGCCAACCTGCGATGTAACCCAGATGCGTCCCTTATGGGCCTCAACGATCCACTTGGCAATGAACAGGCCCAGACCGAGGCCGCGACGGTCATTCAGTTTGAGCTGACAAAACCGGTCGAATATTTGGGTTTGTGCCTCCTCGGCAATTCCCGGACCATTGTCGGTGACGGAAATAACAGCGGATGTTTCCTGTTTGCGTGCCGCCAGCTCAATGATGCCTCCGGGCGGCGTAAACTTCAGGGCATTACCGATCAGATTGGATAAGACCTGAAGAATCCGGTCGTGATCAACGTCGGCGACCAGGGGTTGAGCAGGGGGTCGCGTGGTCATGGAAAAGGACTTGGTCGCGACGACAGGAGCCGAGATGTCCATGCATTCTTGTAGCAGCCCACGAAGATCGATCCGGGCGGGCGTGAGGACAAGTTTGTCATGGGCCATGCGCTCGACATCGAGCAGCGCGCTGATCATGCGGTCCATGCTCGCGGCGCTCCGCTCAATCAAGTCGAGGTTGACCCGGAGACGCGCGGGATCGGGCGTTTCTACGGCAAGGTCCCTGCGCAACAGTCGCGCGCCGATCGTAATGGCGACGAGCGGCTGCTTGAGATCGTGGCTCACAATCGCGAGATAGTGGTCCCTCGTCACCAGTGCCGCTTTGGTGAGGTCATGGGAACATCGCTCCTCCGATAACAGGGTTGCGTTCCATTCGGAAGCCACGTCGATCTCTTCTCGTTCATCGAGCAGATTGGAGTCCGTCTCCCTCCGCTCATGCTCGAGAAGCGCTTCGGCGATCACCTGTTTTTGAAAGCGTTCATGGATCCTTGCACGATCTTCCCCCATGCGTTCAACTGCTTGCGCTGTGTCGGAGCGTTCACGTTCCTGTCTCAGCTCGTCGGAGCAGGACGTGTGCTGGTAGAAATCCACTTCTGCCCGATCACTGTCCCGATCCTGATCAGCGGCCAGCCGATTCAGACGAATGGTGGTGCTGGTCTGGTCTTCAACGGTCTGACTCCGGTGATTCAGATACTCATCAGTTTTCCCCCGCTCGTCTTCTAAACTTTGGTCTGTTTTGCCGCGCAGGTCTTCAGGCACTTCCGCTTGGTTCGCTTCCATTGCCACCACTTTCTCTTAATTTGATTACGATGCTCGACGTCGACCATGATGTACTTGTCTCGTTACTACTGATCAGTCAAGAGGCGGAGAGGGTTCCCCTGTGCCTGGCGGGACCACCACGTCCGGCTTAGTGAAGTGTCCTATTTCTGCATATTCCAGCGCTTGCTTGATGGTTCCATAGAGCTCTTCTACTGCCGCCTCCTTGGTCAACACGGTCCACGCGCCGACGCCACACATGGCATCTTGAGTGTCAGGGCCCGCGTTCACGGAAAGACCAATGACCACGATGTCACGGTTGATGGTCTTTATCCGTCTGGTGGCCTCAATGCCGTTCATCTTCGGCATATTGATGTCCATCACGACGATGGAAGGCAACAGCTCACGGGCCGCTTGCACGGCTTCCTGTCCATCCGACGCTTCTCCAACAACCGAGACATCGCTATACCCTTCCAGGACTGAGCGTAGACCTTGTCGCATCATCGCATGATCATCCACCAGTAACACCCGAATCGCGGTTCCGTCCTGTCGCTTCTCAAGCGGAGGCGGTGGAGCCTGAATGGGAAGGGCTGCCAGCACCTCATGGCTGAACGTATCAAAGGAAGGAGAAGGGCCTTCCGACAGAGGAAGCGTCAGCGTTGCGAGGGTCCCGCTTCCGGGTTGGGACGCAATGTTGAATATTCCTCCCAGCGCCTCCATGCGTTCTCTGATACTAAAGAGGCCGAAGTGCGACGATAGGACAGACCCTGTTGAAATGGATGGCGTGGATGCGGCGTCAAACCCCACCCCATCATCCGATACCTTGATGTGTAATGCCTCAGGCGAGAGCTGTGTTTCCACAACCGCCAGCTTGCAGCGAGCATGCTTGGCGGCATTGATGAGCAATTCTCGGACGGATTGAAAGATCAGCACGGCCTTATCCTCCGGTAGGTCAAGACGATCCTCGGCAGGCGGCCTGAAGGTCACGGGCAACTGATGTTGGTGCTGCATCCTTTCGACCAGCCATTTCAGCGCGGCAGATAGTCCGAACTCATGCAAAATCGGAGGGCTAAGATCGGCGACGAGGGTCCTTGTGTAGGTGACTGACTCACTGAGGGTCTCATCCATTTCCCGCAGCAACTCGTCAGTTCTCGATTCTGAGAGAGGATTGTCCACGAGCCGTATCTGCCCCAGCTTGATGCGGGCGAGTACGAGGAGCTGCGCCAGGTGATCGTGCAATTCGGCCGCAAGCCGCTTCCGTTCGCGTTGCTCGGCCAGATTGAGTTCCGCGGCAAGGGCCCGCAATTTGCTCTGAGACGCCACAAGAGCCTGCGTGCGTTCCTCTACGCGCCATTCCAACTCCTCTTTCCATCGGCGCAATTCGGCTTCGGAATGTTTCCGCTCCGTGATGTCCTGGACAATACCCACCATCCGCTTTCTACGGTGGATCGCCACCACTTCGCCACGGCTCGCAAACCAGCGCACGGATCCGTCAGCGTGGATCACTCGAAACTGCGAGTCGAAAGGCTCGTTCCGCTCGCAAGCGCTCTGAAACGCCTGCAGCACACGGGTCTGGTCATCGGGATAAATAAAGTCAGCCCATCGATCTGAAAGAGCGGCCGCATTCTCAAGTGAAAGACCAAGCAATGCGGGAATGCGCTCATCCCAAAGATACTGTCCGGTTGCCAGGTCCGTTTCCCATGCGCCCAGTCCGGCCACCTGCATCGCCAGTTGAAGCCGCTCCTCCTTCTCACGGAGAAGCTCGGCGGCACGTTGTTTCTCGGTCTCAACTTGGGACTTATAGAACGCGAGTTGAAGTTGGGTGTGTAACTCGCGATCATCGAAAGGCTTGAGCACATAGCCAAGCGGGCTTGTCGCACTCGCGCGTTTCAGAGTGTCTTCGTCAGAGTGCGCCGTCAGAAACAGAATGGGAATGGAGATCTCGTACTCAGACCGCAGCCGCTCAGCGGTCTCAATCCCATCGAGGCTGCCTCCCAAACGCACGTCCATGAGGATAAGATCCGGGAGTTCTCGCCGAACAGCCTCGATGGCCTGCTCACCGGTCGAGACGCTGGCGATCACCCGATAGCCGAAACGTACCACTTGACTCGCCAAGTGTGCGGCCACGACTGCCTCATCTTCCACGATGATGATCTGCAAGTTCATCGTCCTTCCTGTCAACTCATTGCCTGCATTGGCCCAATCAGATTCATTACACACTTTGCCTGCATTGGCCCAACGGTGAGTTATTTCGCGGCAGTAACTCCTTTGGCTTCCCTGAGCATAGCTACACGAGTGGCCTGACCTGGCGATAAAGCCAAGAATGTGACGGGGTGACAATTGTTTCGTGAGGACTACAATGTAATCTTGATGACAATCCGTTGCTCCTAGGCAAACCCCTAGCGTCCAATGAGCACATGTTTGGTCCTGATCCAAAGGGCGATGGTGCTTGGCGTCTAAAGGATCTGCTACACAGAGGCACGTACGGACTGAAGAGTCGATCTAAGAGTGTGTCGTCTGTAGGTCTTGATATCCTTAAGGAAGTGGTGAATAGCCTCCTTTGCTATGGCGAAGCATTCGCAGCTAACCCGTTCCATGCCTCGAGCGTCCTTGAGTTCGATTTTTCCGTATCTATACGCTACCAAACCCTGCTCTTTAAAGTCCGCCAGTGTCCCCGACACAGTGACGCGTTGCACTCCCAGTTGTTCGGCGAGAAAGTCATGCGTGAAGGGGAATGTCGTCAATCCCGTACGGTGCGCGTGGGACAGCAGCCAGCGACCTAATTTTTGCTCAACGGAATGGAATTGGCTGCATCCGACTGAGATCACTGCCTCGCGAAACATCAAGGCACTGAATCGTACAAGCACTTTATGCAACACCGGCATACTTCCTAAGATAGGCAGAAGTGAGGACACAGCGATCCGGACCGCCGCGCCCCCCACCTGAACGATGAAGCGACCCGGCGCGTTGGCATAGCCCAACACTGCCGTAAACCCCACACAACCTTCCTTGCCCACGACGCTCACTTCCACCGCTCTTCCGTCGGCTTGCAAGTCCATCAAACTAATAGCAGAGTTAATCGGGAAGTGTAGGAAACGTAGCATGCTCCCGGCTCCGTTAAGCTCCTGCCTGGTCTTTAGGGACACTAGGTCTATGTGACCTTGGAGGAGCTGTTTTTCCGGTGGTGGAAGAGAGGCGAGGATCTGATTGCCTTCAAGGTCGATGGTCCGTCTACGAGTCAACATGTAAGAGTTTAGCCTGCCCTTTTGGACTTGATCGACTGGCGGAAACCCCAAGCGAGGTCAAGAGAGTCATTTAGGTCCAAACTCTCGCACCCAAAGGCATGGCCAATATGCCGCAGGCGGTAAAACCCTTCTGTCTTGTGGTCACAATTACAGAAACCGACGGCAGCGGCAGATCTGATCTGGTGGCTCCACTAGGGATGTCTTCATGATATGCAGATTACAATCGTCTCTTAGACATCTGAGAGCTCAGCATTTGAGCAGCTTTTGTGGCGTCTACGGTATGCTGTTCTGTTCTGAGAGGTGCGAGAGCGGCTCAATCGTAGCAAGGTTTACAAGTCCTGCTGTCTGGGTAACCGGGGTCGTAGGTTCAAAGCCTACCCGTTGGGTCCTAAACTGGGTCCCGGACATGAATGATGAAAATATGCATGAAAGAGTCCTGCACCTGCGGCGCTTGCTTTGTTTACGTAAGCCGCTAATCCGGAGAGATCGGAATCTGAACCGAAATGGTGGTCCCAGCCCCCGGTCGGCTGGTAACGGCGAGCTTGCCCTGCAATTGTTCCGCGCGCTCACGCATGCTG
>CBDIWQ010000325.1:0-15743 GCA_965285965.1 uncultured bacterium | reverse complement strand
TAATGGGTCGCGTGCTCACGACGTTCAGCACTGGTTCGATGGCGGCCGCGATGGTGGGCATGTCGGGGTTCGGCTGGATGGCGGATGCGGTCGGACCAGCCCAGAGTCTCATCGGTCTCGGCCTCGTGCTCCTGCTGACCGCTTTGGTGGCCACTCACTTTGCCCGCAAAGCCCGACATCGGCAGATGGCGACCACCTAACGCGCCGACCAGTTTTGCCGACCAGTTTTAATGGTCCTTCCAAGCTTCCTCGTGCTGCGCGTGCTCTCTCTATAATGGAGTAGGCGACCGAGCACCGCCCCTGATGTAGCGGTTCCATAAAGCCCTGGTGCGCGTTCAGCGAGCAAGAAGCACAGCCTGGCTACTCCCACTTCCCTCTGTCATCCACCGCCGGAACTCGGTATGGTGGATCTGGACGCATCAATGGGAGCCTATGTCAGTGGAGCTGACTGACCAGCGTGCCGCCGTCCAACCGCCGCCCCGTGAGGCCGGTGTCGCGGCCATCCCTGCGCCCGTCACGGAGAACCGATGGCTCTTCACGCGTGATTTCAGCCTGATCTGGTGGAGTCAGGTGCTGTCGCAAGTGGCCGACGGGGTCAGTCGATTAGCCCTCCTCTGGTTCGTCTACTCCGTGACGGGCTCTGCGCTGAAAACCAGCGTCGTCGGCTTACTGCAGACGCTCCCGCCCATTGTGTTTGGGCCGCTCATCGGTGTGACGGTCGATCGACTGCCCAAGAAAGCGATTTTGATCATCACGGATGTCGCCCGCGGGATCCTGATCGGACTGATTCCCTGCGTGCTCTCGATTGAAGTCTTTACGGTCGACATGCTGTACGTCCTGGTGTTTCTCTATGGCATCGCGACCGCGATGTTCGTGCCCACCCTGTCCTCTTCCGTTCCCTTTTTGGTCGACCGGCCCCGATTCGTCGCGGCCAACGCGATGCTGCAGAGTACCACCAGCATCGGCATCATCATCGGACCCGTGCTCAGCGGGCTTGGGATCGCCTTTTCCGGCTCACAGGAGGTCCTGTGTGCGAATGCGGTGATCTATTTTGCGTCGGCCCTCTGTCTCGTGCCCATCCGACTTCCCCCGAGCCGGTGGTCGCAGCCGCACGCCGGCTCGGTCGCCGCGACATTCCAAGACCTGCTGGAAGGCATCCGGTATGCGCTGATCTCCCAACGGACTATTCTGACGCTGATTGTGCTGGCGTCCGTCTACACATTCGGGGCCGGTGCCTTCACGACCTTGTTCCCGGTCTTTGGAAAGAAGATGCTGGCCTTGGGCCCGGTCGAGGTGGGCTATCTCTGGTCCTGGCTCGGCATCGGCTTGTTCCTGGTTTCACTGATGCTCGTGTCGTTGACGCGATGGGACCCTCCCAAGCGGATGCAACTCGTGTCGGTCTCCAGCGTGATCGGTGGAGCTGCGCTGTGCGGGCTTGCCTGGACAGACAGCCTGGCGGTCGCGACCGTCCTGGTGGCCGTCATTGGCATGGGATTCGGAACATGGACGCCGATCGCCTGGGGCATGATTCAAGAACTCTCGCCGGCTCAGATGGTCGGGCGCGTCATGGCCATCTACACGGCGATTGCGACGGCGACGTCGCTCGCCGGCATTTCCTTTTTTGGATGGATGACGGAGGTGGCCGGTGAACATGCCAGTGTCCTTGGGATGGGGTTCGTCTTTGTGTCGTTGGGGATTGCGGCAGCGTGGTGTAGTCGCCGGTTCGCGGCCGCATCGTGATGCCGGCATGATGCTTGAGCGGAAGGAGATGGCGGTGTCCCGAGACGGAAGCATCTGACAGCTTGACCACCATGCGCCATGCGCGTAGCGTAGATCTTTGCGATGAATCTCGCCGCTGCCTGTTGACCCGTCCTTCTTCCCATTCGCCGGATGAAAGGGGGTACGACGATGAAACCCTTCCTCTCCTTCTCCGAGTCGCTTCACAGTGATCGACGTCAAGCCTTCTACGATCAACACCAGACCATCGCCCATGTGATGCACCTGGTGCTGGTGCTGCTGCCGCTTGCAGGCGTGTGGGCGCGCAACCTGGTCGGCGGCGTACTGGGCCTGACGCTGTTCCTCCTGTGCTACTACCTGATGCCCTACGTGTGGGTGGCCACGTATGATCGTCACCACATGTGATGGCCCGTCGGCTCTGCACCATGGATGGAAGATCGCGCCATGCGGTAGCCGGAGTGAGCGGTGATGCGGATGGGGGCGTGACGGTGTGGAACCCAGGGCAGTGGTTCGGCGTCCGGCATCGCAGGCGTTGAGGTCAATGCGAGATAACGGACCCATACTTGTCACCGGGGCAGCCGGTCAACTCGGGGCGGTGGGGCGAACCGTGACCGGCCTGCTCCTCGATCTGGGCCTACCGGTTCGCGCCATGGTCCGCCGCGAGGACGACCGGGCCGAGGCCTTGCGGGCCGCCGGCGCCGAGGTGGCGGTGGGAGACTTACTCGAACCGGCCGACGTCTATCGGGTCGTGAAGGGCTGCCGGCGCGTGTACTTCGGCATGTCCGTGTCCGCCGAGTACCTGGAGGCCGCCGTGACCATGGCGGCAGTTCTCCGGGAAATCGGCGTGGATGCCCTCATCAACATGTCCCAGATGACCGTCTCTTAGATGAGCATCCAGAACCAGACCCCGAGCCGCCAACAGCGGCAGCACTGGCTCAGCGAGCAGGCGCTCGCGTGGTCCGGCGTGCCGGTCGTCACCATCCGGCCGACGATGTTCCTGGAGAGCTTGTTCCCCCTCGCCGGTCCGACGGTCCGCGACCGAAGCCGCATCGAACTGCCGTTCGGACGGGGCAAGACGTCTCCGGTTGCTGCGGCTGACGTGGCCCGGGTCGTCGCTGCCGTCCTCGTCGACCCTGTGCCGCACCTGGGCCGGATATACGAACTCACGGGTCCGCGGTCGCAGGACATGCACGGGGTGGCCCGGGAATTCTCGGAGGCGCTGAACCGCGAGGTCACGTACTGTGATATCCCGCCGGAGGAGTGGGAGCGGGAACTCACAAAGAAGGAGTTGCCGCCGCATCTAGCGCGGCACCTCCTGACGATGGGCGAGTTGCACCGGGCGGGTCGGTATGATCGGCTGACGGACGGCGTGGAGCGGGTCACCGGACGGCCGGCCCTGAGCATTCGGGAATTTGTGTCGCTGTACCCGGATCAGTTCGGCGGCCGTCGATCTTAACGGTCGGCCGCGGGTCACCATCGCTGCAGCGTGACCGGCGCTGACCGCTTTCCAGTGTCTCGAGAGGGACGATACACGGGGGTGCGGAGTCGTGTCACAACGGCGCCAGACGGCATTGCTCCCCAACGATCCCTTGGGTGGCTCCGGTATGGAGGTGAGCCATGACTCACATGATCGATTTCGACAAAGTCACCACGGTGCTCCTGCTGCATGGCGAGTGGTATGAGGTCGACCCCGGGACGTTCACAGCCATTCCCGCCGCAAACTTTTTATCCGGTCATTCGGGAAGCCATGCCTATGCGTGGAAAAGTCATGGGGCGAGTTTAGCCTGCCCATGCAGCGCGCTTGTTCTCGTCCGATATTCAATCTGAAGGTAGCTCTGCGTCCCATGATATGGCCACGGTCACCTGTCTTGCCGCTTGACGTAGGGAGAGGCAGCAGATGTGGATTGCAGGATGACAAAGCCAAGACATCGAAGACCTGGCCGGGCCGGTCGGTTCCCACGTCGCAGCTGAATCCTCTCGACCGCCAGTCCGACCGGAGAGCTTTGACGTTGACGTGCCATTGAGTCAACGTACCGCTATCCCGGCTTGTACACAAGTCGATGGGAGAGAAGGCTACCCTGTAGCTCTTTGGGCGGAACAAAGGCTCACCTGTCTCGCGCTTGGCACAAGATAGACCACACAGACCTCCGCACCGGACAAACGTTCCACCTGTCGCGCCCGCCAGCCCGACTTTCGGGATGATTGCATTCTTGCGCGGAAGTAGGTAAAGCCTCTCCCAGGGTCTAAGCGTCCATCTTACACTGAGTGCGACGCAGAAGCCTGTCGGGCTGGTACAACACATTCTAATCCGCGTGGTCAGGACTTGGACCCGAGGACCGGACAACAGAGGAGACCATATGAAGTCAGGATGGATGGTACTTGGTTTGTGTCTCGTGACAGCGCTAAGCGGATGCGGGGGAGGAAGGGCCGAGATTAAAGAAGACCGGCTGACTGTCGGCAAAGTTCAGGGCGAGATAAAGGTCGGAATGGCTGCTTCTCAAGTCGCGGAGATCCTCGGGTCGCCCAATATCGTCACGACCGATGATAAACGACGAGAGGTCTGGATCTACGACAAGGTCTCGACTGACCGTGTCGATACGAGTAGTTCGTCGTTCGGGAGTCTGATCATTCTGGGGGCCAGCTCACGGGACAGTGCGAGCTCCCAGCGGCAGCGCACGCTCACCATCATCATCAAGTACGACGAAGAGAAGAAGGTCCGCGACTTTGCCTACAACGCTACGCAGTTCTAGCAGACCGTTTCAACATCCTGCCAGCGCACGGCGGCTCGCGTCCTGCCTGCTGCTGTGCCTCGGGTTCGCCGGATGCGCGACGACCGAACCGGCCGAGTTCTTTCAGCTCACGCCGGAGAGCAACCAGCAGCGTGCCATGCAGACGCGTATGTTCGAGACCGCCAACGAGGTAGAACTCCTCTCGGCGTCGGCGGCGGTCCTGCAAGATCTCGGGTTTCAGGTGGAGGAAAGCGTCCGGGAGGTCGGGTTTTTGCGCGCTACCAAAGAACGGAGCGCGCGGGAGTACGGGCAGGACATCCGGCGCGGGCTCGTCGGCCTCATCACGGCGCCGCTCGCGTTGTTTCGAGCCGGCCCGATCATCCTGCCGGTGGATATCCATCAGAAGATCGCCGCCTCGCTTATCGCCCGCCCGCTGAACCCGGAAGGCACCCGCCACGAGGTGCGCATCACGTTTTATCGGGCCGTGTGGCAAGGCGAAGGGGTGGCCGGAGAGAACTCGATCCCGCCGGGGAACCAATACATGGAGATGCTGCGGGATCCGGTCCTGTACCAGCAATTTTTTTCCAAACTATCGAAGGCGGTCTTCCTCGAAGCCTTCACGCTGTAAGACGAGGGATCATGACGAAATGGAATCGGGCCGGCTTGGGGAGCATGGTCATTTTGGTCCTGCTGGGTCTCGCAGGCTGCGTGGCGCCCGGGCCGAGCCAGGACTTGCTCGCCCCGACGGAGGCGCAATTGAAGATGCGCAGCGTCCAGACGCGGACCTTCGAGATCAAGGACCGCGCCGTCGCCATCCGCGGCATCATCGCCGCCTTGCAAGACCTCGGCTTCATCATCGAGCGGGCGAACGAATCGCTCGGTCTCGTGACGGCGGCGCGCTTTGCCGAGCCCAACTACTACGACGTCATGAGCGTCACGGTCACCGTCCGGGAAGAGAATCCCGGGCGTCTGTTGGTGCGCGCCAACGCCATCTATAACAACAAGCCGATTGTAGACGCGAAGATCTACCAGAACTTTTTCGCCACGCTGGAGCGGTCGCTCTTCATCACCACGTCGTAAGCCATGATACACGGCCCTCTTTCACTCATCGCCGGCCGCATCACCCTGCTGCTCGGGGTGGCCCTCCTGTTTCCAGGCTGTCCCACGCCGTACGAAATGCGCCACGATAATCAGTGGGATGCACGGAACCAGATCTGGTTGTCGGAACAGAGCCAGGTCAAGCTGCGGGCGGCCCAAAGCCGGGTCTTCGAGACGACCGACCGCCGGCGTCTGTTGCGGGCGGTCATCGATAAGATGCAGGACTTGGATTTCAAGGTCGTAGTTTTGGACCAGGAATTAGGTCTCGTGTCGGGAAAGAAATTCGTCGACAACGAAGACACCGCCTGGATCGACCCCGCCTATCTCCTTTATCAGCCCGATACGCTGCTCTTTCTCACCCGTAACTACCGTTCGTGGGGGCCCTTTCATCATCGGAACAATCTGGTCCGCTTCACAGTAACCGTCCGGCCTCGCGGCGAGTCGCAGCTCGTCGTCCGCGCCAGCGCGCAGTTCTACCTTCGGGCCGTCGAAGACCCGCTGCCATACCAGCGTTTCTTTCGGACTTTAGAACAAGCCGTCTTCCTGAACAGCCAAGCGGTTGAGTAGATCGCACAGCCGGAAGTCTGCTCTTTGAGGCAGCGGCATAATTTGCCCCGCCGCAGGCAGGTACGTAAGGAACGTTTGTTACGAGTGGTCGGTATCGCCGCGCCCGATCGCCGGGTAGGATCGCGGCGGCCCGCGTCAGGCGGCGTCTTTCACCGCCTCGAAATCCTCCTCCGAGGGAATGATCTGGCCGGCCGGCGTTCGATCCAGCCGTGACAGGATCTCCTCCTCGGTGGCACCGGGCCCCGCCGCTGTCCGTGCACGCGCGAGCGCGCGCGCCTGGGCCAGGTGGTATAGGCGCGCCCGCCGGGCCGTCTCCGGGTCCACGGTCTCCTCTGGTGCTTGTGAGTTCTGGTTCGTCATGTCGGGCTCCTTTCCTGGGGCTCGTCGTGGTGGTATCCCGCTCATACCTAGCACCGGCGCCAGGGCCTTAGCTCCAGCCTCCGGCGCTATTCTGCACATCAGCCTGATCCTCTTTCCAGAATGCTGCAAAGCTGGTCCTTTATACCCTAGAGAAGAGTGGATCACGGCCTGGGGGAATCCCCAGGCATGCTCTCGCTTCCACTCGTGTAATTGACTACAAGCTTTTGCGCAGGATGTGCACAAGACGAGATGGCGCCGGTTGATCAAGCAGGTGGCCACAAGGGGGGAAGATTGGCGATGCACGGGAAAGCCGTTATTACCGCAGTCAGTATGTGCGCGCTGCTGGTTGGAGGTGTGAGCGGGTGTGCGCCGAAGATTTCCTCCTTAGATCCCGACACCGGGCCTGAGCGCGCGCTGGTGAACGTTCGTGGCGGCACATTCCTGTCCTCACTGTACTGGGACGCGGGGAGCGCCGGTGAACAACGCCTGTCGGGAGGCTTGTTGGGTGCCTACTTATTTACTGTGCCGCAGAATGCCCCCTTAGGACCGCATCCGGTACAGTTGGCGCGGGGTAGCACGCGGGGAAATCACAAATCGTTCACCGTCACGGCGGCAGTCCCGTTCACCACGCCGCGTTTGGATCGCGTGAGCATTGTGTTTGCAGATTTTCAGACCGCCGGCGAGGTGAACACCTGGTTGTATGTGCAGGGTGCGAATATCGATGCCAACGCCCAGGTGCTCATCAACAACACCGTCGTGCCGACGGTCGCGCATAAGGGCATCCAGAATAATCTCCGGGGTGTGAATCCGCAGGACCTGGCCAATCCGGTCTATCATTACCTCGCGCTCATCGTCGGTCCTGGCCCCCAGGCCGTCGGGAGTACGGTGAACGTCAAGATCCGGAATGCCGATGGGCAGGAGTCGAGCACGGTGGCCTATCGGATGCCGGACAATGCGGCGACGTTGGACAGCGACGGCGATGATATCCCGGATGTCTGGGAGGTGAACGGGCATGACGCCGATGGGGATGGGGTGATCGATATCGATTTGAAGGCGCTGGGTGCGCATCCCTTGCGACCTGATCTGTTTCTGGAGATCGATGTCATGCAAAGCCTCGCGAACAATCCGGGCACTCCCGTCTGGAATGCCTTGACCGCGGCCTTTGCCAACGCGCCGATCATCAATCCCATCACGAACAATGGGGTCACCCTGCACCTGGATACGAGCGGCACGGTTCCCTTCTGGCAGACCATTGATTTCGGCGGGACCGAGACGGCGACGCATCGCCGGTTCAACACGCTTAAAGGGGCCAATTTCAATGATGCGATACGAGGCCGGATCTATCATTACTGCATCTGGGCCAACATGCGGGCGAACGGGAGCAGCGGCATTAGCGACGTGGACTGGGTCAACGGGGGGGATGACTGCATTGTGAGCTTTGACGATTTTTCCGCATCCTTCCAAACCGCCCAAAGCATGGCCGAGACGATCATGCATGAGTTCGGGCATAATTTGAATCAGCGTCACGGCGGGAGCACCCATACGACCAATAATCCCACCTACAGCAGCGTGATGAGTTACAGTTGGCAGTTGCGCAGCGGCCGCAACGATGCCTTCCGGCGCCAGAATCCGATCTATGCCCCGTTCTATTACGGCACCAATGCGGCCGTGGAAGCGGGCGGGGCGATCCCGGCGGGCTGGACCGGGGTCACCATCGATTATTCCGAAGGGATGGGCCGGTCGCTGGTGGAAAATACGTTGAATGAACCGACCGGCTTATACAACAACAACGCCGTGGACTGGAATATGGACGGCGATAGTACGGATACGAACGCGAGTCGGGATATCAATGTGGACGGCGACACCACGGACACCGTCACAGATTTGTCGAACTGGGCCAATCTCATCTTCCGTGGTCCGCGCAGTAACGGCACCAATTGACCGGAAGGGAGCGAACGATGCGTGAGTCCATGGCGGAACGATCCTGCCTCCCGGCGCGACTGGCACTCGGTGTCCTGATGATGACCCTGGGCGCCTGCGCGCAAACGCCGACCCGTTCGCAGGTCGGCTCGATGGATGACGTGGTCGCGAGCGTCCATGACCCCGCAATGAAACAGGTCTGGATGGACGCGCAGGCCAAACGTAGGCTCCCGCCGGCGGACAGGATTCCCATGGCAGAGGATCCTGTGAGTCGTCGCCGGATCGCCCAGGTGAAAACGACGCCCACCAGACCTGCAAGACCGGTCATACCGAAAGAGAGCGTGATTGCCGTCCAACCCTTTTCGGAACAACCGATTACGGACTACGACGGCCGGTTTGAGGTGGTCAGTCACGAAGCGGGCGTGCTCAAGGGCAGGTTACAGGGACAGGAATCGTTGCTGGAGATTTTCTACAAGCTCCCGGGAACGACCCTCGCCAGGCAGGTGGAGAAACCCGCCACGTTGCACCTGAGGTATCGGGATGAGGTGCTCGGCAATGCTCTGCAACGCCGCATCATTGTATTCGATCCGGACACGAAGCGCGCGCCCTTGATCGCCATTGCCGAAGGCAGTCCCAAACCTTACCGGACGGTCATCGAGGAACTCGGGCTGGTCATTGAGCAAACCACCCAGGCGGAGCATCCTGCGGTCACCGTACGCTATGGAGAAGACGTTGCCACGGTACGGGAGGGCGAGACCAAGACGATTGGCGAAGGGACGCAGCAGTTGACCGTCTATCTCCTAAACAGCTACGTCCAGGACAAACGCTACGCCGAGGTGGATCCGGGGCAGCCCTATTACGTGAACATTATTCTGTATCAATAAGGCCGGAACCACGACCTTCATCCAGAAACAATCTTCGAGGCGATCTCAGGTCCTGCAGGTAGTCATCCTGGGATAATGTTGAGTCCGCGTCTTCGGAAGTACCAGCCTTTTGTCCGTCAAGGTCAAGCCCTCGAGCCTGCCCGCTTGAACCGGCCCCACAGGCTTTCTCCTGCTTGATATACTGCGTGACTGCGTTGGGATTCGACCTGACCCTCCATGCGTGAGCACGACGAGATGGCACGAGAAGATTGGAAGAAGCTCAGAGACCGTCGGATACGTCAGCGGAATGGCTGGTGCGTCATCCTGGCTCTGATCTTCCCGATCGCGATCGCCGGATGCGGCCCGAGCCGGTCATCGTCGAAGCCCTTGTCCACCGACAACGGACGCTTCATGGATATGTTGACCGTCTATACTCACTGCATCGGAACGGAAGATTCCGAGTCGATGCGTGTCGATGCGCACGTCTTGAGCCGCGCCGTGGACGTCTTGGACTCGGCCGCAGATCCGCGCGTAGATCAGGCCGCCCGCCTCTCGGCGGATCCGGCGGCGATGGCGGCCGCCTGTGCGCTGCGTGCCGGTCGCGCCGCACAAGGCGAGGGAGACCTGTCCTCCGCGCGGGAGATGTTTCAGATGATCGTCACCCACTTCCCGCAGCCGCGCTACGCCTATTACACGGATCAGGCGCGCCAGGGGCTCGAGCAACTGAACGCGCCGCGATCCGGTTGGATTCACCCGCAGCCCGCTGCCTAGTCGCGGTACCGCCGCAGGCGCTGTGGCCGCTTTTCCACCTGTATCCGAGATTTGACTCTCCTCAATACGCACTGTAGGGTGATTCATGGAAGTGTCATTCTTGCCCGTCCCATCTTTCCTCAACGTCTGACTCACGGGTGTTCGTTGATCGGGCACCGATCGGCAAGCGACTCAGCACCGTCTCTATGCGAGGAGGTCCTCATGTCTTTGCACCTTGTCCTGAAGCCACTCACCGTATTGTCCGCACTGGTTCTCACGATGGCCTGGTCTTCCGCCGCCCTGTCCGCCTCGGATGCAAAAGAACCAAAAAAGAAGAAGCCGACGAGCGAGGCTTCCAAGAAAGCTGAGAAGTCAGATGCCCTCAAGACATGCCTCGACAAGATTCCGAGGGATGCCACCCTCGGACAGCGCCTTTTGGCCGAGCAGTCCTGTACTCGGGAAGAGGAGCAAAGAAAACGGACAGGAGAGGCGGCGAGGTTTTGAATGGGCTAGGGCGCCGCGGTCGATGTTAGTTCCTGACCCACGAGCCACTCCTCCGTGAGTGGCTTAATATTCAGTAATGGTGAAGGGCTTTCGACATGTTGTGCATAGATAGAGCAGTACGTCGGTATCGACCTCGTTGATGTCTGATTCCACTCTGGCCAAGTTCTTGTGTGGGCAGTCCCGCGGATCAGGACCCGGCTGGGCTCTCTCACCTGTATGTCCCTGGGATTGATTCATGATGTATCAGACACCCAAAAGTGATCTGACGATACTAGGGGTTTCCTCGTTTCCCAGCGGGGTCAATCAGGCACCGTACCTTATTCGGGAAATCCTTACACCCACGTCGCCTTAGAGGAGGTGCGCATGAAGTGGACGAGCCGTCTCATGATCATGGCTCTTTTGCAGGGGACGGTTGCAGCCTGCTCGGGAAGCATGGCCAAGCCCGTGAGCTTGGATGTGGCCCTCCGTGGAGTGGAAGAGGATATGAAGGCCGCTTCCGGGGTGAGTTTACATGACATCGCGAGCCAGGACGTCGCGCAACAGGAAGAGTTCAAACAGGCTATCCTTCAAGCGCAGTGTTTCTATCGTCGAGGGAACCCCATTGTGCCTGTCCTGACAAAAGAATTCACCTTGACGCTGCAGGGGACCTTCACAGGGCAAGGACATTTTGTGGTGTTCGGTGTTCCGGTTCCCACGGGAAATATCGGGATCAGTGCGGCGCAGGCCCTGCAGCAAACGCTCGCTCTTCCCATCAGCTTCACATCAGTCTCGGCCTTGCCCGATATCTATCTTCAGCAGAAGGCCGGGTATGTGAAAGACGTGCCCGAGTCCGGAAAAGGCCCGTACATGGAAGAGGTGTTCAAGCATCGCGACATCATTCAGGGCAAAATTAAGGAGCTTATCGAGGGGTACTCGGAAGAGCGTTGTCGCCGGATGCCCACGGATGCATCCTCGACAGGTCGTCCGCCGCGACGGTCATGAGATCCTGGTCATCCATCAGACTCTCTGGGCCACGCCCTGTTGGTTCGCTTGAGGAATTCGGAACCATGCCGATGAGAGCTCTGACGCCACTTGTCCTCCTACTCGTCTTCTCGCTTCTGCCCTCATCTGTGTACGCCTGGGGCAAACAAGGACATGAGATCGTTGCGATCGTTGCCGAGGAACGGCTGGATCCGGGCGTGCGCGGCGAGGTGAACGCGCTGTTGAGTGGCACCACGTTCATCCAGGCCTCCACCTGGGCGGACGAGGAGAGAACACCGGAGACGAAGCCGTGGCATTTCGTCAATATTCCGTTCACGGAAAGCGGGTACGACGCCACCCGGTTCTGTCCTGAGGCGCAGTGTGTCGTCGGACAAATCGAACACTTTCGTGCCGTGCTGGCCGACGACACGGTAGAGCGGTCCCAACGCCACCAGGCGCTCAAGTATCTCATTCACTTCGTGGCGGACCTCCATCAACCGCTGCATGCCGGTGACAAGGCCGACCGGGGCGGCAACGAGGTGCTCGTCGAGTTCCTCGGGCAGGCCATGAACGCGGTCAGCCGCACACCGTGGAACCTGCATGCGGTATGGGATAGCGGGATCCTCGAGCGGGAAGTGACCGATGTGCATCAGTACGCGGAGCGACTCACTGCCTGGTTGCGCGTGCAGCCGGCCGGCGCCTTTCAAGACGGCTCCGTGGTGGACTGGGCCATGGAATCACACATGATCGCCAAAGAATCCGTGTATGCCTTTCCACCCACTCGCCAACTCGGCGAGGACTATTACCGGGCCAGTGTACCGGTCGTGAATGAGCAGTTAGCGAAAGCGGGAGTCCGGCTCGCCCAACTTCTGAACGAGGCGCTGAAAAAACAGTAGCTGCCGCATCTGACACAGCGCTTGAACATACAGACCCTTCCCACATGCCGCCGGATGCGTGGTTCACGCCGGGGCAGCAGCCGGTCGGGCGCTGGGCTCTTGGCTCAATCATGCTCCGACGGCCACAGCTGCCGGCTCCGAAGCGGAGACGGTCTCTGAGACGATGTTGCGTCCGTTCGTGACCGCGACAATTCCGCGATAAATCTCTTGGGCACTGGCTGACCAGTGAGGGTTGAACGGGAGGCCACGGAAGGCGGCTTCGGCGGCTTGGTGTTGATCGTGAGTGAGCGGGGATACTGTCATCATGGGACAATTCCTTTCATAGCAGTTGCATATCGTATGGGTTGCGATCTCCCAGCCGCCGAGCCGGGCCGTTAACTCCGTTGTCCCTTGTCGACGAACAACAAGTAGTCGGTTAATTCTTCCATCGCGAGGCACGGCAGATCGCACGAGATTCGATAGAAGTCTTCACCTCGCTCCCCCACCGTGAATTCAAGCGCGGAAGTTTTCCGACCGTCCTGCGACATCCGTTGCCCGATGAGGTCGGTCTTGGCCGAATGCACGGTGAATTGATGCACATTGCCGTTGCGATCGGCATAGTCAAAGACCAATCGGACGCGCGCTCCTTTCGGCAATGAGAAGCGCTTGCCGTCCATCTTGACGTCGGAGGTTATCAATCCTTCGCTGGTTATTGCGAAGCGGATCGTCTGTTTATCTTGGGCCTGTGCCGAAAGGGGGAGTCCCGTCATCAGCGTCAGGCACCGCACAGCCATAATACGTCGTGGCATCGATTGCTCCTTTTCAGGGAAGACATCCCAGTGTGACAGTTACGGCAGCACCACCGACGGGTGCGGTTCGGCCCATGCGGTCTGCAACCGTGTGGCACAGGTATCCTGACAGTGACCGTTCTCCCGATGGTCGCACTCCACAATGGCGCTCCCGTCGGGTGATATCCCAGGAGAATGCCACCGTGGCCTCTTCATGGTCTTCCGGACAGGACACCTGTCGGCGCAACACAGGAGGCGGTTGAAACGGCATCGTCATAGCTGCGGTGGCCAGCATGACGATGAAGGTGAGCACGAGCATGACGGCAACGGGATCCATATCGAACTCCTTCTGCTACGACCCAGCTTCATGGACCCTCCGGTTTCTATCTTTGAGAGGCGGTCGCCTCTGAAAGGATTCGCTGCATGGGGAGGCGAGAAGCGATGCGCCGCATCACTTGATCGGGCGTGAAGAAGCGTTATCTTAGAAGTGAGCGGAGGGCTTCGGTGAGAGGCACAGTGAATGGAACTCGAGGTCGGTCGTAGGGGTGGTGTGCAGGCCCGCCAGTGAGCGGGAAGCCTAAAGCTTCTCCAAGACCTCCACAATGTCAAAAGAGCTCTCCAAACCCGCCCCCCGCTCAGAAGTGCTGGTGCATCGGTAGTGTGGCAACTAGAAACGGTCGTTGATTGGCTGAGTTTCGGTGTTATCTATGAAGTGAAGGGAGGTGCCGGTCACTCAAGTGAGGTCGGTAGCCTCGGGATCGTGTTTCCGGTTTGACTCGCCCTTGTGCCGCCAACGTGCAAAGGGCACCGCCTCTGCTTCAGTGGCGGGGTTGTGGTTCAAGGTA
The DNA here is from genome assembly GCA_965285965.1 of uncultured bacterium. Classification (GTDB taxonomy): domain Bacteria; phylum Nitrospirota; class Nitrospiria; order Nitrospirales; family Nitrospiraceae; genus Nitrospira_D. The sequence goes on along the minus strand of CBDIWQ010000325.1, from coordinate 1,747 downwards.
CGCGCCTGTCGCTCGGTGCCAGTAGGCATGGCCGTCGATGCGAGCCCGATGATTACGGCGCGGGGCAACCAACATCAGGTGACTGGAGGGTTGCCGAACCAGATCCCGGCGAGTCGACAGACCCAGTGTCCACATAAGGGCGAGCCGTTCGGTTCAGCCGTTTTTATCGAGAGGGGATGTAGGCCCAACTCGAAGGGTGCTGACCCACATTCTTTGAGCGAATGGTCCCCTCCGACCTGGCTTGCACCCCATTCTTTTTGGCCAGATGCTTCCACCTTGAATGACCCATTATGGACGCATGGGGCAGTCCTGACTGCGTGATACCCTTCTTCCCTTGGCACTTTGCATGCATCTCGTTCCGGCCGGCCTCCGCCGTTAGGGATTGGGCGCCGGCGCGGGAGCTTTCTGCTGGATGCGGGCGAGATAGGTCGACATGAAGTGCTCCGGGAGATCGTTGACGCTGACGTTTTTCAAATTATTCCAAAAAGAGAGCACGGATAGGCGTCCCGCTTGGGGATCGGGGTAATAGCGGTAGGCGGCGCCCTCTTCCAGCACGACTTCGGGGCCGAAGTGACGATACGGCCCTTCGTCTAGCACCGCGAAGATCTCGAGCGGCGGCAGCAACGGCACCGGATCTTTGGCATTCACGAACCGGAGCAGGGGAAGCGCGCCATACTTGCGGGCGCCGTCCCGGTTGGTGACTTTCGGTTGGCCGAAGGTCATGGCTTGTCCGAGCTTGTAGCCGTCTTCTTTCAAGAGCATCAAGACGATCACGGCGGCCGCGCCGCCGAGGCTGTGGCCGCTGACGCGGATCTCATAATCTGTTTTGAGCAGCGGCTTGGCAAACTGATATACCTGCATGGCGGCGTCCGCAAAGCCTTTGTGCAGTGGAATCTGCAGCCGGGAATCCAGGATCTTGTTGTAGTCCACGTCCAACTGGATGTTGACGAGGTTCGACGTGCCGCGCACCACCAGCCATTGCACGCGCGCGGTGTCGTCCGTCTCCACATAGGCTTTCACGCCCAGCGCGAGCGGAGGACTGACGGCGACCCGCACGTTCGAGCCGCTGCGCTGCGTAATCGTCGCATCCTGTTCGTAGGCCAGCTCGGCACGCTGCGCATACTGCAGCGCCAGCGGAAAGTTCAACGGCGCGGGAGGGGCGACGCCGGGCGTCGTTTTCGCGCAAGCCGCGAGGCTCAGCAGGAGGGCCAGGGCCGCGAACAATGACGAATGCCGGTATGCGACGAATCGAGCGTGCATGTCGTGCCTCCCTTAGCAGGTTGTTGACAAAGTCCGCCAGCGGCGTTCTCGCGGCGCTCAGAGGCTCAACGTACGGGCCAGAGTATGCTTCGCCTCATCGCTTGCTGCGGTCTTGCTGGACGGCCTTTCTGAACAGCCTGCGAACGATTTTGAGGGAAACTGTGGCTGTCCCAGTTTCATCGTTTCCGTAGTGCCCAGGTCAATAGCCTGTTAGCTATTCATGGCCGTCCAGAGCATTCTACCAGGCATAGTGCGAGATGGGTCTGAGCGATGTCTCAACGCGACGTGGTGATGGAGCGGTCTGCCGGCGATGCACTGCACTGCATCTGCCGTCATGATTTATTCTGATCGAATGATCTGGCCGGTCTCGGCGTCCACCAATACTTTCTTGAGCACTTCCACTTCGTAAAACACCGCATCATTCGCGTGGGTCAGCTCCACCTTAATGGCTTGGCTTTTGGGCACACTGTGTTCGGCCACGACGGCC